>JAQBQL010000057.1 GCA_028287035.1 Labilithrix sp. | reverse complement strand
ACGAGCCGCGAGCTGCCGGCCGTCGCGCGCCGCGATCTGCGGCGCGCGCCGTCCGCGAAGCTCCCCGAGCTACGGCCCGAGGCCGACGTGGCCATCGCCGATCTCCTCCGCGCCTCGCCCGACATGCCGACGCGTTACCTGCTCGCGCAGCCGCTCGCCGCGCTCGCCCGCGCTCCGGACGCGACCGAGGGTGAGCTGTCGCGGCTCGCCGACCTCGTGCGGCGTGACCCGGATCTGGCGGTGCGCACGCACGCCGTCGAGCTCTCCGCGGGCATCGCGCCGATCCTCCCGCACGTCGTCGCCGCCGCCGCCGATCCGGAGCCGCGCGTCCGCGAGGCGGCCTTCAAGGTCATCGGCAGCTCGGCGCAGCCCGCCGGCATCGCCGCCGCCGCGGAGGCCAGCAAGCGCGATCCGTGGACGTTCGTGCGCGTCGCCGCCACCGACGCGCTCGGCGCGCTCCCGCAGGACGCGTCCACCACGGGGGCGCTCGTCACGGCGCTCGAGGACCGGAGCCCGCGCGTGCGCATGTCGGCGCTCGCGTCGCTCGGCAAGCACAAGGCGACGGCGCAGGCCGGCAAGGTCCGGGACCGCCTCGACGACGAGAAGGAGGATCCCGAGGTCCGGGCCCTGGCCGCGCGAACCCTCGGCGCGATGTGCATGCAGAATGCAGCCGATCGCCTCACGAAGCTCGCGCTGGCCACGCGCGACCCGGTCGACGAGGGCGACGACCGCATCGGCATGGCCGCGATCGAGGCGCTCGGCGCGCTGCACCCGAAGGATCTCGAGGCGCGCCTCGCCCCGCTGCGCAGCAAGGACGCGCGCCTGCCGGTGCGCCGGGCCGCCGACCGCGCGCTCGGTGAGCCCGCGACCTGCCGCTGACGCGCGGGAGGCTCAGGCCCTGGGGAGCGTGGTCGTGCCGTCGGTCTCGGCGGGCGTGACGACGTTCGACGGAGCGCCCTGCACGAACAGCGGGCCGTCCTTCGCGGGGTCGTAGCTGTCGTCCTGGTAGGACGAGATCTCGGCGTCCATCTTGATCTCGACGGCGTTCGGCGTGGTCCAGGTCTTCATGGCGGTCCCGGAAGTCTGGCACGGAGCGTGGACGCGTCCAGACCAAGTCGCTGCGGAATCGGCTCCCGGCCGGCGATCCAGCGGCGAAGCGATCTAGGATGATGCCCATGCGCGCGATCGTGATCGGCTCCGCCGCGGGCGGCGCTTTTCCGCAGTGGAACTGCGGGTGCCCGAACTGCGTCGACGTCCGCGAGGGGCGCCCCGGGCTCGAGGCGCGCACGCAGGACTCGGTGGCGGTGACGGCCGACGGCGAGCGGTACGTGCTCGTGAACGCCTCGCCCGACGTGCTCGCGCAGATCCGGCAGACGAAGGCGCTCTGGCCGAGGAGCCCGCGCCACACGCCGATCGGCGCGGTGGTCCTGACCAACGGCGACATGGATCACGTGCTCGGCCTCTTCTCGCTGCGCGAGTCCCAGCCGTTCGCGCTCTACGCGACGGCCGCGGTGTGGCGCGCGCTCGAGGCCAGCATCCTCGTGCGCACGCTGCAGCGCTTCCCGGGTCAGGTCGTGTTCCGCCCGCTCGTGCTCGGCGAGGAGGTCGAGCTCCGGGATGCAGCGGGCCTCGCGCTCGGCCTCCGTCTCCGCGCGCTGCCCGCGCCCGGCAAGCTCCCCGTCCACCTCGTCGGCCACGGAGCGGAGAGCGCGGAGGACAACGTCGCGCTCTCGATCCGTGACGCCGCCGTCGAGGACGGGCCGGCCCTGGCCTACGCCGCCGCCTGCGCGAGCGCCCGTGACGTGCCGCTCGAGGGCCACGCGGTCGTGCTGTTCGACGGCACCTTCTTCCGCGAGGACGAGCTCGTGCGGCTCGGCCTGTCGAAGGCGGTCGCGAAGGACATGGCGCACGTCCCGATCGACGGCCCGGGCGGCAGCCTCGCGCAGCTGAGCCTGCCCGGCGCGCGCAAGATCTACACGCACATCAACAACACGAACCCGATCCTCCGGGCAGGAACCCCGGAGCGTGACGCGGTCACCGGCGCCGGCTGGGAGATCGCGTTCGACGGCATGGAGATCACCCTGTGAGCGAGCTCCTCGACGCCGACGCCTTCGTGGCGCGCCTCCGCGCCGAGGGCGAGCAGCGCTACCACGATCGTCACCCGTTCCACATCGCGATGCACGCCGGCCAGCTGTCGCGCGAGCAGATCCAGGCGTGGGTGCGGAACCGCTTCTATTACCAGACGCGGATCCCCATCAAGGACGCCATCATCCTCTCGAAGTCCGAGGATCCGGCGTTCCGGCGCGTGTGGATCCACCGCATCACCGATCACGACGGGGCCGCCGAGGGCCAGGGCGGCATCGAGCAGTGGCTGAAGCTCGCCGTGGGCGTCGGCCTCGACGTCGGCGAGGTGAAGAGCCTGCGCGGCGTGCTCCCCGGCGTCCGGTTCGCGTGCGACGCGTACGTGCAGCTCGTGCGCGAGCGGCCGCTCGTCGAGGCGGTCGCGTCGTCGCTCACCGAGTTCTTCTCGCCCGACATCATGGCGAGGCGCATCGTCGCGTGGGAGACGCACTACCCGTGGGTGGCCGCCGAGACGCTCGCGTACTTCCGCGGCCGCGTCGACCGCGCGAAGGTCGACTCGCGCGAGGCGATCGACTTCGTGCTCGCGAACGCCACGACGCGCGAGCAGCAGGAGCGCTGCGTCGACGCGCTCGTCACGAAGACGCAGATCCTGTGGGGTCTCCTCGACGCGCTCGCGGTCGCGCATCCGCTCGCATGACCGCCTCGGTGATCGACGGCTCGTTCGTGCCGAGGCTCGCGAAGAAGGCACGCCTGAAGCACGATCGCCACGCGGACCGGCTGATGCTGATCTACCCGGAGCGCGGGCTCGAGCTGAACGACGCCGCGGCGGCGATCGCGCGCAAGCTCGATGGTACGCGGACCGTCGCGACCATCGCCGACGAGCTCTTCGCCGAGCACGAGGGCGCGGGCCGCGCCGACATCGAGCGCGACGTGGTGCGCTTCGTCGAGGAGCTGCGTGACAAGGGGCTCCTCGAGCGATGACCGCGCCCCGCCCCTACACGCTCATCGCGGAGCTCACGTACCGGTGCCCGCTCCGCTGCCCGTACTGCTCGAACCCGCTCGACCTCAAGGAGCACGGCGGCGAGCTGACGACGGCCGACTGGTGCCGCGTGCTGGAGGAGGCCGAGGCGCTCGGGGTCGTGCAGCTGCACCTCACGGGCGGCGAGCCGCTCGCGCGAAAGGACCTCGAGGTCATCGCCAGGCGTGGCCACGATCTCGGCCTCTACGTGAACCTCGTCACGAGCGGCATCCCCCTGACGCGCGCGCGGCTCGACGGCCTTGCCGCGGCGGGCGTGGACCACGTGCAGGTGAGCGTGCAGAGCGCCGACCCTGCGCTGGCCGACGAGATCGGCGGCTATGCCGGCCACGCCCACAAGCTCGAGGTGATGCGCTGGGTGAAGGAGCTCGGGCTGCCGCTCACCATGAACGTGGTGCTGCACCGCGCGAACCTCGGCGAGGTCGACGCGCTGGTCGCCCTCGCGGAGTCCGTGGGCGCCGACCGCCTCGAGCTCGCCAACACGCAGTACGTCAGCTGGGCCCTGTCGAACCGCGACCAGCTGCTGCCGACGCGCGCGCAGCTCGACGAGGCCGCTGCCCGCGCCGCCCCGCACCGCGAGCGGCTCCGCGGGACGATGGACGTGCTCTTCGTGAAGCCCGACTACTTCGGCACCACCCCGAAGGCCTGCATGGACGGCTGGGCGCGGCGCTTCGTGCAGGTCATCCCGGACGGGCGCGTCGTGCCTTGTCATGCCGCGACGAGCATCACGTCGCTCACCTTCGACAGCGTGCGCGACCGCTCGCTCGGCGTGATCTGGGAGTCGTCGCCGGCGCTGCTCACGTACCGCGGCGAGGACTGGATGCAGGAGCCGTGTCGCAGCTGCGAGCGGCGCGCCGTCGACTTCGGCGGCTGCCGCTGCCAGAGCTTCGCGCTCACCGGCGACGCCGCGGCCACCGACCCCGCGTGCGTGCTGTCACCGGACCGCGTCCGGATCGAGGCCGCTCACGCCGCAGCGTCCGGCGCGGGCGAGCGGCGCTACCTCTACCGAGGAACGATTGCTAAGGTGCCGGCATGAGCGTCACGCGCATCACCCCTGCCGAGGCCCACGCGAAGATGACGGGCGAGTCGTTCACGTACGTCGACGTCCGCACCGAGGAGGAGTTCGCGGCCGGACATCCGGCGGGCGCGTTCAACGTGCCGATCTCCATCACGAGCGGCGGCGCCCTCGTGCCGAACCCCGAGTTCGTGGCGCACATGGAAAAGGCGTTCCCCAAGGACGCCCCGCTCATCCTCGGCTGCAAGACGGGCGCCCGCAGCGCGCGCGCCGGGCAGATGCTCGAGGACGCGGGCTTCACCACGCTGCTCGACCAGACCGCCGGGTGGGAGGGCAAGAAGGGTTCGTTCGGCGAGACCGTCGAGGCGGGCTGGTCGAAGGCGTCGCTCCCCGTCGAGGAGGGCCACCCCGAAGGCCGCTCCTACGCGTCGCTCGCGGCCCGGTCGTCGTCGTCGTCGTCGTCGTCGTAAGGCGGCGCGCGCGCGAAGACGCTCAGTGCGCGACGGGGGCCGGTGCGGTGAGCGCCGGCGGCGGAGGCTTGTCCGCCTCTTCCTGCTGCTTCTCGCGCCACGCGAGGAAGCCGACGAGGCCGACCATCAGCGTGACCCCCACGATGATCCCGGCGAGGAGCGCGGTCTTCGCGTTCATCCCCGGCTTCGGCATGTCCTCGGCGAGCGCGTCGAGCATCTCCTGCGAGGCCGGCCGGAGGGCGTACTGGACGCGGTCCTCGGCGTGCGTGGCGACCTTGACGGTCCCGAGACCACACACCTTGGCAAGCGCCTCGCTCATCTCCTCGATGCTCTGGAAGCGCTTCGACGGATCGCGCTGACAGGCGCGGTGGAACCACGCGTCGATGCCGTCGGGCGCGTCGATCGCGTACTTGCTCGGCGAGGGCAGCGGCTCGACGCACACCTTCAGCACGATGTCGCCGAGCACCTCGCCCTCGAAGGGGATGCGCCCGGTGAACGCAGCGTACGCGCAGGCGCCGAGCGACCACACGTCGGTGAGCGGGTTCGGCGTGCCGCCGACCGTGAGCTGCTCGGGCGACATGAAGTTCGGCGTGCCGATGACGGAGCCGTCCTGCGTGGGACCCTTGAGGCCCTTCGCGCCTTCGCGCTCGACGTCGAGCATCTTCGCGATGCCGAAGTCGACGAGCTTCACGACGTAGGGCAGCCCGTCGGGGTCCTCGCTCTCGATGTTGGTCGCGAGGAAGATGTTGTCGGGCTTCAGATCGCGATGAACGATGCTCGCCGCGTGCGCCCGCACGAGCGCCCGCGCCGCCTGCCGGATCACCTTCGCGCTCTCCTCCGCGCCGAAGGGCCCGCGGCGGATGAGCGCCTCGGAGAGCGACTCGCCCTCGAGGTACTCCATGACGATGTACGGGAGCCCGGCATCGCTGACGCCGTAGTCGTAGACCTTCACCGCGTGCTTGGAGTCGACGCTCGCCGCCGCCCGAGCCTCGATCTCGAAGCGGCGCCGCGCGTCGGAACGCTCGGCGAACTGCGGGCGGATGAACTTGATGGCGACCTTCGTGCCGAGCTGCAGGTGCTGGCCGAGCCACACCGTGCCCATGCCGCCCGATCCGACGAGCGGCCCGACGAGGTACTTGCCGCCGACGGTCTGACCCTCGAACGACTCCTCGGACCGAGGCGCGTCACCGGAACCGGCGAGCCGATCGTGCCGATTGGTGGTGGCCTCGGAGTAGGTCATCGGTACCGGATCGTAGCCCAGATCGTTCGCGTATGCTGCGGCGCCATGACGACGAAGCCGACCCTGTTCGCGGCGGCCGGGGCGCTCGGCCTCGCGCTGCTCTCGGGATGCGACGACAAGACGACGAACGCGCCGGGCTCGAGGGCCGATGCCGCGGCGCCCGTCGCGACCGCCGCGGAGAGCGTCGCCCCCGCTCCGCCGACGCGCCCCCAGCTGGCGGTCGACGACACGGCCGTCTTCGTCTCGGGCGAGCGCCTCGACGCCGCCGCGCCGGACCTGAAGGGCCGCATCATCGCGGCGCTCGGCGACAGACCGGTGGCCGGCGAGACGCTCGTGCTGAACGCGGCCCGCGACGCGAAGATGCCGAAGATCGCGGCGGTGTTCGCGGCGCTCGTCGCGAAGAAGGCGAAGGCGGTCGAGGTGCACACCCCGCTCCGCGACAAGAGCGCGAGCGAGATCGTCTTCACGACGAGCACGAAGCCGTCGGACTGCAGCGCGGTCGGGTTCATCGCGCGGGACAGTGCGATCACCGCGTGGCCCGCCTCCGGCGCGACCGCCGAGCGCTTCGCGCGCGGCATGGCGGGGCCCGACATCACGCGCGGCTCGGAGGGCGTCCGGAAGCGGGTGCTCGCGTGCGACTCGCCGGTGTTCTTCCTCTCGTCGGACGACGCGGTCACGTGGGGCCTCACCTACGACCTCGCGCGCGCGGTGCTCTTCCCGGAGGATGCGGGCCTGCCGAAGGCGCGTTCGGCCGCGGTGCTCGTCAGGACGCCGGTGCCGGGCCGCAAGGTGGAGGTCGACGTCGTCGACTGACCCGGGACTTTCTTCGTCACAGCCGCGGGCGAGCCGCGTTTCTCCTGTCGAACGGCGCGCGGCGCCGCCCCTCAAGGAGACCCCATGAAGACCATCCTCTCGCTCGCCCTCTCGCTCGTCCTCCCGTGCCTCGCCTGCGGGTCGGCGACGACCGATGCTCCCGGCGGAGCCACCGGCTCCGCGACCCAGGCCAGCTCGGCGGAGGCCACGCCGCTCGCCGATCTCTCGGGCACGTGGAGGTTCGTGGTCGATCGCTCGGACGTGGCGGCGGAGCTCCGCGAGCGCTGCGCCTCCGAGGGCGGCGGTGACGCCGCCAAGGCCGCCGCGTGCTGGGCGCCGATCTCGGCGCAGTCCGCGAAGGAGAAGATCCGCTTCACGCGCGGCCCGGGCAGCGCGACGACGTGGACCTCCTTCGAGACCGACGGCACGACGGAGCACGTCTACGTCGAGGTCCCCGTCGAGCTGACCGCCGACGGGCCCGGCAAGGTGCTGGCGAAGGTGACCGGCGCGCCCCGCGGCGAGATGGCCGATCGCTTCGCGAAATCGAGCACGAACGCGATGCAGATCGTCGTCCTCGACCCGACCACCATCGCGATGAACGATCCCCGCAAAGGACGGCTCGTCTACACGAAGGAGTGATGCGAAGATGCGCGCGTGCTGCGCGCGGTCGTCTTCGACATGGATGGGCTCCTCATCGACTCCGAACCCCTGTGGGTGCGCGCCGAGCGCGAGATCTTCGGCGAGGTGGGGGTCGTCCTCGGCGAGGAGGACTGCGCGAAGACCAAGGGCCTCCGCGTCGATGACGTGATCGCCTACTGGTATTCGCGCCATCCGTGGGAGGGACGCGCGCCGGCCGAGGTCGAGGCGCGCCTCGTCGCGCGGGTCGCCGAGCTGGTGGGCGCCGAGGGCGTGGCGCTACCCGGCGTCGCGCATGCCATCGAGCTCGCGCAGCGCGACGGCCGGAAGCTCGCGCTCGCCTCGTCGTCGCCGATGCGCATCATCGACGCGGCGATCGGGCGTCTCGGCCTCGCGCAGGCGTTCGCGGTGGTGCAGTCCGCCGAGACCGAGCCCTACGGCAAGCCGCATCCCGGCATCTTCCTCCGCACCGCCGAGCGCCTCGGTGTGTCGCCGGTCGAGTGCCTCGTCCTCGAGGACTCGCTCACGGGAGTCATCGCGGCCAAGGCCGCCCGCATGGCGTGCATCGCCGTGCCGTTCGATCACCCGAGCCACGAGGCGCGCTTCGTCCTCGCCGACGCGATCCTCGGCTCGCTCGAGGGGCTCACGTCCGAGCTGCTGGCGCGCGTCGACGCCGCGCGCTGAGGCGGCTCACTTCCGCGGGACGCGCAGCTCGACGGCGCCGTTGCTGGCGAGCCGGTCGAGGATGCGCAGCGTGTCGAGCTCGGGGAGGCCCGTCACGTCGATGATCGTGTCGAGCGGCAAGACCCCGTCGATGAAGCCGCCCACGTAGGCGGTCTTCGGGTCCTCGAGCGCGGCGCCGACCTCGACGAGCGGGCGCGCGAAGACGGGCACCCGGGTGAGCGGCGCGAGCCGCAGGCGGAGGATCGCGACCTGCTCCTCGGGGGGGAGATCCTCGAGGTTCGCGTCGCCGACGTCGACCTCGATCTCCGGCATCGAGTCCCGCGGTCCCATCAGCGAGGCGGGCGCGGTGGAGAACGCCGCGCGCGGCGGAGGAAGGCTCGCCACGAGCGACTGCAGCCGCGCCTCCTCGAGCGCGGCCTCGTCCGTGATCGTCGGCATGCGGCCGCGGACCTCGGACTCGGACTCCTCGGCGAACTGCCGCGGATCGAACGTCGGGATCACCGTGGGCCGCGCCGGGGGCGTCGGCCGGGGCGCGTATCGAGGCTTTCCCGCGCCGCCAGCGCCGGCGGACTGCGCCGGATCATCGAGCTCGAGGAGCCCCTTTTTCGCGGGTTTGCGGTCCGACGACACAGCCTCGAGTAGACCATCCCTATCGTCACTCGTCCACCGGAGGGGCCGGCGGCGCGGACGGGCCGCTCTCCCTCGGCGTGGGCGGCGGGGACTCGGTCGGCGCGCTCGCCGCACCTCCGCCGCCCGTGTCGTCGAGGCCCGAGGCGCTGCCGCCGAGCCGCGTCTGCGCGCGGGCGATCGGCCGAAGCCCGTTCACCGCCTTCCCGGCAGCGTCGCGCCACGACGAAGGCGCGAAGAACAGCTGGCCGTCCACCTGTCTCCTCACCAGCACCCAGCGGGCGCGCTTCACTCCCGCAGGCACCACGAACCAGCCGCCGGCATCCCAGCGGTAGCGCTCACCGCTCCACTCCCATCCGCCGTCTGCCCACACGAGGTCACCGCTCGCCGCCGGACGCGGCGGGACGATCTCGACGGGAGGCGGCCGGGGCGTGAACGGGACCTCGACGTAATCGGCCGCCAGCACCGGCGTCGATGCAGGCCGCGGCAGCGCGCCCGGGCCGCACCCGATGGCGAGGAGGAGGGCCAGCACCCCGCCCCGCAGCCACATGCGCTGCCCCGACCAGACCTTGCTATGGTCCGCCCCGATGACGGAGGCGCGCGGGGACAGACCCACGAGGGTCATGCGCGCCCTGCTGCTGCTCGCCATGGTCGCCACGCTCGCCGGGACCGGATGTTACCGCGTCCCGAGCGGCAAGACGGCGATTGCGACCGTCGAGGTGGTCGGCGCGGCCAGCATCGACCACGAAGATCTCGAGGGGCGCATCACGACGCGCGCGACGCCGGAGTTCCTCGGCCTCTTCTACGGCATCTACTACGAGTACGAGCTCTTCGACCGCTACGCGCTGCGACGCGATCTCGCCCGCGTCGAGCGGTACATGAAGGCGCGCGGCTTCTACGAGGCGCAGGTGCGCGTCGCGCGCGTCGAGCCCGAAGGCAACAAGGTGCACGTGACGATCGAGGTCACCGAGGGGCCGCCGGTCCTCGTCGACGTCATCGAGCTCCCCGACGAGGCGTCGATCGACGAGAAGACGCGCCAGGAGCTACGCGCCGCGGTCGAGGCCGTGCTCCCGAAGGGCGCGAAGCTCGACGAGGACAAGCTCGACGAGGCGGAGATCGCCGCGGTCAAGCTGCTCACGTCGCGCGGCCACGCGAACGCCAGGGTGGCCCGCCATGCCGAGGTCGACCTCGCCACGAGCACCGCCAAGCTCACCTTCACCGTCACCCCCGGACCGCTCGCCCACATCGGCAAGATCGCGGTGAAGGGTCTCCAGCAGCTTCCCGAGGACAAGGTCCGCACCATCTTCGCCGTGAAGGAGGGCGACCTCTACTCGAGCGAGGAGATCGCGAGCGCCCGCCAGGCGCTGCTCGACCTCGGGGTGTTCGCGTCCGTCGAGGTGACCCCGGACCTCACGAAGGTCGAGGAGGAGCCGCACATCGTGCCGCTCCAGGTCACGTGCGAGGTGTCGAAGCTGCGGCTCCTGCTCACGGGCGGCGGCTTCGAGTTCGACTCGCTGAAGACCGACCTGCACGCAACGGTCGGCTGGCAGAGCTCGAACTTCCTGGGCGGCCTGCGGCGCCTCGACGTGAAGGAGAAGCCCGGCATCGTCCTCTATCCGACGCGCTTTCCTTCGGTGCAGTTGCCCGACAAGATCCTCTTCGAGAATCGCCTCAACGCGACGCTCAGCCAGCCGGCGTTCCTCGAGGCGCGCACCACCGGCGTCGCGCGCGTCGACTACAGCATTTATCCCGTGCTCCTCCCCGGCAGCACCTCGCACAACGTCATCGGGTATCACGAGGTCCGGGGGACGGTCGGCCTCGAGCGCATGTTCTGGAATCACCTGCTCATCAATCCCCAGTACGGGGCGCAGGCGAATTTCCCGTTCGACTACCTCGGCAAGACGCCGGACGCGCTCACGCTGCTCATCTCGTACGTCGATCTCTTCACGTATCTCGATTTCCGCGACGACCCCGTCCACACGCGGAAGGGCATCTACGTCGGTAACCAGCTGCAGGTCGCGGGCGGGCCGTTCCAGGGCGACGCCTCCGACGTGCGCGACCAGCCGGAGGTGCGCGCGTACGTCCCGCTCACGAAGCACCTCGTGCTCGCGCTGCGCGGATCGGTGGGGTTCCTGATGCCGTTCGATTACGGCAAATACGCGGAGGTGAATTTCAAGAATCCCGGATCGTCCCGTATCGCCGGCAGCGAGCGCGACTACCAGATCCTCTACTTCCGGGGCTTCTACTCGGGCGGTCCCAGCACGAACCGCGGCTACCCGCTCCGCGGTATCGGCCCGTACGACCTCATCCCGTACCTGAGCCCGGCCGGGCAGTCGGTGGCGGCCTCCGGCTGCAATCCGAACGACACCTCGTGCAGCCTGCCGACCGGCGGACGCTCGCTGTGGGAGAGCAGCGTCGAGCTCCGCTACTCGTTCACGGAGTCGTGGTCGGTCGCCGCGTTCTGCGACGCCGCCGACGTGTCCCCGTTCGCGCTCGATCTCAGGTTCGATCGCCCGCACCTCTCCTGCGGCGCCGGCGGGCGCTATGACACCCCGGTGGGTCCCATCCGGCTCGACATCGGCTACCGGATCCCGGGCCTGCAGACCCCGAAGAACGCCTCGTTCGAGCGCACGCCGGACACGCTCTTCGGCTTCCCGATCGCGCTCGCGTTCGGGATCGGCGAGGCCTTCTGATGAGGAAGCGCGCGCGCACCGTGCTCGTGCGGAGCCTCGAGTCGATCGCCGGCGCCGCGGTGTTCGCGGCGGCGCTCGCCGGTGGCCTCGTCATGCACGCCGACCACGCGGCGACGCGCCGGGCGACCGTCGCCATCACCAACCAGGCGCTGGGCACGCTCTTCCGCGGCAAGATCGTGGTCGGCACGCTCGAGCACCTCTCGATCGGCCGTCATGCGCGGGTGCACGTGGCGCACGCCGAGATCGTCGACCCCGACGGCGTCGCGGTGGTGAGCGCCGACGGGATCGACGCCGGCATCGATCTCGAACGGCTCGTCCGGTCGCTGCTCGCCGGACGGCCGCCCGAGATCGCCATCGACGACCCGCACGTCGCGAACGTCGACGTGCTGCTCGACGTCGACGCCGAGAACAACCTCGGCATCGCGCGCAGCTTCGATTCGCCGCCCAGCAGCGGGCCGGCCACGCCCCATCCGCCGGGAAAGCCGCTCGAGCCCGACGTGCTGCTGCTCGTCCCCATCGCGCACATCCAGCACGCCACCGCCCACGGCAACCTCGTGCCGCCCTCGCTGAACGGCGAAGGCAAGGACGTGGTGGGCGGCGTCTTCGTGGTCGATAGCCGCCTGCTCGTCAGCGTGAGCCATGGTGACATGACGCTCCGCTCCCCGCGTCTGCCCGGTCAGATCGGCGACGTGCACGGCATCGGCCAGGGCATGCTCACCATCCCCGTGAAGGTCGAGGACGGCGCCGTCAGCGGCTACGCGGCCATCGCGATGCACTGGGAGATCGCGGGCGACGCCGCGGGCATCCCGCTGACCGCGAGCCTCGAGCTGGATCACGAGGTCCTGACCATGGTCGCCGACGTGCCCCGGGCAGCGCCCGAGCTCGTGGCGCACGCGCTGCCCTTCTTCCCGGTCGGCCAGCCGCTCGAGCTGCACGCACGCGCCCAGGGCACCTTGCCCCTGCTCGCGATCACCGCGAACGGCAGCATCGGTACGACCGCCTTCGACGCGAAGGGTCAGCTCGACATCGACGGGGATCGTCCGTTCGTGCTCGACGCGGATCTCGGGACCGTGAACGGCGCGATGTTCGGCGGCCCGGTGAGCAACGTCTCGGGCCACGCGCATGCCGAGGGCACGCTCGGCGCGGCGGGGCCGATGGGCACCTTCACCCTGAGCACGAAGCCGGGCGAGGTCGCGGGCGAGAAGGCGCCGGCGATCGAGGCGAAGGGCACGTTCGCCGGCGACCGGGTCACCGCTGCCTTCACCGCGACCGAGCCCGGCGTGGCCCTGAACGGCGATCTCGTGCTGCGCGTGCCCGAGCAGAAGCTCGACTTCGACGTGACCGCGCGTTCCTCCGATCTGCGCGCGATCGCGCAGGCGCGAGGGCTCGTGTCGGGGGCGGGCCGCGCGCACGCGAACGGCACGCTCGACCTCGCGCGCGCGACGGTCGAGGCGCAGGTCACCGCCGACGGTCAGGGGATCAGCAGCGGCCCCGCGTCGGCTGGGACCGCGCACGTCGAGGCGAAGCTGTCGGGGGCGGTGCAGGATCCGGTCATCGACGTGACGGCCAGCGGCACGCGCATCCGGCTCGCGACGGGACAGGACGCGAAGCCGCTCGAGTACCCGAGCGCCACCGCGCGCGGGCAGATCCGCGTCACCGGGGTCCCGCGCGTCCTGGGGGCCGAGGTGCGCGTGACCGGCAGCGAGAAGGACACGGCCATCGTGGCGACCGCCCGCGAGGTCCGGCTCGAGCCGGGCGGGGTGGCGGTGCGCGGCGGCCGCATCGTCGGCCTCGGCGAGCCGCTCGACATCGAGGGCGCGCTCGGCGGCGGGATCCCCGCCATCAAGCTGCACGCGAAGGGCGTCGACCTCCGGCGCCTGGCGACGATGACCGGCATCGCCGAGCTCAGGCTCCTGCCACCGGAGATGCGCGCCGACCTCGACATCGACGTGACGCCGCGTAACGGAGGCGCGGTCGGCCACGTCGACGTCGTGCTGGCGGGCGCGGCCGACGGCACGGGCGCCGAGCTCCACGCGCTCCTCGACGGACGCCGGGTGGCCGCGCGCGGCAAGGCCACCCTCGGCACGGCCGGATTCGTCGAGCTCACCAGCCTGCACGCCGAGCTGCCCGCCTCGCCGACCCTCGCCTCGCTGGCGCGCGCGACCGGAGCCGCCGACGTGCGCGCCGAGATCGATCTCACGCAGGTGCTGACCTTCCTCGGGGCCGACGTCGTGGAGCAGCTCGAGGGCCGCGCGCTCCTCTCGGCGCGCATCGAGCGCGGCTCGGCGGCGAGCCTTCCCACCGTCTACGCGTCGGCGCGCACGGTCGGTCTCGACCTCACGCTCGCGCCGTCGGCCGACAATCCCGCGGCCAAGCCGATCCACGTGAGCGGCGTCGATCTGGGCTTTCACATGGGCTACGACGCGGGCAGCGACGAGACGGAGACCTTCGCGCTCGCCTGGGACGACGGCGGCGTGCTGGCGAGCCTCGACGGCAAGGCGCGCGTCCCGTTCCTCGCGTGGATCACCGGGCGGAAGAAGTTCACGCGCGAGGCGCTCGGCGGCGTCGAGCTCGGCGCGCGGGTCGACATGCCGGAGCGCGACGTGAGCAAGCTGCCCGGCGTCTTCGCCAACCCCGAGCTCCGCGGCGCGATCACCGCACACGCCGACATCCGCGGCACGCTCTCGCGTCCCGACGTCACCCTCGAGGCGAGCGGCACCGCGCTGGGTCGGCCGCGCGGCGCGGCGCGCGTGGGTCAGGCCTACCGGCCCGTCGATGCGACGATCCGTGGTCACTGGGACGGCGACCGCTTCGTCGCGTCGTTCGGCGCCGACGAGGCGCGGCCGCGAGCGCGGCGACCCGGGCGCGCCGGCGCGCTCCCCGCCGAGGCGGCGGCCACTCCGGCCCCGGCGGCCACGAGCGCGCAGATGCGTGGCCTCCTGCTGGGCCGGCTCTCCGCCGCCGATCTCTACGCGGGCAACGGCGTCATCTGGAACGCCTCCAGCGAGGTCGACGTCACGAACCTCGAGCTCGGCCCGCTGCCGTTCGGGGCAGACATACGCGGCGCGCTCACCGGCCACGCGAGCCTGAAGAACCTCGCCGGCTATCCCGATCTCCACGTCACCGCCGGCGTCGAGGGGCTCAGCATCGCCGGCGTCCGCATGCAGCGCGGCGACTTCGAGGTGTCGGCGAAGAGCGGCCTCCTCGAAGCCAGCGCGACCGTCAAGCAGGAGGACGGCGGCACGGGCGCGGTGCAGGTCAGCTCCCAGGCGCTCGCGTGGGCGGCGCTCGACGTGGACTGGGATCCCACGAAGCAGACGCGCGTCGACTACAGCGTCGACAAGATGAAGATCGGCATCCTCCGGCCGTTCGTGCGCCGGGCGATCCCGGAGCTCGACGGGGTCGTGAACGGCCGGGGCAGCGCGGTCATCGACGCGGAGAACCAGGTCTTCCAGGGCGGCCTCACGCTCTCGGGCGGCCGCCTCTACGTCAACGCGCTCGGCGAGGAGATCTCCGACGTCAGCGCCATCGCGCAGTTCGAGCGCAACGGCGTCTTCCGCCTCAGCAACGTGACCGGCAAGGTCGGCGCGGGGCTCGTGAACGCCTCCGCGACGGGCCGCATGAAGGGCCTCCACTTCGAGGCCGCCGACGCGGTCGTCGTCATCCCCTCCAAGGAAGGCGTGCCCCTCAGCGCCGAGGGCGCGACGTTCGCGCAGGCCACCGGCGAGTTCAAGGTGAAGGCCACGGTGTCGGCCGAGACGGGCGCCCTGCTTCTCACCGTCGACGTGCCGCGCACCAAGATCACCGTGCCCGACCGCGGCACGCAGAACCTGCAGTCGCTCGATCCCGATCCGGCGATCGACGTCGGCGTCCGCCAGAAGAACGGCCGGCTCGTGGCCGTGAAAGAGCGCCCCGGCGCGGCCGCCGCGCTGAAGCAGGCGGCGGAGGTGGCGGCCGGCCAGAAGCCGAAGAGCCAGGAGATCGCGCAGATCACGATCCTCCTCGGCAACGACGTCGAGCTCGAGGGTCGCGGCCTCCGCATCTCGCTCTCGGGACGCACGGTGGTCGACATCGCCGAGGAGGTTGCGGTCGCCGGTCAGATCGCCCTGAAGAGCGGCGGCACCATCGATGTGCAGGGCCGGAAGTTCGTCGTCGACCACGGCACGGTCACGTTCGTCGAGGGCGAGAGCTCCGCGGACCCGGTCGTCGTCGCCGCCGCCTACTGGGACGCGCCCGACCGCACGCGCGTGTGGGTCGAGTTCAACGGGCCGCTCAAGACCGGCAAGCTCACGCTCCGCTCCGAGCCCTCGTTCTCGAAGACGGAGATCCTGTCGATCCTGCTCTTCGGCCGCGCCGACCCGAACCAGGCGACCCAGGGCGAGCGGCCGAGCGACGGCCAGCAGGCGGCGGCGCTCGGCACCGGGCTCGCCTCCTCGGGCCTGAACCGCGCGCTCGGCGAGCTGAACGAGGACATCGACCTCGAGCAGGATCGCACGAGCGCCAACCGCGTCCGCACGAAGGTCGGCTATCGCCTGCGCCGCAACCTGAAGGTGCAGCTCGGCTACGCGTCAGGCTTCTCGCAGCGCGAGCCCGACACGACGTACCTCTTCCTCGAGTGGCAGTTCATCCCGAAGTGGTCGCTCATCGGGACCCGGGGCGACCGCGGGACGTCGATCCTCGACGTCCTCTTCCAGCATCGCTACTGAGCACGCGCCTACTGCAGGTAGATCTTTCCCTGCGCGCCCGTGACGTGGCAGCCCGCCTGCGCGCACGCGCCCTGGCCGGGTCCGAGCGTTCCGCTCATCAGCTTGGTCGTCGTCCCGTTGCGCACGCCGACGTGCGAGCCCGCAGGGATCCCGCCCGCAACCGCCTCCGTCCAGAAGTTGCCGAGCTCGTCGGTGTACGCGCTCCCGACCGCCTTGCCCGCCGCGTCCACGATGCGGACCTCGGCATGGGTCGTCAGCGCCGTGGTGCCTGCCGAGGACGAGTAGACCGTCGCGCCGAACGCCCACTCGGGACCTGCGCCGCCTGCCTTGTGGCAGGTCGAGCAGTCCTGCCCCGCGGGGTCGTTGTTCGCGAACGTGTGCCCCGTGTTCTTCGAGCCGGTCTGCATGCCGGCCGTCGTGCCGTCGTAGGCCGCCGCGCCCGAGAACGCCGTCACCGGGCCGCCGGCTTCCGCGCCGCCCTCGGCGCTTCCTCCGTCACCCGTCGACCCGCTCGAGCCGCTCGAGCCGCTCGACCCCGACGAGCCGCTCGAACCGCTCGAGCCCGTGATCGGGTCGGTCTTCGGCCGCTCGCTGAAGTTGATGGTCGAGGGGTCCGCCGAGCTGCACGAAATGACCGCCGCGATCGCACCGGACGCCAGGCTGATCCCCAGAACACCGCGAAAATCCATGCATCCTCCAAGAGAAGCCCGAACGCCGACGAGAGCGGGCGGGCAGCGAGCGTGCAATGATTATGCACGACGGGGGCGGATCGGACCAGGCCGGGCCAGGCCGGCCCCTTCGGCCGCCCTTCACGTCGTTTCGCCGTACGCCTTTACAAAAGGACGGCTCTCCATATACTGCCGCGTCCCTCGTCCCCCCTCCATGAGTGGGGCCGGGAAACCCCGCCGACGTGGCCTCCTACCCTGGGGACCCCGCGGCTCACCAAGAGGGCTTCTGAATGTACGCGGTCATCAAAACGGGCGGTAAGCAGTATCGAGTGGCGCAGGGCGACAAGCTCCGCGTCGAAAAGCTCGCGGGCAACGTCGGCGATGCGATCAGCCTGAGCGAAGTGCTCCTGATCGGCAGCGGCGACGGCATCAAGATCGGCAAGCCGGTGGTCGGCGGCGCGAAGGTCGAGGCGAAGATCATCGGCCAGGATCGCGGTGAGAAGATCATCGTCTTCAAGTTCAAGCGTCGGAAGAACTACCGCCGCAAGTCCGGTCACCGTCAGCCCTTCACCGCGCTCGAGATCACCAGCGTCGCTGGCTGATAGCCAAAGGAAGAAGCAGAAGCCATGGCTCACAAAAAAGGTGCAGGCAGCACGCGTAACGGCCGCGATTCCAACGCGCAGCGTCGTGGCGTGAAGGTGTACGGCGGCGAGACCGTCCGTGCAGGCAACATCATCATCCGCCAGGTCGGCGAGACGATCTCGCCAGGCAAGAACGTCGGCAAGGGCAAGGATTTCACCTTGTTCGCGCTGATCGACGGCCAGGTGAAGTACGAGTGGAAGACGAACGACAAGAAGAAGGTCTCGGTCTACCCGGCGGCCGCTTCCTCCGTCGCGGCTCCCGCAGCGACGGCCTGATCCGTCGTCCGAGCTCGTCGTGGTAGCGCGTCGCGGGAACGAAGGGCCGAAGGCCGCCGGTTCCGCGCCTCGCATCAAGACCAAAGCAGCAGAAGGCGCGAGCTCACGAGGCTCTGCGCCTTCTGTCGTTCGGGACCGCGCGCGCGCGAAGAAGGCGCTCGAGCCCTCCCGCGGCCCCGGCCCGTACAAGCTGCTCGCAATCGATCTCGACGGCACGCTCCTCCCGCACGAGGGGGAAGCGCACGCCGACGACGTGCAGGCGCTCCGGAAGCTCCGCGCGCGCGGCGTGAAGGTCACGATCCTCACCGGCCGGCTCTACTCGGGCACGAAGCCCACCGCCGAGCTCCTCGGCCTCGACGGCCCCGTGGGCTGCGCGGACGGAAGCCACGTCGTCCACACGAAGGGCGACCGCACGCTCCTCCATCACGGCATCCGCGGCCGCGCCGCCGACCGCCTGCGTGACAGCCTCGAGCAGAACGACCTCATCGCGTTCCTGTTCGCCGAGAACGCCATCGTCCATGACGAGCGCGGCGCCGGCTACCTCGCGTACGTGAAGACCTGGTCGACGGAGATGCGCTACGTCCACCGCGTCGCCGAGAGCCCCCTCTGGGACACCGGCGACGGGATGACCGCGGTGGTCGCGCTCGGCTCCGAGGCGAGCATCGGCCGCGTCGTCGCCGACATCCAGCGCGACGAGACCGAGGCCATCCAGGTCGCCATGTTCCCCTTCCACCGCGACGGTGAGCAGTGGGGCATGGTCGCCCGCGCCGCCGGCGGGACGAAGGGCACCGCGCTCCCGTGGATGGCCCAGCACCACGGCATCGACCTGTCGGAGACGGTCTGCGTCGGTGACTGGCACAACGATCTCGCGATGCTCTCGGTCGCCGGCCGCTCGTTCGCGATGGGCCAGGCGCCCGCCGAGGTGAAGTCGGTCGCGACGGATGTGCTCGAGCGAGGCATCCACGACGGCGGCGCCATCGCCGAGCTCGTCGCGAAGGCCTTCCCGCGCTGATCGGGCCTCCCGCTTTCGACAATGACTTTCATCTTCGGTAGACTTGCGTGAGATGACGGCCCTCGCGGACGCCCCGATCGGCAAGAACGTGCAGATCGCACGTGTTGCGCTCGAGGGCGAAGCCGCGGCCTGGATCGGGGCGGTCGGCCTGTCCGAGGGCGAGGAGCTCGTCGTCCTGCGGCGCGCCGCGTTCGGCGGCCCGCTCCACGTGCGCACGGCCTCGGGCGGCGAGTTCGCGGTCGGGCGCGAGGTGGCGCGCCAGATCAGCGTCGAGACGCCGGACGCGCCGCGATGAGCGCCGCCACCAGCTGTCACGACGACGCCCCCACGAGCGCGCTGGCACCGGCCGGCGCGCTGACCGTCGCGCTCGCCGGGCGCCCGAACTCCGGGAAATCCTCCGTCTACAACGCGGTCACCGGCGGCGACGCGCGCGTCGGCAACTACCCGGGCATCACCATCGACATCCTGGAGGGCCACGTCACGCTGCCCTCCGGCACCGTCGCCACCATCGCCGATCTGCCGGGCTTCTACTCGGTGGAGGCGACCGTCGACGCCGCGACCGACGAGGGCGTCGCGCGCTCGTTCCTCGACCGCATCCGGAGCGACGGACGCCCGCTCGTGATCGTTCAGGTGCTCGACGCCACGCGTCTCGCGCTCGGCCTCCGCCTGACCCGCGAGCTGCTCGGGTCCGAGCTGCCCCTCGTCGTGGTGCTCACGCACAAGGACGTCCTCGAGGCGGAGGGGCTCGCCGTCGACGCGGCCGCCCTGAGCGACGCCATCGGGGCCCCGGTGCTGCTCGTCAGCTCGCGCGACGCGACGACGAAGGCGAAGGTGCTCGCCGCCATCGACGACCGCCAGCGCGCCGGCCACGAGGCGCAGGGCACGGGCTCGTTCGACCCCGCGCGGGTCGCCCGCGCCGTGGTGAAGGACGTCGGCAAGGAGCAGCAGCTCGCGCGCCGCAAGGTCACCGAGCGCCTCGACGCGGTGCTGCTGCATCCCCTGCTCGGGCCGGTCCTCTTCATCGGGATCATGGCGGTCGTGTTCGCGGCGGTCTTCCTCGTCGCCGATCCCGCGGCGGCGCTGATGGACACGCTGCTCAGCCTGGCGCGCGCGCGGCTGGTCGACGCGTTCGGCAAGAACCTCTTCACGTCGTTCCTCGGCGACGGCGTGCTCGGCGGCGCGGGCACCGTGCTCGCGTTCATGCCCCAGATCGTGATCCTCACCGTCGCCCTCGAGGTGCTCGAGGCGACCGGGTACCTCGCGCGCGGCGCGTTCCTGGTCGACCGGCTGCTGCGCCTGCTCGGCCTCAGCGGTCGCAGCTTCCTGCCGCTCCTCATGGGCCACGCCTGCGCGGTGCCCGCCATCGCGTCGACGCGCATCGTGCGCGATCCGCGCGAGCGCCTCACCACCATCCTCGTCCTGCCGCTGATGACGTGCTCGGCGCGCCTTCCCACCTACGGGCTCGTGCTGGCCACGTTCTTCAGCGAGCGTTCGGCGCTGTTCCGCGCGTTCGTGTTCGTCGGCCTGTACTTCAGCGGGATCCTGACCGGCCTCGTCGCCTCGCTCGTCCTCCGTCGCACCGCGACCAAGGGCAAGAGCCTGCCGCTCGTCATGGAGATCCCTTCCTATCGCGTGCCGCAGGCGCGGGTCATCCTGCGCAAGGGGCTCCAGGCCTCCCGCCGGTTCGTGCGCGACGTGGGGACCATCATCCTCGGCGTCGCGGCGGTCCTCTGGGTGCTCGTCACCGTGCCCATGCCGGGATCGACCGCGCCCGAGGGCATCGAGCGCAGCATCGCCGCCACCGTGGGCCGCACCATCGAGCCCGTCACGCGGCCCGCCGGCTTCGACTGGCGCATCAACATCGGCCTCATCGGCTCGCTCGGCGCGCGCGAGGTCATGGTCGGCACGATGGGCGTCATCTTCGGCGTCGAGAACGCGGGCGACGATCCCGCCCCGCTGACCCAGCGGCTTCGCGAGACCAAGAAGGCCGACGGCACCCCGGTCTACCGCACCGCGAACGGCCTCGCGCTCCTCGCGTTCTTCGTCCTCGCCTGCCAGTGCATGAGCACCATCGCCGCCATCAAGCGCGAGACGAGGAGCTGGAAGTGGCCCGCGCTCGTGATGGGCTACACGTACGTCCTCGCGTACGTCGCGGCGGTCATCGTGTACCAGGTCGCGACCGCGCTCTCGTAGCCTCGCGCTGGCGCGTTTCCGGTACGCTGAGCCCGTGGAGCAGGAGCCCGCGCTACCCCGGCACGAGCGCACGGGCCTCGGGCTGCGCGTGCAGATCCTCTTCGCGCTGGGCGGCGTGATCCTGCTCGCGTACCTGCCGCTCTTCTTCGCGATCGCGCAGGTCACGCGCGCCAACTCGCTCGCCTACCGCGAGGAGTCGGCCCGTGCGCTCGGCCGGGCCGTCGCCGCGCACGCCTCGGACCTGACCGGGCAGGAGCCCGCCGCGATCGCGAGCCGGCTCGATGCCCACGTCGGTGAGGGCGGGGCGCTCGCCATCGCGGTGTTCGGCGCGACTGGAGAGGTCGAGGCCAGCGCCGGTCCCGAGGCGGAGGTCCGCGCCCTGCACGCGCCCGCCCGGCCGTACGGCGAGGCCGCCACGCGCGTCGCCACGTCGAGCGGCTCGCGCGCCCTCGACGTGGTGCTCCCCGCGGGCACGCGCGCGGTGCTCGTTCGCGTGCGGACCGACGAGGACGCGGCGCGCAGCCGTGACGTCGTCCGCGGCATCGCCCTCTACATGGGCGTGTTCGCGCTCGCGCTGCTGGTCGTCGCCTACAGCCTGCTCACGCGCGCGATCGTGAAGCCGATCGAGCTCCTCGGCCGCGCCGCCGATCGCGTGGCGAGCGGCGCGCGCTCGCTCGAGCTGCCCACGAGCGGCGCGCGCGAGATCGCCGACCTCGGCGCGAGCGTCCGGTCGATGGCCTCGCGCCTCCTCCGCGACGAGGAGACCCTGCGCGCCAAGGTCGAGGAGCTCACCACGACCACGCGGCGCCTCGGCGAGACCCGCGAGCAGCTCGCCGGAAGCGAACGGCTGGCCAGCGTCGGACGTCTCGCCGCCGGCGTCGCCCACGAGATCGGAAATCCCATCGCCGCCATCATGGGCATGCACGACCTCATCGAGGACGACGGCACGCCCGCCGACGAACGCGCCGACTTCCTGCGGCGCATGCGCAAGGAGACCGAGCGCATCAACGTGGTCGTGCGCGATCTGCTCGATTTCGCGCGGCCCGAGGCGCCGCCCGACTCGGCGCGCCTTCCGGTGCCCTCGAGCGCCAACCTCTCCGAGGTCGTGAACGACGTGCTCGCCCTCGTGCGCCCGCAGAAGGACTGGCGCGGCATCGACGTGACGGTCGACGTCGACGCCGGGCTCACCGTCGCCCTCTCGGCCCAGCGGCTCACGCAGGTGCTCCTCAACCTGCTCCTGAACGCTGCCGCCTCGCTCGCCGCCGCGCCCGAAGCGGGGCCGCGCCACGTGAGGATCCGCGGGCGCGCCGGGCCCATGATCCGTCTCGAGGTCGAGGACACGGGCGCCGGCATCGCGAGCGCCGTGGCCGACCGCATCTTCGATCCGTTCGTCACGACGAAGGACGTCGGCTCCGGTACCGGCCTCGGGCTCGCGGTCTGCCGCGGCATCGTGGAAGGCGCCGGCGGCAAGATCCAGGTCGATGAAACCTACACGAATGGCGCGCGCTTTTTGATCGACCTGCCGAGCGCGTCGTCCTCGCCCGGTTAGCGCTTCGACGCGGTGTCGGCGATCTGGCACGGCGCGCCGTACTCGGGCGGGCACGGGCGGCCCACCGTGGTGACGGTGCCCTGGAACGTGATCCTCGAAAGCGCGATGCAGTCGGTGGTATCGAATTCGACCGCGGTGAGCCCGACGCGTCTCGTGACCTTTGCGAACACCACGTTGCCGACGTCGGCCCAGAAGGCTCCGCCGTCTTTCTCGGGCTCCACGATGACCCGGGCCTCGCCGGCGACGGCCTGGTACGACTTCTCGCAGCGCACGTTGACGTCGTTTACTTTCTGGCAGTCGCCCGACGCGACGGCGCAGTAGCGGCATGTTGCCAGATCGCTATTTTCTGGCGCGGTGAGATCGGCGGGCGGCTTTCCGACGAGCGAGCGCCGAGCATCGGTCACGTACAGCTGGTAGATGGTCTGTCCCGCGTCGACCTCGTCGTACACGCCGGCGACCGACAGTACGCGCTTCTCCGGGTCGTCGCCCTCGAGGAGGACGCCCCCGCCGCGCGACGCGCGATAACCTCCGCCCCGGCAGTGTGCCCACGCGGCGTCCGCTTGTCCGCCGTCGGAGTCAGCCTCGACGGCAGCGTCCACGAGACGCTCCGCCGGCGCCGGAATGGACGAGCAGGCGGCAATCGCGACCATCAGCGAGACGGGCGCGAGCGCCATGGCGATGCCGGCCGACGAGCGCGCCCTCACGGCAGGCACACGCCGACGCGGTAGGGTTCGATCGGGCGCGGCGCCCGGGAATCATAGGGATCGATCACGACGCAGCGTCCGCTCGCGCACCTTCCTTCACGGCCGTCCTCCTCTCCCAGGCAGACCTCACGGCAGATCGCGCCATCGCCGTCCGGGACGCAGAGGAGGCCGCTGCCGCAGACCGTCGCCGGAGGGCTCCCGCCGCGCGCGCCGTCGAGGCATGG
The DNA here is from genome assembly GCA_028287035.1 of Labilithrix sp. The sequence goes on along the minus strand of JAQBQL010000057.1, from coordinate 20,607 downwards.
CTCCCCGACCTTCGCCTCGCCCTTGGCGACGAAGCCCCCGTCGAGCTGTGAGTCGGCGAGACAGCTGTGCATCCAGCCCCCGTTCGCAAACTTGAAGCCGGCGCGCTGGAGCGGCAGACAGCCGTACCCGGACACGCACCCCGTGGCCGGCAGGCACGTCAGCGAGCAGACGCCGTACGGCTGCGTCGCGACGCGGAGGCAGGCCGAGCTGCGCGGGCATTGTTGATCGGTGACACACGGGATCGTGCAGAGGCCGAGGCCGTAGCAGATCTCGGCGGCCTTGCACCCGCCCGAGGCATCGTCGGCGGTCGTCTTGCACCTGTCGTTCTCGTCCACGCTGCCGGGGCGCGTGCACACGAAGGAGGTTCCGCCCACGGCGAGCGGCTCGCAGGCGAGACCACGCGTGCAGCCCGTGCGCGTCACGACATCACAATCGGCGGGGACGGTCTGGCAGAAGCCGCCTTCGATGCAGCTCGCTTGCTCGCAGTCGAAGAGGCCGTCGAGGTCGTCGTCGAGGCCGTTCGAGCAGCTCACCTCGTCGCGCTCGCATGCGCCGCTCGTGGCGCAGCCAGGATCGGCGCAGTCGGCGCGACCATCCTCGTCGTCGTCGAGGCCGTTCGAGCAGGCGGCGGCGCTGTCCTCGAGGATGTGCGGCTCGCTGCACGAGACGGCGACGAGCGCGACGAGCGTGACGACCAGGAGGAGCGCCCAGGCGCGCACGGCCGGCCTCACCAGGTGCTCCGGAGCATGCAGCTCGCGCCGCCGGTCTGCGGCGCGCAACCGGCGCGCACCGCGGCGTCTCCGTGCCGGAGCACGACGTAGAGACCTACCGCGCTCGCCACCACGGCGGCCGACGACAAAGCAATGGTCGCCGCGGCCATGTCACGCTGGCTCTCGATCCCGCTCGCGTTGGCGCAAGGCGCGCCGCGCGCGGCGGCGACGGTACACCTGTCGATCGCCGACGCGCGGTCCGACAGCCAGAGCGACGACGTCACGGTCCCGGCCAGCGCGAGGGCCCCTGCGCCGACGAGCAACGTCACCGGGATCACCTTCGACGGCGGAGCCTCACGGGAGGTTTCCTCGCGCACCGGCACGAGCGCCAGAGCCACGCGCACGGTGGTCGCTGCGCGCACGTCGAGGGTACGGCGCGCCGGCTCGTGCGCGGGCGCGCTGACCTCGATGACGTGGGCGCCGACCTCCAGCGCGGCGAGGCCGTCCGCGCCGCGCACGATGGGGCGGCCATCGACCAGCACGTGCGCCGTCGCCGGCGTGACGTCGATCGCGACGCGCCCGACGAAACGCAGCGCGCGGTCGCGGAGCGCCAGGACGTCGGCCCGAAGCGACTCCGGCAGCGGGTCGACGGTCGCGGCGAGCGCCTCGTCGATCACCATCGTGCACCGCACGTACGCGCGCAGCTCGAAGAGCGCCTTCGCCATGCCGCGCTTGGCCCGCGCGGAGGGACGCGTCGCATGAGCCTGCTCGAACAGCGCGAGGGCCTCCTCGAAGCGGCCTCCGTCGTACTCCATGAGCGCCTCGTCGACGAGCTTGCGGTAGTCGGCGTCCGGGCCGCTCGCGACCGGCGCCTGAGCACGCGCCGTCCCGCCGACGAGGACGGGTACCGCCATCGCACATGCGAGGAGCGCCGAGCGTCCCAGGCGCATCGGTCAGAACTCGTCCCGATGGAGCGCACCGGAGCGCGCACCATGCGCGGCGGTCGGTGACGGAGGGACGTCCGGCGTCGAAGGCGCGGCGCTCACCGCGTGGGACGAGGCGACCCGCGGCCCGAGGCGCACCGGCGCAGGCGCGCTCGGCGCGGGCGTCGAGGTCACGACGGACGGGACCGGGCTCGGTGGGTTCACCGTCGCGACGATCGGCGCTGCGGACGCGGTCGCCAAAGGCGGTCCTGCGACGGGAGCTTCCGCCTGCCCTCCACGGGCCACGAGATGGCGCGCCCCCGCGGCGGCGGCGACGGCCCCGAACATGGCGACCAGGACGAGCGTGCGTCGCGACGGCGCGCGCGGGCGCAGCGACTCGCCGACGTGCGGCGTTTCGAGGTCCACGGTCGCCGCCGTTGCGAGGTCGAGCACGGCTGCGTCGGCGCGTCCGGCGGCGAGCGGCTCGAGGACGACCCGGACGTCGGCGATGCGCGGCAGCCGCTCGTCCCGTGCGTGCGCCAGCATCCTCGTGACGAGCGCCACGAGCGACCGCGGCAGATCCGAGCGGCGCTCCCCGAGCGGCCGGGGCGGCTCGAGCGCGATGGCCTTGAACACCTGCCCCACGTTCTCGCCGTCGAACGGCCGCAGCCCGGCAAGCGCCTCGTACAGCAGAACACCGAGCGCCCAGACGTCAGCCCGCGCGTCGACGTCCTTCTCGCCGAAGATCTGCTCGGGCGCCATGTACTGCGGGGTCCCGAGGATGTGACCGGTGCGCGTCTCGAGCGAGGGGAGGCCCTCGAGCAGAGCCGCGCCGCGTGTCGCCTTCGCGATCCCGAAGTCGAGCACCTTCACGAACGGCAGCCCGTCGACCGAGGTGAGAAAGACGTTCTCGGGCTTCAGATCGCGATGCACGACGTCGACGTCGTGGGCGGCCTGGAGCGCCGCCGCGATACCGAGGCCGATGCGCGCCGCCTCCGCGACGGGTAGCACGGGCTCGCGCCTCAGCCGCGCTCCCAGCGTCTCGCCATGGAGAAGATCCATCACCACGACGGGCGACCCGTCCTCGAGCCGGAGCACCTCGTGCACCCGGACGAGGTTCGGGTGGTCGAGTGATCCGATGATGCGCGCCTCGCGCTCGAGCCGGGCGTGCAGCTCGGGGCTGGTGTCGTGCACCACCTTGAGAGCCACCGCGCGTGCGTCCGAGGTGCGCCGCGCCCGATAGACGGCGCCCATGCCGCCGCGCCCCACGCGCTCCTCGACACGGTACGCGCCGCGCTCACCGCTGACGATCAGCCCCCGACGAAGGGACTCCGCTGCGCCTGCTCGATTGGCGGAAGGGATTTCCACCGCGGGCCCCATCGGCCTGGACACTACCACGGGGCCGTCTTCCCACGAGCGCTGTGGGCTCGGCGAAAAAAATCGTCTTTCGGTGCGACCGGTCACTCGACCCCGCGTCAATGGCTCGACCGGGCCAACGCCCGCTCGTCCAAGGAGTCTTTCCCGATGCTTGTCGCTCAGAAGCTCGTCTCGTCGTTCGTCGTCACTCTCGTCGTCGCCTGCTTCGCCACGGCGGTTGGCTGCTCGTCCACCACGAGCAAAGGTTCTTCCTCGTCGTCCGGCGGCACGAAGGACGGCGGTTCGTCCGCCGCGCGGCCGGCATCGAAGCCGCGGACCGCCTCGCTGAAGGGCAAGGCGGGCTCCACCCCGCCCGCCGGCGCAAGGTCCGCAGGCCCGAAGACGCAGCCGAAGGCGGGCGCCGTCACCGTGCCGATCACGAACGTCGAGGTCTACACCTTCGACGACACCTTCAGCGACGACGGCGCCGCGCAGACCTTCGAGTGGGCGTACGTCCAGGGCACGGGCACGTTCCTCTGGACGAGCGGCCCGGTGACGTGTGCCGACGGATCGACGGATCCGGCGGGGGCGTTCCTCATGGGCGTCGCGCCGGACGGAACCGGCACGTATGTCTTCTCGCTCGGTGGCTGCCCGAGCAGCGATCTGTTCGGTTGTGATTTCGACGCCGCGGGCAACGAGACGGCGTGCGGCGCTTGCCAGGTGCAGGACGACACGATCGTGTGCGCAACCGCCGGTTGAGGAGGAAAGGCCAGCGCGCGGGCGTTCAGCCGGGGCCGAGCACGCGGCTCATGCTGAGATCGATACGGCTACGCACCAGGGCGACGATGCTGTCACACGCGGCGCGCTCCACCCCGAGCCGCCGCTGCAGCGCCGCCCTGAGGCCGTCGAGCAGCGTCGTCCTTGCGTGCGACAGCCACCGCGCCGCCGTGGCGCGGTGCACCTGGTACACGGCGCCGATCTGATCGATGGTCATTCCCTCGACGGCGCTCGCCCGCAGCACCGACCGCGCCTCCACCGGCAGCGCGAGCACCGCCTCCTCGAACGCGGCACGTACCTCGACGGCGTAGTGGGCCTTGAGGTGCGCGACGTCCGGCGCGTCGGCGCCATCGGCGAGGCGCTCGAACGCGTCGACGTCATCGCTCGTCGTCTTCGCGGCGTCCCGATGGTGGGTGTACGCGATGCGCATCGCGACCACGCGTACCCACGCGGCCAGCGGGCCACGGCCCTCGTACTCCATGATCTTCGGCGGCTGTCCGGGCGCGCCGACGAGCAGCTTCTGCCGGAGCTCCTGACGCACCTCGTCCACGAAGCGGGCGTCCGGCTTCAGCCGCACGAGCGCCTTCGGCACCGCGTCGACGAGCTCCCGCTCGAAGGCAGCGATGGCGCGTGCGTCGCCTGACGCGCATGCGGTCGCGAACGCCAGGTCGCCGAGCGCGAGGCCGCGCACCGTCGCGAGCATCTCGCCCTTGCGGTCCGCCTTGTGGCAAACGGCGAGCACGTGGGCGAGATAGGCGTCGACATCGATCTCGGCTCGCCCCCTTCCCTCGGCGAGGCCCGCTGCGAGCAACCGCTCCGCCTCCTCGCTCACCTCGTGCGGGATCGCGCCGCCGCCGCCGCCGCCGTCGGCTGCGGAGGCCGCGAGGCCAAAAAATTTGTCAGCAAGGCCGGACACGCCCGCCGACTATACGGCCCCCGCGCATTCCATCAAGCTGCGCGGCCTGCCGGCGAGATCGAGCGAAGCGAGAAGATGAGCGAAGCCGTGCACTGCCTCGAACCTGATGTCCTCCTCGACTATCTCGCCGGGCGTCTCGATGGCGTCGCGACGTCACGCGCGCGCGAGCACGTCACGGGCTGTGCGTCCTGTCATGCGATCGCGAGCGATCTCGTGCTCACGGCGGCCGCCGGGGTGCAGCGCGCGCCCGTCACCGGTGCGTCGTCGTACGAGATCGCGGCAGGCGCGACGCTCGCGGGCCGGTACGTCCTCGAGCACCCGATCGGGGAAGGCGCGATGGGCGTGGTGTGGCGCGCCACACAGCGTGCCAGCGGGGAGCCTGTCGCGATCAAGCTGCTCAAGGGGTTCGCCCGTGACGCGCGCCACCGCTTCCTCCGCGAGGCGAGGCTCGCCGCGGCCCTCGTTCATCCGGGCCTCGTGCGCGTGGTCGAAGTGCTTCCCGACGTCGAGGCGGGCTGTCCCGCCCTCGTCATGGAGCTCCTCACCGGCGAGTCACTGGCCGCACGCCTCGCCGCGGGGCCGCTGGATGGAACGGTCACCGCCACGATCGCGGGCCGGGTTGCCACGACGCTGGCGTACGTGCACGGCGCCGGTACCGTGCATCGCGACGTGAAGCCCGCCAACGTCTTCCTGGTCGGCGGCCACCCGGGAAGCGCGGTGAAGCTCCTCGACCTCGGGCTCGCCCGATCCTTCGCCGAGGTCCCGATGGACGCGGCGCTTGCGTCGCGGATCACGCGAACGGGCGAGGCTGTCGGATCCCCGGCGTACATGGCGCCCGAGCAGCTCGGCGGCGCGAGGGCCGATGCCGCCGGCGACGCGTGGTCGCTGGCCGTGACGCTCCACGAGTGCCTCACGGGCGCCCTGCCGTTCGTTGCGGCGACGCCCGCGGCCCTGCTCCGGGCGATCCGCACGCAGGGCACCCGCGCCGCGGCGGCTCGCCTTCGTGGCCTCGGACCGCTGGTGGAGCTGCTGCTCTCGCTCGACCCGGCGCAGCGTCCCTCCCTCGGCGCCGTCGCGGAGGCCCTCGCGCCGGAGGTCTAGGTCGGACGCGCCTCGCCGCGTGGCCTCGCCGCTAGAGGAACGACGCGAGCGGCACGACGCGAAGATTCCTCGCCGCGATCTTCTCGAGCAGCTCGGGCAGCGCCGTCACGCCCGCGGGCTTACGCTCTCCGCGCTCGGGCGCGTCGTGCAGGAGCACGATGGCGCCGTCGGCGAGGCCCGGGGTGATGCGCGCGATGACGTCGGCGGGGCGCGTGCTCGCGAGGCCGTCGCGCGCGCGCACCGACCAGCCGACCGTCGTGAGGTCGAGCTGATCGACGACGCGCGCGATCGTGGGATTCGTGTGCCCGATCGGCGGCCGGAAGAGCGTGGGCGTCTCGCCGGTGATCTTCTCGAGCGACCGGACCGCGCGCTCGAGGTCCTCGCGGACGCGGCGGCTCCCGCGCATCGCGAAGAGGCGGTCGTGCCCGAACCCGTGCACCCCGACCGAGTGACCACGGGCGAGGATCTCGCGGACCACGTCGGGATGCTCCTCGGCCTTTCTGCCGATCACGAAGAACGTCGCCTTCGCCTCGTGCCGGTCGAGCGCGTCGAGCACGTCGCGCGTGTGCACGGGGTCGGGTCCGTCGTCGAACGTGAGCACGACGCCGCGCGCGTCCCGCGGTCCGCGCACCACCGCGTCGACGAACATGCGCAGCCGCAGCACGAAGACGCCGCTGAACAGGATGCCCAGGTACAGCGCCGCCGCGAGGACGCACCAGGGCAGCGCGGGCGGCGCGGTCATGATGGCCCGCGCCGTGAAGCCGACGGCCCCCACGGTCGCGAGCAGGAAGACGAGGCGCGCAGGCGGCATGGTGACGGACGCGCGGGGCGCCCGCGGCGGCTCAGCGAGCCTTCTTCTTGGCGACGGGCTCCTCGACGTCGTCGTCGAGCTCGTCCTCGTCGTCCGCGATGCGGACCTTCTTCGTCGCGCCGTTCTTGCCAGGCGCCGCGGTGGCGGCCGCCGCGTCCTTCTTCGCGTCGGACGGCGAGTTGTCGATCTCGTAGAACGCCGCGAGCACCGCCGCGATGATCGGCAGCGATGCGGCCGGCAGCATCCCGAGCGCGCCCTGCCCCGCGTGCAGCCCCGACAGGTTCACGTCGACGTTGCCCCACGTGCGCAGCGCGAAGATCCCGCCGAGCCCGAGCAGCACGCCGAAGAAGGCCTTCAGCCCCGCCTCGATCTTCCCGTCGGCCGACCAGATGGGCTTGCCGGCGACCAGGCCGGTGACGACGCCGGTGGCCGCCGCCGCGAGATACGCGAAGAACGCGTTCCCGAACGCGACCATCCCGAGCCCCTGCACGAGGATCGCCGCGATGACCGCGCCGATCACCGCACCCAGCACGAGGCCTACGATCAGGCGCTTCACCATCGAGGACTCACGAGTCTACCCCGCTACCTGCGTACCGCAAGAGACGGCGCGAATCCTTTCGGTGAGCTTCGTTCGCCGCCCGCGCGGCGCGCCGTCCTCGCCCTCGTCACGTGGCGTGAGCGAAATGCGCATCGCGCGCGGGTCGGCGACGAGCACGACGAGCCGCTTGCCGCGCGTCACCGCCGTGTAGAGCAGGTTCTTGTTCAGCATCACGAAATGCGTCGTGAGGAGCGGGATGACGACCGCCGGGTACTCGCTCCCCTGCGACTTGTGGATGGTCGAGGCGTAGGCGAGCGTGAGCTCGTCGAGCGAGCCTCCGTCGTAAGGCACGTCGCGCACCTCGGCGGAGCTTCCTCCGTCGGCGAAACGAACCACGAGCGACTCCTCTTCTACGTCGACGGACGCGACGATGCCGACGTCCCCGTTCCACACGTTCCGGTCGTAGTCGTTCTTGAGCTGCATCACCTTGTCGCCGAGGCGGAAGAGGCTCTTGCCGCGCGCGATGGAGGGCCCGACCGGGTTGAGCGCGGCCTGCAGCTCCTCGTTGAGCGCCGCCGTCCCCGCGGGACCGCGGTGCATCGGCGTCAGCACCTGCACGTCGCGCAGCGGGTCGAGGCCGAAGCGTTTCGGGATCCGGTCGGTCACGAGCTGGAGGATGATCCGGCGCGCCTCGTCGGGGTCGCGCTTCTCGATGACGAAGAAGTCGGCGGTGGTGTCGCCCGGCGCGGGCAGCACCGGAAACTCGCCGGCGTTGATGCGGTGGGCGTTCTGGACGATCAGGCTCTGCTCGGCCTGACGGAAGATGCGCACGAGCCGCACGCAGGGCACGACTGCGGAGTCGATGGCGTCCCGCAGGAAGGACCCCGGCCCGACGCTCGGCAGCTGGTCGACGTCGCCCACGAGCACGAGGCGCGCGCCGTCCGCCACCGCCTGCGTCAGCGCATCGGCCATCCACACGTCGACCATCGAGCTCTCGTCGACGATGATCGCGCCCGCATCGAGCGGGTTCTTCGCGTCGCGCTTGAAGGCGTTCTTCTTGGGGTCGTACTCGAGGAGCCGATGGAGCGTCGCCGCCTCGCGTCCCGTGGCCTCGCTCATGCGCTTGGCGGCGCGTCCGGTCGGCGCGGCGAGGCGCGTCGTGATGCCCGCCTGGTCGAAGACGCTGAGGATCGCCTTGACGATGGTGGTCTTGCCGACACCCGGACCGCCGGTCACGACGAGCAGCGGGCAGCGCGCGGCGGTCTCGACGGCGAGGCGCTGCTCCTCGGCGAGCGTCGTGTGGGTCTCGTTCTCGAAGGCGGCGACCGCCTCCTCGAAGCCGTGGAGATCGTCCTTGCGGGTGGCCGCGAGCGAGGCGAGGCGGACGGCGAGGCGCTTCTCGGCATCGAACATCTTCTCGTCGTAGATGGCGGCGCCGCGCAGGTGATCGGCACGCGCGCGCTCGAGCGTCCCGTCCGCCTCGGCGACGACGTAGCCGGCGCGCACCGTCTCCGCGAGCGCGTGCGTGAGGCCCTCGAGGACGGCGTCGAGCTCGCCCTCGGCATCCTGATCGGTGGCGAGGAGGCGCGCCGCGCGTCCCGTGAGGTCCTCGGCGACGACGAAGCAGTGCCCCTGCTCGGTCGCATCACGCAGTGCCTGGAGGAGCGCCGCCTGGAGCCGCTCGAGCGACTCCTTTCCGATGCCCATCGACGCCGCGATCCGGTCGGCGGTGCGGAACCCGACGCCCCACACGTCGATGGCGAGCCGGTACGGATTGGCGGAGATGATGCTGACCGCCTTCGGCCCGTAGCGCTTGAAGATGCGCGCCGCGAGCATCTGCGACGCCCCGTGCGACTGGAGGAAGATCATGACGTCGCGGATCGATCGCTGCTCCTGCCAGGCGGCGACGAGCGCCTCGGCCCGCGCCTTCCCGAGCCCGGGCACGTCGCGGAGGCGGTGGGGCTGCTCGTCGAGCACCTTGAGCGTCTCGAGCTCGAAGGTCGCGACGATGCGCTGGGCGAAGGTGGCGCCGATGCCTTTGATGAGCCCGGACCCGAGGTACTTCTCGATGCCGGCGAGCGTGGTGGGCGCGAGCTCGGTCACGCTGGTGGTGCGTAGCTGCTCACCGTGATTGCGGTCGTTCTCGATGATCCCGCGCGCCCGCACGCGCGCCCCGACGTTGACGGGCGGAAAGGTCCCGACGAGCGAGAGCGGCGCGCGCCTCCCCTCGACGTGCACCTTGACCACGCGAAACCCCGTCTCGCGGTTCTCGAACGTCACGCGCTCGACCTCCCCCTCGATACTCGTCTCGGTGGGGGGCGGAGTGGCCACGGGGGGGACGTTAGAGCGGTTGGGGGCGTGGGGAAAGCCGCGTGGGCGGGCGGGAGGCCCCGCCCGAGGGCGCAAGAACATTGTCGCTCGTCCGACGCAGCCCCAGTCCTGGTATGAGGACAGCGACGACGGAGTCCCGCCCTCGGCGAATGGATGATGAAGGTTCGTTGTACAAAGCTGATTGACGCTATGGGCCAGCCTGTCGAGAGGTCGCCATGGGTCAAGATCGACAGCGTGTACCACGTGCTGGAGATCTGGATGGAGCCTGGCAGGATACGCCTCCGGCTCGTTGGGGAGGAGCCAACGCCCGCGCTCTTCCAGCCCGAGATGTTCGAGGTCGTCAGCTCGGTGATCCCTCCAACGTGGGTGGTGACGATACCCAGAGGTGGTGGCCTATCGCTGGCCCCCGAACCATGGAACGCCACTGGCTTCTGGGAGCGATTCTTCGACGCTGAGCCCGAAGCCGTTGCCGTGTTCGAGGACGAGCGCGCCAAGATTGTGGCCGCGGACCCATGAACATCTGGCGAACACCGAGCAAGCGCTCACGACGGACCTGCGCACGTGCGCTCGGCACCTTGAAGGTCAGTTCCGAATCGGAACTAGCCCGTCACGGTCGGCGCGTCACCCGCCCCGCGCTGCGAGCCAACGGCCGCGGCACGTGCGCATCGGGGTCGTGCGGGGCGGACCCGTCGGTCGAAGTCGTGCACCTGGCCGAAGCCGAGAACATGTTACGCCAACTCCGAGAGCAGTACGTGAGCGCCGTCGAACGAGCCTGTCCCTGGCTGACCGATGTGCCTGTCTTCAAGCGGTGGTTGTCCGGAGAGTCGCCGGCTATGTGAACGAGCCAATGCTGAAGGACACGCGCTACTTCAAACCCACTTCATCGGTTTGAAAGCGGAGGGACAGCGATTGCTGTCTACCGCGGGGGCAGCTACGGTCGAAATTGCGGCAGTCCTCCTGCCCGCCGCGCTGGCCCCGCGCTTCGGATCGTCTCGGCGGAAAGCTCCGCCGCAGAGGGTTCGGGCCACTTGGCAGTGTTCCGTGGAGACCAAGTCATGTCTAAGGAAATGAGTGGTCCGGGATGCGGCATCACGATGCTAGGGCGCGCCGGTCTTCGGTACCGGGAAGGTACGCAGACCGTCCTTGTGGACGGCGAGATGCTTACGGGACCGTTTGATTTTGTAATTTACAAGACGTCGATCGTCGAGTGGGAGGGCTCGGGCGTACCCATCGATGACACGAAGCGGAACGAGATCGTTGCGAATATCGATGCCGCCTTCCAGCAGAACGGGCTGACCGTGGATGTTGAGTCGTGACGCTTGTAAATCCCCTCTACAGGTGCGCAGCGAGGCTGTCGCCGGTGTTCGGTGCGATGTACGCAGCACCGGTCGCCCTTCGACTCCGCCGGAGCGGCTGCTCAAGTCGACGTACGGATCGCGCTCTACGCCGCACGCAGCTAGCGGCATTCGTGCGAGCAGCTCGATTGCAACTTGCAACCTGCTCTTCGTTGATTCCGTGATTATTCGAACGGCATGATCAACCACCGCCCATTTGTGCCCAGGCCATAGAAATGAACATTCAAGCTGGCACTGCCGCTGCATGGATCGCGTACCAGGAACTTTTGCGAGACGAGGGCGTCTCGCTGCTGCTGAGCACGGGTGTCACTGAATACGGTCTGAATCGTATGGACGCGCTGGAAGCTATCAAGCTGCTCCGGAGCGGTCGTCTCGTCATTCTTGGTGGAGATGTGTACGTAACTCCGGGAGGGAAGGTTATCCCAGCATACGCGAACTGGTATTGTCCGAAGCTCTTCGCGGAAGACGCGGCGATGGCGGTCGAGCGTTGCGCGGCTGCGTCAGCAAAGTACGTAGCCGACTTCCCTGCTCAACCTGACGGCGAGTGCCTGTTCGTAATCGTGGTGAAGGGCCCGTCCCTGAGCTAGCTAGCGCGCCAGGCGAATAAGCCCGAGTGCCACGCCAACTCCCGCCTCGACACTAAGTGAGGTCAGTTGGGGCTGCCGCTGCCCGTCACTCGCACTGCTTGCTGATGCCTGGTGGGTCGTCCGGGCAGCTGTCGTCACTACCTTCAATCCGCGGCGTCGACGCAGGCGGTGGTTTCGTATTCTCCAAGTTTACCGAGCAAGACACGCCACCCGAGGCGTGGCCTAGCAGGCTGCTGGAAATGCTTCCGAGGTGCACCACAAGGCGCCCGCCGGCACCTTAGTTCCGATTCGGAAGTGACACGGAAGCTCGTAGCTACTTGGCGGTTGGGTGTCGAGGGTGAGATGCCTTCAGCACGGGCCGGGATATCGGCGCCTAAGCGAGACCCCAACGTAGCCCGGGAACGGAGTGCATGCACGCCGAGCGTGTCCGCATCGATCCGTCAGTCGCCCAACGGGGCCACCGAGCCCTGGCGCCGAGAGGCACTATGTCGCCGGCGACGCATTCTTTTCGAGTCGCGTCGCCGACCCAGCATTCCCCCCCGGATCACGAACATCGTGCAAGCGCGCGTCAGCGTCGTGAGCTCCGCCGACGCGGGTAAGAAGTCCGCCTGACACAAAAGCGCGGCGGCGAGAATTGCGCTCGGATCGCGAGCTCCGATAGTGCGCCATCGCCTTCATGCCATTGCGCGCAATCATCTCGTGTCTCCGTGACGACCCTCAGCGGCGCATGATGCTGCTACCCGCTGCTGCGGTGCCCGCGCCGTGGTCATGGTCCGAGTCGAGCTTTCAGGGCGCGGTATCGCTGGAGCGCATCCCCGCGCCGCTCCTGAACATCGTCACTGAAGAACTCGTCGTCGAATTCCTCTGGCTGAAGCGCAAGCTGTGGCCCGGACACGCGAACGTTCCAGATCGGTGAGACCGTTGCATCCACCACGTCGAACAGTGCGAGCGGCGCGGACACGGGCATTTCGCTCTCGTCGTACTCGAACAACGCATACCAGACGCCGTTCGCGTGATGCAGCGCGAGTACGCGGTATTCGCGATGGAGGTCGACCGGCCACCGCCACCCTCGCCCTTGAAACGCCGCCAACGAGGGCGGGAGGTCTACCTCTGGCAGCAACAGCGAGGCGCAACGAATTCGCATGGTCATCGGCTCCATTACAGAGGGGCTTCGCACCACAAAAGCAGAAACGGCGTGCTCCTCTCGCGAGGTGCACGCCGCTCCGTCACATCGACGCTCTGCTCAGGGGTCGATGGTCTCGGTCTTCACGTTCAGCTTGATGAGGCCGACCGCGGCGTCGGAGTCGCCAGCGGCATACTCGTAGTAGTTGCCCGAATAGACCATCACCGAGCCGCCGGCGGGGATCGGCACGACGTTGGTGGTGGTGAGCGAGCCGAAGTTACCGTCACCCGTGAGCGCCGTGGTGCCGAAGTCGTTCACGCCCTTGAGGCACGCCTTGCGGGCGGCGTCGGTCGTCGGAGCCGTGTTACCGGCGTACGCAGCGATGATGGTGTCGGGGATCGGGCCGCCGGGCGCCTGCGACTGGTAGATGCTGACGGTGACCGCCTTCGCCGTGCTGTTACGGACTTCCATGTAGTTGTACGGCGTGGAAGTGGTGCTGATCGTCGCCGACGGGCACGTGCCGGAGATGCGCGGGGTGTTCTGCGTCGCCGAGAGCGTGATGACCGAGCTGTTCACGCCGCCGACCGCGGCCGGGACGGTGATGTAGTTCGGGGGCGCCTGGCAGGTCAGCGAGACGTTGTCGTACGTGCAATCGGCCTTGCAGGTCTTCGACCGGTACTGGCCGGCCGGGCAGCTCGCAGCCACGAGCTCGACGTTTCCGGGCGAGCACGACATCGGCGGCTGGCCGGTGCACGCGCCGAAACCGCAGGAGTTGTTGCAGGTCTGGGTACCGCAGTTGCCGCACGCCTGCGTGGTGCCGGGCGCGCAGCCACCGGCGAGCTCGCTCGCGCAGTCGCCGTACGGGCCCCACTTCTTGGTCGCGCCGTCGACGAGGCAGATCGTCGAGGCCTTGCCGCAGATGCCGCAGCTCTTCGTCTTGATCTCGTTCGGCGTGGTGCACGGGTCGCCCTCGACCGGCGGCGGCGGGCCGGCGTCGACGGCCCCGTCGCTCTTGCCGGCGTCCTTGCCCGCGTCCTTCTTGCCCGCGTCCTTCGTGGTCGCCGCGTCGTCGTCGTTGTTGTCCGACGGGGGAGGGAGCTGGACGCTCGGGCCGCCCGTGTCGGGCTGGTCCGTGATCGTCTCTGTGCTCCCGTCCGCGCTACAGCCCACGATCGTGGCTACGCCAACGAAGGAAACCAGAGCGATTCCAACCAGACCCGACTTCAGTGACCTCATGACAGCGACGCTCCTTTTCACCAGTCAGCTGGCGAGGGGAGCGCTGTAGCAAGCGACTAGGGTGGGTGCAAGTACCACCCCCCACGGAAACGGCCCTCGCGTTCGGCAAAAGTCGCGCGGGCGGCCCGCAACAACGGAGAAAGGTTCCCCATTTCCTTCAAGCCACCCGCGGCGATTTTCTGCATTCGCGGGGCGGCTGCTCGCGTCCGGAGGCCGCCGTCGCTCGACGGGCGGGGGCGGCAGCGGATAGAACTCGCGCTGGCCTCGATGCCCGTCCCGCCCGTTGAAAGCTCCCGGCCGCCCTCGCGCGCCTCCCGTCGTCCCGCACTGATCGGACGCGAGCACGACATCGACACGCTGACCGCCCTGCTCGCCCGGCGGGCGCACGTCACCATCGTCGGCGCGGCGGGCGTCGGCAAGACGCGCCTCGCCCGCGAGGTCGCGGCTGCCAACGAGCGCCTCGTCTTCTTCTGCGATCTCACCGAGGCGCGCTCCGCAGACGACGTCGTGCGGAGCGTCGCAGGCACTCTCTCGGTGGAGCCGGGCGAGGGTGACCCGGTGGAGCGCGTCGCCTCGGTGCTCGCCGCGAAGGCCGGCACGTGCCTCGTGCTCGACGGCGTGGACCGGCTCGCCCCCGCGACCTGGGACGAGACGGTCACGCTCTTCCTCGACGCGTGCCCGGAGCTCCACGTCCTCGCCACCGCCCGCGCGCGGCTCAGGGTCGAGGGCGAGGCGGTGTTTCCCCTGAGCCCCCTCGCCCTTCCGGGTGACGACGGAACGATCTCCCCGGCCGAGCAGCTGTTCCTGCGCCTCGCCGAGGACGTGCTCGGGCGCGACCTGCGCGAGAACGGCCGCGTGCCCGACGACGTGCGCGCGCTGGTCATCGCCCTCGACGGCGTGCCGCTCGCCCTCGAGATCGCCGCGTCCGCGCTCAACGTGCTGACCCCGTCCGAGTTCCTCGCGCGCCGGTCGGTCCTGCTCGACGCGCCGCCCCGCGACGAGTCGTGGAGCGGCGGCTCGCTGCGCGCCGCGCTCGAGGTGTCATGGCAGCGCCTCTCTCCCGAGCAGCGCGACGCCCTCGGTTCGATCGCGGTCTTCGCCGGCGACTTCGACCTCGCCGCAGCCGAGGCGGTGGTCGGCCCGAACGCGCTCGGCATCCTCTCGCGCCTCTGTGATGCGTCGTTCGTCGCGTCGTCGACGGTCGGCGGCCGCACTCGCTTCCGCATGTTCGAGTCCGTCCGGCAGTTCGTCGGCGACCGTCTGCCCGACGTCGCCGCCCAGCACGGCGCCCGGGCGCGCCACGCCGCGTACTTCGGCGCGGGCGCGCTCGCGTGGACGCATCGGGGCGAGACCGGCGAGCGCCTCCTCGCCATCGACTGGCTCCTCGCCGAGGAGCGCAACGTCACCGCCGTGGCGCAGCGCGTGCTCGACGAAGGCGCCGAGCGCATCGACGGCGACCTCGAGCTGGCCGCCGCCGCGCTGTCCGGGCTCGCCTGGCTCTGGCTCGGACGCGGGCCGCTCGAGCCACACACGCGGCTGCTGCTCGAGATCGAGGACCTCGTCCGTCGCCCTTCGCTCGCCCATTCGGTCGCGGTCACGACCTTCTTCCTGATGCTCGGGAGCGTCCGGCGGCATCTCGGCGACAACGAGGCGGCCACGCGCGCCATCGACGACGCTCTCGCCCGCGCTCCGCACCTCGAGCTCCCGCATCTCGAGGCTCGCTGCTGGCTCGAGCGAGCGCGTCTCGCGCAGCTGCGCGGGGAGCGAGACATGGCGCGGTCCGCGGTGGACGCGGCGCTCGCGATCGGCGAGGCGACCGGCAACGACACGGTGCGCGTCCTGGCGATCCTCTCCTCGCGCCTCGCGGGGCGCCCGCTCGACGAGGCGCAGCTCGACACGGCGAGCCTTCTTGCCGAGAAGACCGGCGACCCGCTCGTCATCGCGCGCACCGCGCTCGCGTCCGGCACGTTCTTCTTCCTCAGCGGCCGGCCCGCCGAGGCGCTCGAGCACCTGCGTCGCGTCGAGCTCGCATCCGATCAGCTCGGGCAGAGGACGTGGCGCGCGCTCGCCGGGATCGTCGCCGGCAACGCGCTCGCCGAGCTCGGTCGTGCCGACGAGGCGCGGGCGAAGCTCGAGGAGACCATCGAGAGTGGTCGCTTCACCGCGCACCGCCGGAGCGAAGGCGAGGCACGCGGCAACCTCGCCATGCTCGATCTGGAGGCCGGCCGCATGGCCGAGGCGGCGAGCGGTCTCTCGCGCGCGCTGGAGCTCTTCGTGCGGGAAGACCCGGCCCGCCTCTTCTTCGGCGCCGCGCTCGCCGCGGTCGAGGCGTGGCAGAGCGACCGCGCGCCCGCGGCGGTGGCTCGCTTCGTCGCCGCGCGCGATCGGGCGCTCGACCTCGCGCCGTCGCTCGGCCTCGAGATCGAGAGGTTCGGCCAGATGCTGCACCTGCTCTCGGCGACGGCACCGGCCCCGATCAGCGGCCGCCAGGGAGCTCCTGATGGCGCGGCGCGGGTCGCGAGGCGTGTGCGCGAGAACGTGCAAGCGCGCCTCCAGCGCGACGCGCTGATCGTCGGTCGTGATGCGGCGTGGTTCCGGGCGCCACAGAACGCCGTCGTGTCACTCGTCGCACGCCCGGTGCTGCGCGCGCTACTCCGCGAGCTGTGCGCGGCGCGCCAGGCGTCGGCCGGCGGAACGATTCCCCGCGAGCAGCTCGTCGCCGCGATCTGGCCCGATGAGCGCAGCTCCGCGCGCTCGATGGGTAATCGGTTGTCGGTAGCGATCTCCACGTTGCGCGGATTGGGCGTGAAGGCGATCTCCACGACCGGCCAGGGTGTGGGCCTCGACCCCGAGGTGGCGGTGATCCACGTCGAGGACGCCGAGCCCCCTGCGTGACGCGGACCGTCACGCGCTTCGCGAGCCGATCTTAAGCGGGTCTTAAGCGGGGGGCCGCGAGCTTTCCCGAGCCGATCCGGATGTTAGGAACTCCGCGTCGCCGCACTGCACGTGGCGCCGAAGGAGCATCCATGTCCGATATCAAGAGCGCCGTTTCCATCTCCATCCTCGGGGCCGTCGGGGCCATTCTGCTGGGCGCGTGCTCGGCGCAGTCCGGCGAGACTCCCGACGATCCGGTCGTCGAGAACGAGGTCCTGGCCGCCAGCTCCGCGATGACGGCGAGCGACATCATGGCTCGCGCGAACCGGTACCTCGCCGCGAACATCGAGTACTGCGGCGGCGCCGCCGGGGAGCCCGACGGCACGGATTGCCACCTCGGCATCTGCCATCCGCCCGCCGGACCGTGGACCGGATACCGCAGCGACTGTTCCGGGTTCCTCTCGTACGTCTGGCAGATCCCTTCGGACCCCATCACGCACACGTACATGACCGACGAGTCCGGTCCGCAGGGCTGGAACACGATCGACCTCGAGGACCTCCGGACCGGCGACGCCATCGTCGCCGACGGTCACATCAAGCTGTTCAACCGGTTCATTGGCTCGTCGGCCGTCGAGGTCTACGAGGAGTACTTCTGCCACCACGTCGCCCGCAAGGTCACGCAGGGGTTCCGGCGCATCGGCGGCGGCGAGATCCTCATCGACGGCGACGACCGGCCGTACCACGCGATCCGCAGGAACGGTCTCACGACTCCGCCGGCGCCCCCGCGCACGGTGGTGGAGACGGCATTCCAGGCCAATACCGGTGATCTCTGGACCGTGGGCACGGGCGGCAATCGCGACTGGAAGCTCGGCATGATGGCGGGCACCAGCCCCAGCATCACCGCCCTTCCCGACGGTCGCTACGAGGTCGCCTTCCAGGCCAATACCGGCGAGCTCTGGACCGTCGGCACCGCCGGTAATCGCAACTGGAAGCTCGGGATGAAGGCCGGCACCAGCCCCAGCATCACTGCGCTCGCGACGGGCGGATTCGAGGTCGCCTTCCAGGCCAACAACGGGGATCTCTGGACCGTCGGCACCGCCGGCAACAAGCACTGGGATCTCGGCATGAAATCCGGCACCAGCCCCAGCATCACCGGCCTTGCCGGCGGCGGCTACATCGTGGCCGTCCAGACCAACACCGGGAACCTGTGGACCACCGGCCCCGGCGGCACCACCAACTGGAAGCTCGGCATGGAACCCGGCACGAGCCCCAGCATCACCGCCGTCGGCAATGGCTACGAGGTCGCCTTCCAGGCCAACAACAGTGACCTCTGGACCGTCGGCACCGCCGGCAGCAAGCACTGGGACCTCGGCATGAAGGGCGGCACGAGCCCCAGCATCACCAACGTCGGCAATGGCTACGAGGTCGCCCTCCAGGCCAATACCGGCGAGCTCTGGACCGCCGGCAGCCCCGGCATCAAGCGCTGGGGCCTCGGGATGAAGGCGGGCACCAGCCCGAGCATCTCGACCCTCCCCGACGGGAAGACCAAGATCCTCTTCCAGGCCAACACCGGCTCGCTCTGGGCTGTCCAGAACGGCGCCGGCGGGACCATGCACCTCGGAATGAAGGCCGCGACCAGCCCCTCCGGCTCGTGAGGATCCCGACCATGAAGAACATGAAGCTGCTTCTGCTCGCCGTCGTCGGCCTGGTGGGTTGTACCGCGGATGCGGGTGACGAGGAGGTCCGCGACGAGGACGTGCTCCAGCTCGGCTCCGCCGTCGTCTCGAAGAACGACAAGCCCGCTTACGACTTCTTCGTGAGCAAGGGACTCACGAATTTCCAGGCGGCCGCGATCGTCGGCAATCTGATCCAGGAATCCAACGTCGACCCGGAGGCCGTCCAGCCCGGCGGGGCAGGTCGCGGGATCGCCCAGTGGTCGGTGGGAGGCCGGTGGGACAGCGACCCGAACGACAACGTGCAATGGTACGCGTCGCACCACGGCGCCTCCCCCTGGTCACTCGACCTCCAGCTCGAGTTCGTGTGGTACGAGCTGACCGCGTTCAGCGGCAGCGGCCTCGCCGAGCTGCGGGGCAGCACGAACGTGGCGGATGCGACGATTGCCTTCGAGCGCCGCTTCGAGGGGTGCGGCAAATGCGAGGAGGCGTCGCGGATCTCCTATGCGCGCGCCGTGCTGAGCGCGTACGGCGACGCGCCGCCCCCGCCTGCGCCGAGCACGGTCGTCGAGACGGCGTTCCAGGCCAATACCGGTGATCTCTGGACCGTCGGCACGGGCGGCAATCGCGACTGGAACCTCGGCATGATGGCGGGCACGAGTCCCAGCATCACCGCCCTTCCCGACGGCCGGTACGAGGTCGCGTTCCAGGCCAATACCGGCGAGCTCTGGACGGTCGGCACCGCCGGCAATCGCAACTGGAAGCTCGGCATGAAGGCCGGTACCAGCCCCAGCATCACCGCGCTCAGCACGGGCGGGTTCGAGGTCGCCTTCCAGGCCAACAACGGCGACCTCTGGACGGTCGGCACCGCCGGCAACAAGCACTGGGATCTCGGCATGAAGGCCGGCACCAGCCCCAGCATCACCGGCCTCGCCGGCGGCGGCTACATCGTGGCCGTCCAGACCAACACCGGGAACCTGTGGACCACCGGTCCCGGCGGCACGACCAACTGGAAGCTCGGCATGGAAGCCGGCACCAGCCCCAGCATCACCGCCGTGGGCAATGGTTACGAGGTCGCCTTCCAGGCGAACAACAGTGACCTCTGGACCGTCGGCACCGCCGGCAGCAAGCACTGGGACCTCGGCATGAAGGGCGGCACGAGTCCCAGCATCACGAACGTCGGCAATGGCTACGAGGTCGCCATCCAGGCCAACACCGGCGAGCTCTGGACCGCCGGCACCACCGGCATCAAGCGCTGGGGTCTCGGGATGAAGGCGGGCACCAGCCCCAGCATCTCGACCCTCCCCGACGGGAAGACGAAGATCCTGTTCCAGGCGAACACCGGCTCGCTCTGGGCCATCCAGAACGGCGCCGCCGCGACCATGCATCTCGGAATGAAGGCGGGGACCAGCCCCTCCGGCTCCTGACAAAACGAAACAGCCCCCGGCGCGAGCGCAGGGGGCTGTTTCGCTGTCAGCGGTTAGCTGTCAGCGTGGCTCAGAAGCCGTGGCCGTGGCCGGCGTGGTCGTGACCGCCGCCCGCCGAAGCCTTCGACTCGTCCTTGGGGCGCTCGGCGACGAGGCACTCCGTGGTGAGCATGAGGCTGGCGACCGAGGCCGCGTTCTGGAGCGCGGTACGAACGACCTTCACCGGGTCGATGACGCCCTGGGAGATGAGGTTGCCGTACTGGTCGGTCGCGGCGTTGTAGCCGAAGTCGTCCTTGCCCTCCTTGACCTTGTTGACGACGATCGAGCCCTCGAGACCGGCGTTGCCGACGATCTGGCGAAGGGGCTCCTCGATCGCGCGACGGATGATCTGGACACCGAAGCGCTGCTCGTCGTCGAGCTTGAGGTTGTCGAGCGCGGACTGCGCGCGGATGAGCGCGACGCCGCCGCCGGCGACGATGCCCTCTTCGATGGCCGCGCGGGTCGCGTGGAGCGCGTCCTCGACGCGGGCCTTCTTCTCCTTCATCTCGGTCTCGGTGGCAGCGCCGACCTTGATGACCGCGACGCCGCCGACGAGCTTCGCGAGACGCTCCTGGAGCTTCTCACGATCGTAGTCGGACGTGGTGTTCTCGACCTGGGCGCGGATCTCCGCGATGCGGCCCTTGATCTTCTCCTTGTCGCCCGCGCCGTCGACGATCGTGGTGTTGTCCTTGTCGAGCGTGATGCGCTTGGCGCGACCGAGATCGGAGATCGTGACGTTCTCGAGCTTGAGCCCGAGCTCCTCGGCGATGACCTGACCGCCCGTGAGGGTCGCGATGTCCTTGAGCATCTCCTTGCGGCGATCACCAAA
>JAQBQL010000031.1 GCA_028287035.1 Labilithrix sp. | reverse complement strand
AGCCGGCGCCGCCCGCCCACGTCGCATCGGCGCCGCCCGCACAGCCCGCGTCCGCACAGCCCGGGTCGGCGTCGGCGCCGGCCGCCGTGCCCGCGGCGCGCGCCGCCGTGCGCGGTCGCCTCGTCGTCATCGCGAAGTCCGGCGCCGACGGCCCGAGCTACCCCTTCGGCGACGTCCTCGACGTCGGCCGGACCGAGGGCCACATCATCGTCGGCGAGGATCCTTACCTCTCACCGCGTCACGTCCGGCTCGCCTGGAGCGGCGGCCGGCTGTTCCTCCGTGATCTCGGCAGCACGAACGGCGTCTATCTCCGCCTGGTGCCCGCGCGCGACATGGGCGCCGCCAAAGCCGGCCGCCCCGCTCCCGAGCCCGGTCAGGCCTCCGTCGAGGTCGCGGTTCCGCTCCAGGACCAAGATCTGATACTCGTCGGTCAGCAGGTCTTGCGGTTCGATATCGTCAACCACGGCGGACAGGGCGCGAACGACGGCGGCTACGGGCCGGCGGCCGAGCACGGCACACTCTTGTTTGGCTCCCCCATGGCATCAAGGTACGCTCGGCTCTCGCAGCGCACCGTCGAGGGAGTCACCCGCGACGTCTACTATCTCCGCAAGGTGGAGACGGTGCTCGGCCGGGAGTCCGGAGATGTCGTGTTCACCGAAGATCCGTTTCTCTCACGCCGCCATGCCGCCGTCCGTCAGCTTCCACACGCCGCGCAGGCCGGTCAGGCCGCGGCGTTCGCGCTCGTCGACCTCGGCTCCTCGAACGGCACGTTCCTCCGCATCCGTAGCGATGTCGATCTCCTCCCGGGGGATCATTTCCGCGTCGGTCAGCAGCTCTTCCGCGTCGATTTCGAGCGCGGCGACCCCGAGCCGGGCGGCTGACGAATGAGGAGCTCCTCGTGACGCAGCCCGAGACGCCGGCGCCGGCGCCCGCCACTCCCGACGAGCCCGCCGCGGCCGACGGAGCCGCCGACGTGCGCGTGAAGCTCTTCGCCCGCACCGACGTCGGGCAGGTTCGCGAGCACAACGAGGACAACTTCCTCGTCGCCGACCTCACCCGTCGCTCCCGCGGCCTGCTCGAGGCGAATCGCGCCACCGCCATCGGCAGCCAGGGCGCCGTGTTCGCGGTATGCGACGGCATGGGCGGCGCGGCCGCCGGCGAGATCGCAAGCCAGCTCGCGGTCGACATCATCTACGAGCGCCTGGTCGATCACGCGCCGACGCTCACCGAGACGGGCGCCGAGCAGGCGGTCCGCCGCGACGATCTCGCGCGGCGCCTCGTCCGCGCCGTCGAGTCGGCGGGCCTCCGCATCTTCCACGAGGCGAAGGCCGACCGGTCGCGACGCGGCATGGGCACCACGGTCACCGCCGCCGCCCTCGTCGACGACGTGCTCTTCCTCGCGCAGGTGGGCGACTCGCGCGGCTACATCCTCCGCGGCGACGAGCTCGTGCAGGTCACGCGCGACCAGTCGCTCGTCAACCAGCTCATCGAGGCCGGCCAGCTCACCGAGGAAGAGGCCGAGACCTTCGAGCACAACAACATCATCCTGCAGGCGCTCGGCACGAGCGACACGGTGCAGGTCGACCTCACCTACGTCGAGCTCCGCAAGGGCGACCTCCTCCTCCTCTGTTCGGACGGCCTCTCGGGCATGGTCCGGTACGACGAGATCAAGGAGATCCTCAAGTCGTCCTCGGAGCCGCTCGACATCTGCAAGGCGCTCACCGAGCGCGCCAACCAGGCGGGCGGTCACGACAACATCACGGTCATCGTCGTCCAGTTCGACGGCGAGTCGCTGAAGGCCCCCGCGGACGCGCCGGAGGAGCCCGCGGAGCCCCTCAAGTACCGCAAGTACGCGCTCGGCGACGAGGGCCTCTCCGAGACCATCCCGGCCGGCGCGAGCGCCTCCGGAGCGCCGGGCGCATCCGAAGGTCGTGGCTCGTCTGGCGGAAGTGGCCGGCCGGCCGCGCTCGCCGCCGGCACCTGGCAGGAGCACGGCGGCGCGCATCGGCCGCACGAGCACGAGGACGCGATCGACATCCCGGGCACGCACGTGCCGGTGTGGATGGTGATCGGGATCGTGGTCGGCGTCGTGCTGGTGCTCGCCGGCACCGCGTTCCTCCTCCTCCGCTGACCGACGCCGACCCCTCGGCTCTCGTTTTCACTGCGCGCGGCGCTGCACCTCCGCGGCGACCCCGTCGGCGGCGTCGACGAGCAGCGCCTCCTTCGCGGCGGCGCGGGCCCCGACCTTGTCGCCCCGGCCGAGCCGCGCGACGCCGACCCAGCTCCACGCAGCACCGGCCCGGAGGCGATCGCGGTCGCCGGTCAGCGGCGCGAGGATCTCCTCGGCCTCCGCGAACGCGTCGCGCCGGAGGAGCTGGCGCGCGACGAGCATCGTGAGCTCGGGCGTGTCACCGAAGCGCGCCCGCGCGCGCCCGATCACGTCGTCGGCGTCGGCCTCGCGGTCGAGGCGGAGGAGACACTCGGCGAGCCCGAGATAGCCGGCCGGAACCTCGGGCTCGACCTGCGTGAGCCGGAGGAACTGCTCGCGCGCCTCGTCGAAGGCATCGCGCTGGAAGAGCCGGCGCGCGAGGTTCACGCGCGCGGCGACGAAGCCGGGGTCCACCTTCAGCGCCTCCCGGTAGTGCTTCTCGGCCTCCTTGCCCTTCCCTCGCTTGTCGGCCAGCAGCCCGAGCGCGTGGTGCGGAGCCGGCAGATCCGGGTTGAGATCCTTCGCCTTCGCGAAGTGCTTGTGCGCATCGTCGAGATGACCGCGCGCCATGTCCACGTAGCCGAGGTTCACCCAGGCTTCGGTGAAGCGGGGGCTGTACTCGAGCGCGAGCGCGATGCGAGCTTCGGCCGTCCCGAGGTCCCCGGCGGCCAGCGCCGCGGCCCCGTCGCGGTTCAGATCGAGCGCCTTCGGCGGAAGCGGCGGGACCGACGCGCAGCCCGCCCCGGCGCCGAGCAGCACGAGGGCGACGAGCGCGAGCGACGCGCGCAGCGAGAGGCTAGAGGTCGACCGCATGCCCCCCCGGTCGCCCCCGGCCGCGCCGAGTTGCGTCAAAAGTTGGGCGTGTCGGAACCGATCGCGCGACGTGCCCTGCCACGTCCGCTGCGCTACGATCAGGCCGTCATGAGCGATCCCCCGAAGCGCCCCGTCCGTCCCGAATCGGCGCCTGTCGGTCTGGTCACCGCCGGCCACGCGGTGCTGTTCACGGATCCCGATGGGGAACGGTGTGACGTCTGCGCCGCGCCCGTGAAGAAGGACGACGAGGACGCGGGGTACGACGTCCGCGGCCGCGGCCTTCTCGTATGGGCCCGCGGTGACGAGCGCCGCTACCAGGAGCCGCCGCTCTGCGCGCCGTGCGCCGCGGCCGTCGGTGTGAGCGCGCTCCAGCGCTGGGAGATCGAGGAAGAAGAGGGCTGAGCGCGCGGCTGCGCGAGCCTACTGGAGACGCTTCGCGTCGTCGGGCTCGTCGTCGAACTCGCCGGGCGGTCGTCGCTCGAGGTGCTCGTGGCAGAGCGCGCGGACACCCGCCGGCACCGCCGGCGATGTCGTGACGAGCCGCAGCTCGTGGCGCATGAGCAGGCCGACGATCGGCGCGGCCATCTCGAGCGGCGTGTCCGGGTTCATGACGAGCGCCATGCGGATGCGCGGCCGGTGCACCCAGCGCGGCTGGCGCGCGATCTCGGTGAGAACATCGGGCCGGCAGGGCCTCCGCGCCGCGACCGCGAGGACGTCGTCCTCCGTCACCTTCGGCCCGGCGAGCACCATGCGGATGACGTCGGGATGCGGATCGCGGAGGAGCCGGTCCATCGTCGCGCGATCGGGCTTCCGGGCGAGCGACTTCCGCTCCCCGAGCGTCAGCGGCCGGCCTTTGCCGTAGTCGGGGACGCGGTCGTCCTCGGGCTTGCCGACGTCGCGCGCCGGGACGATCGACACCGGCTTCCGCACGAGGCGCTCGAGCGCGAGGTGGGGCACCGCCGACGCCTCCTCGCGAAGCCGCTGCACGACGGCAACGCACGACACGTGATTGAGCGCGTCGACGATGGCGACGAGCGCCTCCCGCGCCGGTCCCTCCGCCTGCTCGGCGCGCGCGGAGAGCGTGTCGAGCACGGGCGCGAGGGCGCTGACGTCGGTCCGGAGCAGCAGATCCCGCATGTACGCGGCACGCAGGGCGGCCTCCGGGATCCCGCAGAGCGTGCGGACCAGCGCCTCGGCGCGCTCCGGCGGCTTCGGCGTCGGCACTGGCTGGAAGAGGCGCGCCATGAACGTGTCGGAGCTCTGCTGCGCAGCGTAACAGCGACCGAATGGGGGAGGAAGGCGCCGGAACGACGCGTGCCTCCGCAGCATCTGTCCTTCGAGGCCCCGCGCCGAGGTGCGCCGGTTCTTGCTACGCTGGTCGTCTCTCTGGCTCCTCTCCCCTTGAAGGACCTCGCCCGAGACACACAATGACAATCCCCGTGTCGTACGAACCGATCGACGAGCTCCGCAAGCTGGGCCGCACGCGCGCCAGCGGCGGCGACGACCCGAAGGATCCGAACGTCGATCCGCACGAGGGCGACGACGTCGACCTCGAGGACAAACCCCTCTCCGCGACCCCCCGCCGCTACAAGGTCCTCTTCCACAACGACGACTACACGACGATGGAGTTCGTGGTCGAGGTCCTGAAGCGCTTCTTCCACAAGACGGACACCGAAGCCATGCACATCATGTTGACCGTGCACAAGAGCGGCGCTGCCGTCGCCGGCGTCTACACCCGCGACGTCGCGGAAACCAAGTCGACCCAGGTCATGGACTACGCGCGTGAGAACGGCATGCCGCTCATGCTCACGACGGAACCCGAGTGAACCCATGCGAATCAGCCCCGAGGTAGAGATCGCGCTCTCGCTTGCCGCCAACGAAGCGGCGCGGAGACGCCACGAGTACGTGACGCTGGAGCACCTGCTCTATGCGCTCCTCTTCGACGATCAGACCGCCCAGGTCGTCCGTCACGCGGGCGGTGATCCCGCCGCCGTGAAGAAGGAGCTCGAGCAGTTCCTCACCGAGCAGCTCGACAGCGTGCCCGAGGAGGCGTTCAGCACCCCGACTGCTTCGCTCGGCGTCCAGCGCGCGATCCGTCGCGCGATGAGCCACGTGCAGTCGAGCGGCAAGGACCAGGTCACGGGGGCGAACGTCCTCGTGGCGGTCTTCGCGGAGCGCGACTCGCCCGCGGTGAACATCCTCGAGAAGAACGGGGTCACGCGGCTCGACGTCGTCGCGTACATCTCGCACGGCATCTCGAAGCTCGACGAGGGCGAGGACGCCTCCGACAAGGCGCCGGTCTCGATGGGCGGCGACGAGGACGGCCCGCGATCCAAGAAGGACCCGCTCAAGGCCTACTGCGTGAACCTCAACGAGGAGGCGCAGAGCAAGCGCATCGACCCGCTCGTGGGCCGCTCCAACGAGGTCATGCGCATGATCCAGATCCTCGCGCGGCGGAAGAAGAACAACCCGCTCCTCGTCGGCGATTCCGGCGTCGGCAAGACCGCCATCGTCGAGGGGCTCGCGCTCAAGATCGTCCGCGGCGAGGTGCCGAAGGCGCTCGCCAACGCGACCGTGTTCTCGCTCGACATGGGCGCGCTCATCGCCGGCACGCGCTACCGCGGCGAGTTCGAGGAGCGCCTCAAGGGCGTCGTGAAGTCGATCCAGAAGGTCGAGGGCGCGGTGCTCTTCATCGACGAGATCCACACCATCGTCGGCGCCGGCGCGACCAGCGGCGGCAGCATGGACGCCTCGAACCTGCTGAAGCCGGCGCTCGCCTCCGGCCGCATGCGCTGCATCGGCTCGACCACCTTCGAGGAGTTCCGCCAGCACTTCGAGAAGGACCGCGCGCTCTCCCGGCGCTTCCAGCGCGTCGAGGTGAACGAGCCCTCCATCGAGGACACGAAGAAGATCCTCGCCGGGCTCCGCCCCCAGTACGAGGAGTTCCACGGCGTGAAGTACACGGACGAGGCGCTCGACGCCGCGGCCACGCTCTCCGCGCGGTACCTCCACGATCGGCGTCTTCCCGACAAGGCGATCGACCTCCTCGACGAGGCCGGCGCCGCGGCCAAGCTCGCGCTCTACAAGGGCGAGAAGCCGCCGAACCTCCTTCGTGACGAGCCCGAGGCAGGCGCCTCCGCGAAGAAGGACGCCGCCGACGAGTCGGTCGTCTCGAGCGCCGAACGCAAGGATGGCGACGGCGTCATCGTGGTCGGCGTCGTCGACGTCGAGACCGTGCTCGCGCGCATGGCGCAGATCCCGCCGCGCGAGGTCTCCTCGAACGACAAGGAGAAGCTCAGGGCGCTCGAGCTCGATCTCAAGAAGGTCGTGTTCGGTCAGGACCGCGCGGTCGACCAGCTCGCCGCCGCGATCAAGCTGGCGCGCGCCGGGCTCCGCTCTCCCGAGAAGCCCATCGGCAACTTCCTCCTCACCGGCCCCACCGGCGTCGGCAAGACCGAGGCGGCCAAGCAGCTCGCGAAGGTCATGGGCATCTCGTTCCTGCGCTTCGACATGAGCGAGTACATGGAGCGCCACACCGTCTCGCGCCTGATCGGCGCGCCGCCCGGCTACGTCGGGTTCGACCAGGGTGGTCTCCTCACGGATGCCATCGCGAAGACGCCCCACACGGTCCTTCTCCTCGACGAGATCGAGAAGGCGCACCCCGACGTCTTCAACGTCCTCCTCCAGATCATGGATCACGGGAAGCTGACCGACAACAACGGCAAATCCACGGATTTCCGGCACGTCATCCTGCTGATGACGAGCAACGTCGGCGCCCGCGATCTCGGGCGACGCGCGGTGGGCTTCGGCGACGCGCGCGCGACCGGCGACGCGGAGCGCGAGTACAAGCTGCTCTTCAGCCCCGAGTTCCGGAACCGGCTCGACGCGCGTATCGCCTTCGACCCGCTCTCGCAGTCGACGATGGGCAGCATCGTCGACAAGTTCATGAAGGAGCTGTCGGGACAGCTGGCCGAGAAGAAGGTCACGATCGACATGACCGAGCCCGCCCGCGCGTACCTCGCCGAGAAGGGCTACGACCCCGACTTCGGCGCGCGTCCGCTGAGCCGGCTCATCCAGGAGGAAGTGAAGACGCCGCTCGGCGAGGAGCTCCTCTTCGGTGCGCTCGAGAAGGGCGGCTCCGTGGTCGTCGAGACCGAGGACACCGAGATCACCGACGAACGGACTGGCGAGAAGAAGCCGGGCAAGAAGCTCAGGTTCACGTGCACGGCGGCGCCCGCACCGGAAGCGGTGAAGGCGACGGCGGCCAGCGATCTGAACTGACATGAGCGGCGCGCGGCTCGTGCTCGTGCTCGCACTCGTAGTGGCGGGCGCGAGCGGGTGCGGCGGCGGCAAGCCTCCGCCGAAGACGACGACCGACGTCGACGCGGTCTTCGAGGCGGCGATCGCGGCCGAGAAGGCGCAGGACCTCCAGAAGGAGTCGCCGAAGGCGTCCGCGTCGCCGCGCGCGCTCGCGACGGCAAAGGCGCAGCCGCCCTTCACCTCCGAGCAGATCCGCGCCGCCACGCGGAACGGGCGGACGTACCGCTACCGCGTGGAGGTCCCCGGCAAGGCGCCCCGCGAGCGCGTGCTCACGTTCGCGAAGGTGGACGACAGCGGCGCGGAGCTCCTCGCGGGCGGTGATGGCCCGCGCCGCATCGGCTGGACGCAGCTCCAGAAGGACGCCGAGTTCCCGCGCGACAAGGTCTCGATCCACGAGGAGTCGAGCGTGAAGCTCCCCGGCGGCAAGTTCGACTGCCTCGTCTACGAGCTCCGCGGCGACGGCGGCGAGACGTGGACCTACTACTTCGCGAAGACGCTGCCCGGCGCGCCGGTCCTCTTCTTCACGGAGGTGGGCGGACGCCGCGTGAAGACGACGACCCTGCTCCAGCACATCCCCGGCCGGGACTCCTGACGTTGCACTGAACATCCGTTCTGTTATCGTCCGGGGGTGTCGCGTTACCTCCCCGTCGCGAACCCGCAGAACCGCTTCGCGTCGACGACGATGGAGTACGACGATCCCGACGTGAACCCGGGCGCGCCGCTCGAGGTCTACGAGGACAAATCGCGGTCGATCCTCGCGTCGAACGACAGCCCGGACGTCGGCTTCCGGTGGAGCGTGAACCCGTACCGCGGCTGCTTCCACGGCTGCGCGTACTGCTACGCCCGGCCGAGCCACGAGTACCTCTCGCTCGGCGCGGGGTCGGACTTCGAGCGGAAGATCATCGTGAAGAACAACGCCGCCGAGCTCCTCCGCGAGGCGTTCGAGAAGAAATCGTGGAAGGGCGAGCACGTCGTCTTCAGCGGGATCACCGACTGCTACCAGCCGCTCGAGGCGAAGCTCGGGATCACGCGCCAGTGCCTCGAGGTGTGCCTCGAGTACAAGAATCCGGTCGGCATCATCACCAAGTCGCCGATCATCGAGCGCGACGTCGATCTGCTCGCCGAGCTCGCGCGCGTCGCCTCCTGCCGCGTCAGCGTGAGCATCCCGTTCTGGGATCCGGCAGTGGCGCGCGCCGTCGAGCCGTACGTCACGACGCCGGAGCGGCGCATGAAGATCATCGAGACCCTCGCGAAGGCCGGCGTTCGCGTCGGCGTCAGCGTCTCGCCGATCGTCCCCGGCCTCAACGACGAGGACATCGGCGAGGTGCTCGCCAGGGCGCGTGACGCGGGCGCGGCCCACGCGTTCTACGTGCTCCTGCGGCTGCCCGGCGCGGTGAAGGAGGTCTTCGAGACGAGCCTGCGCAAGAACCTGCCGCTCCGCGCCGAGAAGGTGCTGCGCCGGCTTCGCGAGGCGTATGGCGGCAAGCTCTACGACTCCGCGTACGGGACGCGCGGCGCGGGCAGCGGCGTCTATGCAGACACGGTCGCGGCGCTGTTCCTGCGGCTCGCGAACAAGCATGGGCTGCGGTCCGACGAGATGGAGCGGTGGGATCACGCGGCGACGTTCGAGCGGCCCGCGAACGTGCCGGTCGCGGCGAAGAACGGGCAGACCTCGTTTCGCTTCTGAGCCCCGGACGACCGCCCGGAACACCTGCTACGGTGCGCGTCATGTCGCTGCGCGGGATCGCGTCGTGCATCACTCTTTCCCTCCTCGCCGGCGCCCTGATGGCGCCGGACGCGCATGGCGAGGCGGGCGGCGCGCCGGCCGCGGCCCCGTCGGCCCCCGATGTCGCGATGCTCGAGCACCCCGATCGCGTGGCGTCGTACACGCTGAAGGCGTCGCTCGATCCGGTGGCCCACACCGTCCACGGCGAGGGGACGATCACGTGGAAGAACGCGGCGCGGGTCCCGGTGCGCGAGCTGTGGATGCACCTCTATCTCAACGCGTTCAAGAACCAGTCCTCCACCTGGATGCGCGCGCCCGTGGGCGGGTTCCGCGGCGTGACCGTGCCGAAGGAGTGGGGCACGATCGACGTGCGCTCGCTCACCTGGAACGACGCCGGCGCGAGCCGCGATCTGTGGGCGGGCGCCGAGCTCCGTCGCAAGGACGACGAGGACGAGACCGATGCGCGCGTGCCGCTCCCGCGTGACGTGCAGCCCGGCGAGACCATCACGCTCTCCGTGGTGTGGGACGACAAGCTTCCGTCCGTCGTCGAGCGGACCGGCTTCGACGGCAGCTTCCACATGGTCGCGCAGTGGTTTCCGAAGATCGCGACCATCGAGCCCGACGGCACGTTCGGGCACTTCGCCTTCCAGCACCTCGGCGAGTTCTACGCCGACTACGGCAGCTACGACGTGACGCTCGACGTCCCGGCGGCGTTCGTGGTCGGCGCCACCGGCACGACCGCGGAGTCGCGCGTCGAGAACGGCCGGCGCATCGAGCGCCACGTGCAGGACGACGTGCACGACTTCGCGTGGACCGCGTGGGACGAGTTCCGATCGCAGCACGAGACCATCGACGGCGTCGCGGTCTCCATCCTGTACCCGCCCGGCTACGAGCACCAGGCCGAGCGAGAGCTCGCCGCGATGCGCTTCGCCCTCCCCCACTTCGGCGCGCGGTACGGGAAGTACCCGTATCCGCTCCTCACGATGGTGCATCCGCCGTTCAGCGCCGACGAGGCGGGCGGGATGGAGTATCCGACGCTGATCACGACCGGAGGCGCGGCGATGTTGCCGGACAGCATCCGCATCAACGAGATCACCGCCATCCACGAGCTCGGCCACCAGTGGTTCTACGGTCTGCTCGCGTCGCACGAGACGAAGTGGCCGTTCCTCGACGAGGGCCTCAACAGCTACGCCGAGGCCGACGCGCTCGCGACCTGGCGCGGCCCGGGCAATGCCGCAGACGTCTTCGGGCTCTCGATCGGCGACGCCGAGGCGCAGTCCGAGCGAGCTCGCCACGCCGCGCTGGACGACCGGATCGCGCAGCCGGCGGCGGGATTCGCGAGCGGGAGCATCTACGGGAACCTCGTGTACTCGCGGACGCTCGCGCTGCTCGAGACGATGCGGCGCGTATACGGCGCGGACAAGATGGAACGCGCCATCGGGACCTACGCGCGGCGCTACCGGTTCCGTCATCCGGTGCCCCAGGATCTGCTCGACACGCTTCGCGAGGTGCTCGGCGAGGAGCCGGCGGAGGTCGCGCGGGCCGCCCTGTTCGACAAGGGCTGGGTCGACTTCGCGGTGCTCGGCATGAGCTCGCACGTGACGCGCGCGGCGGCGGGCATCTTCGACGTGGCCGGCAAGCGCGAGACGGTTCCCGGTGATCGTGAGACGGCCGGATCGTTCACGGGGTGGGCGCTGGTGAGCCGCCGCGGCAACCTGAAGATCCCGGTCGAGATCGAGCTCGTGAGCGAGGACGGATCGAGGCGGCGCGTCCCGTGGGACTCCGCCACCGACACCATCCGGGTGCCCTATGCAGGGAGCTCGCCGCTGCGCGCGGCGGTCGTCGACCCCGACCAGCGCGTGCTCCTCGACCAGGACCGCACGAACGACTTCATGACCGCCAGCGGGCACGCCGGTGGGGGCGCGCCGCGCATGCTGGAACGCGCGACCTACTGGACCGAGCTCCTCGGCCACGTGGTGGGACCGTGACGCCGCTCCTTCCCTCGGAGATCCGGGCGCGGCGGCGGCCCTGGCCGATCGTGCACGTCTACCTCGTCGAGCTGCTGCTCGGGCTCGTGACGATGACGCCGATCCATGCGTGGGTGGCCCGGGTTTGGGGCGCGCATCCGGACGGCGACGCCGTGCTCTGGGCACCGGGCGGCGGGGCGCTGCTCACGTTCCTCGGTCAGCAGGACGCGGCGACCGGCATCGTGAGCCGCGTGTGGCTCGTGCTCGTCGTGGTGAGCGCGGTGGCGCTGTTGATCCCGCAGGGCGCTCTCCTCGCGTCGCTGGCGTTCGGGCAGGAGCGCGGGCCGGAGAGCGAGGCTGCGCTCGCGCCGCGTGCTCCGCGGTGGCAGTCGGCCCTCCGGGTCGGGGTGTCGACCTTCACGCCGCTCGGGGGCGTGCTCGTGCTCGGCTGGATCATGGCGCCGGTGATCCTCGCTGGCGGCGCGTTCCTGGGTACCGCGATCGATCATGCGCTCGCCCATCGCCTGGGGGCGACGAACGCGTTCTACGTGCGGATGTTCGTCATCGCGCTCGCGGGGTTGCTCGCGGCGGTCGTCGGCGTGGTGCTCGATCTCGCGCGCGCGGCGATCGCCCGCGAGGCCGGCTTGCGCGTGGCCGGGCACGACCTGGTTCGCGGCTGGGGGACGCTGAAGCGCGGCCTCCGCGTCGCGCTCCGGGCCGCGCGACGGACGTCGCTCGTCCGGGCCACGGCGGCGTGGGGCGTGCGCGCGGCGCTCGGCGTCGTGTCGGTGGCGGGCGGCTACGCAGCAGCGTCACTGCTCGGCGGAAAGGGCGGCGGCGCGCTCGCGCTCCTGTGGCTGGTCCATCAGCTCGTGATCCTTCTCCTGGTCGCTCTCCGCGCGTCGTGGCTCGCGCGAGCCCTCGCCATCGTCGCGCCCGTCCAGGACGCCCCTTGAACGCGAGCCTCCAGGGCAGGAGGCCCGAAACTCGTTCGGATCCCTCACGACCCGCGCGCTCCCCGGCGTGACCGGAGGCCCGAAACTCGTTCGGATCCCTCACGACGCGCGCGCTCCCCGGCGTGACCGGAGGCCCGAAACTCGTTCGGATCCCTGACGACCGGCACGCGGTCCCGCCGACGGCTCCGCGGGAGACGCGTTCCCGCCCGGGCCGCGCCATCCGGCAGGGATCCGAACGAGTTTTGGCGCCCCGCACACTCCCCGGCGCCGCGCCAGTCGGCAGGGACCCGAACGACTTTGCGCGCCAGGTCCCCCCCGCGGGCGCCGCGCCAAACGGCAGGGATCCGAACGACTTTGCGCGCCGCGCGCACCCCCGCGGCGCGCCAATCGGCAGGGATCCGAACGACTTTGCGCGCCGCGCGCACCCCCCGCGGCGCGCCAATCGGCAGGGATCCGAACGGGTTTGGCGCGCGAGAGCCGCTACGCGACTGCCGCAGGCTTCAGGGTGCGGTACGCCTGCTCGTACTGGCGGCCGGCGCGCTCCCAGCCGCGGTCGAGACGCATCACGCGGCGGCGAAGGGCCGGCCAGCGATCGGTCTCGTAGGCGGCGATGGCCCGCTGAACCGTCGCGTAGAGCTGGTCGACGGTCGGCTCCTCGAAGAGGAAGCCGGTGCCGGTCTCGAGCTTCGCGTCGCAGTCGATGATCGTGTCGGTGAGACCGCCCGTGGCATGCGCCACCGGCGCCGCGCCGTAGCGCTGCGCGTACAGCTGCACGAGCCCGCACGGCTCGAAGCGGCTCGGCACGAGCGCGAGGTCGGCGCCCGCGAAGATGCGATGCACGAGCGACTCGGCGGCGTTGCGGATGAAGACCGCGCGGCCGCGGCTCTTGGCGACGGCCGCCTCGAGCTTCGCGACGATGTCGTCCTCACCCTCGCCGGCGATCACGACCTGCGCGTTGCTCCCGCGGAGGATGCGCGGCAGCGACTCGATGACGAGGTCGATGCCCTTCTGCGTGACGAGGCGGCCGACGCTCACGACGAGCGGCGCGTCCTGGTCGAGCGGCAGGCCGAGCTCGTTCTGGAGGGCGCCCTTGCAGCGCACCTTGTTCGCCGGCCCCTCGGCGTCGTACCGAGCCGCGATGCTCGAGTCGGTGGCCGGGTTCCAGACGCCGTAGTCGACGCCGTTGACGATCCCGAGGATCTTGTTCTTCGCGCGGAGCACGCCCTCGAGGCGGCTGCCGCCGGGGTCGGTCTGGATCTCCTTGGCGTACGACGGGCTCACCGTGGAGACCGCATCGGCGCTGAGGATGCCCTGCTTCAGGAAGTTCACCGAGCCGTAGAACTCGAGCCCGTCGGTCGTGAAGTCGTCCCACGTGAAGCCGAGGCTCGGGACGACGTCCTTCGGGAAGATCCCCTGGTGCGCGACGTTGTGGATGGTGAGGAGCGTGCTCGCCTCCACCCCGAGGTCGGCGAGGTACTTCGGCACGAGCGCGGTCGGCCAGTCGTTCACGTGCACGACGTCGAACGGGGTGCCCGTGTCACGACGCTGCTTCACGATCTCGGCAGCGGCGCGCGAGAGGACCGCAAAACGGAGCGCGTTGTCCGCGTAGTCCTTGCCGGGCTCCCGCGGGTCGCCGTAGACGCCGTCGCGGTCGAAGAGGCCGGGCACGTCGAGCAGGACGAGGTCGACCTGCGAGGGCAGGCGCCCGTCGAACACCGTCACCTCGAGCGGCTTGCCGCCGAAGTCGAGGTGCAGCGGCGTCAGCCGGCGCGCCAGGAGCAGGCCAGCCTCCTCGAAGGCGGGAAAACGCGGCATGACGATCGTGACCTTGTGCCCGAGCGCCTTCAGCGTCTTCGGGAGCGCGGCGCTGACGTCGGCGAGGCCGCCGACCTTCACGTAGGGCGCGAGCTCGGTCGTGACGAAAAGGATCTCCATCGGGCCGGCGTTCTAGCACTGTTCAGGCCCTGGCGAGATCGCTAAGAAGAGGGCTGGATGACCCGCCTCCGCGTTTCCGAAGCTGCCGTCGCTTTCCTGGGCGGCGCGCTCGGCGCGACGGGCTTCCGGCAGCCCGAGGGCGTGCCGGACGGGTCGGTGGTCAGCTGCTTCCGGGTGCCCCCCGAGCTGGCGGGGCAGCGGCTCGACGTGTTCCTCCAGAGCCAGCTGAAGCGAACGAGCCGCACGCGGACCCAGTTCATCGTGGCGGCCAGCGCGTACGACGTGAACGGCAAGCACCTTCGCTCGAACCACCGCGTGCGCGCCGAGGAGCACGTCCTCCTCTGGCGCGCGCCGTGGGACGAGGTGGCGGTCCCGACCGACATCCCGATCCTCTACGAGGACGAGCACCTCTTCGCCGTCGACAAGCCGGCCAACCTCCCGGTCCACCCGACCGCGCGGTACCACAAGAACACGCTCATCAACCTCCTCAAGGCCGAGCGCCCCGGGCAGTTCGTCTCGCTCGGGCACCGCATCGACCGCGAGACGAGCGGCGTCCTCCTCGTGTCGAAGTCGGCAAGCGCCGACCGCCTCCTCAAGAAGGCCATCGAGGGCCGCCACATCGACAAGACCTACCTCGCGATGACGTGGAACGAGCCGGACGCCTCGCGCGCGGCGGCCCTCGGCGGCATCGCGACCCCCGCCCCCGCCGACGGTCCCGGCGCGTTCCGTTACGAGCGGTCGCTCGAGCTCGACCCCTCCAGCTCCTTCCGCGTGAAGATGCGCCTTGGCCTGAGCGAGGACGCGGTCACCGCCGCCACGCGGTTCCGCGTCGAGGGAACGCGCACCTCGGCCTCGGGGACGACCTACGCCCGCGTGCGGTGCGAGCTCGAGACCGGGCGGCAGCACCAGATCCGCGTCCACCTCGCGAGCCTCGGCGCCCCGATCGTCGGCGACAAGCTCTATGGCCCAGACGAGACGTGCTTCGCCCGCGGCGCCGACGGCGAGCTGACCGCCGAGGACCACGTGCTGCTCGAGCTGCCGCGCCATGCGCTCCACGCGGCGCGGCTGTCGCTGCCCCATCCCGTCACCGGAGCCCCGCTCGTGATCGAGGCGCCCTTCCCTGCCGATCTCGCCGCCTTCTGGGACGACCTCGAGGTCGCCTAGGGGCAGTCGTTCGGAGCGCCCGGCGTCCCGAGGTCCGCGCCGGCGGCCCACGCGGTGGACGACGCGCACCAGCTCGCCTTGGAGCCCGCCGCCGAGCTGGTCAGCACCTTCAGCTGCACCGATGCGCCGCTGCCGGTGAACCAGCCGCCGTACGGCGCGGACGCGATGACCGTCGCGCCGTTCAGGATCGAGATCGCGCCCGTCGCCCCGTTCGCGAGCTGGATGCCCGCGCCGTCGCCGAGCCCCGCGCCGTACTCGTAGACGATCGCCGCCGCGGGCACCTGGAGGCCCGTCGCCGTGGTACGGCTCCGCGCGAGGACCACCCACGCGTTCGGGGCGATCGTGAGCGCGCCCGCGATGACGTGCACGCGCCCCGCGCCGTCCTTCAGCGTGAGGCCTCCGAGCGACCGAGCCGAGGTCGCAAGGCTGTGCAGCTCGATCCACTCGGACGCGGGCTCCGCGCCCGTCGGGTCGAACATGACCTCCGTGACGAGGAGCTCGCTCGCGGTCGGCTTCGGCGTCACCGGTCCGGGCGGCGCCGCATCGACGCCGCTCGCGGCATCGGTGCCGGGCGGCGTGACCGCGCCCGTGTCCCCGTCCGTGAAGCCTTCTTCACCGGGCGCAGCATCGGCCGGCCCGCCCCCCGGCATGCCGGGACTCGGGGTGCTCGCGCCCGCATCGATGCCGGGCAGCGAAGGGTCGAGGTCGGGCGTCAGGTCGCTGGCCGGGCTGGTCGCGCAAGCTGCGACCGCGGCGACCGCGCCCACGAAGAGCACGAGCCACGCGGAGGGGCCGAGGACGGAACGACGCGTCATGCGCCGCCCTTTATGTGGCGCGCCGCGGCACGCCGCAAGCGCGAGCCTTCTCGGGGACGGTTCGGAGACTGCCCCAACCCCGAGGTCACCGGATTGTTTCGCGAATCTTGCTCACAGGCCGCGCGGGACCTTGTCGAGATCGAGCTGCTCGAGCGCCACGCGGATGAGCGCGCTGCGGTTCGCCTTCGTGATGCCGCGGCCCTTCAGCTGCTCGACGAGCCCGTCGAGCTGGTCGAGGTCCTTCGTGTACATCGAGATGCAGATCACCTTGTAGTGCGTGGGCTTCGCCTTCTCGGCGCGCTCCGCCTTGAGCATGCGTGAGCTCTCGGGCGGCGCCTGGTAGAAGGCGCCCGTGAGCACACCCTGCACCTCGTCGCCGTCCAGCACGCGTGCCGCTCCGAGCCCAGTTCCACCCTCGTCTCGCGCTGCCATCGGATATCTCCTCGAGTCCATGCGTTGAATTGAAAGCTGCCGGGGACGGGCTCAGCCCGCCATCGCCCGGTCTTCGGCGTCGGGCTCGTCGGCGGCCTTCGGGATCTGGCCGGTGATGAGACGATCGACGACCTGCTGGTAGTCGGCCGCGGCGGCGGAGCCTTCCGCGTACTCGAAGATGG
The DNA here is from genome assembly GCA_028287035.1 of Labilithrix sp. The sequence goes on along the minus strand of JAQBQL010000031.1, from coordinate 10,081 downwards.
TCTTGCCCTGCGCGGGCGCTTCCTTGATCTTCGTCGTGGCGCGGACCGGCTGGAAGCAGCGGTCGCCGAAGTGCTCCTTCATCGTGCCCCACGCGTCGCGGCAGATGCGCGCGCGCGCGTCGTAGAAGGTCGGCAGGACGCCGTAGATCTGGACCGGGTGGTGCAGCAGCGCGTTGACGTTCTTCACGGTCTTGATGACCTGACGGACGCCGACGAGCGAGAGGAAGTCACACGCGACCGGGACGAGGATCCCGTCGGCGAAGACGAGCGCGTTCTGGTTGAGGAGCGACAGCGACGGCGAGCAGTCGAGGATGATGACGTCGTAGTGGCTCGCCGCCGAAGCGAGGCGATCCTTCAGGATGCGATCGCGATTCTGGCGACCGGCGAGATAGAGCTCGGCGGCGGCGAGCGTCTCGTTCGAGGGAAGGAGGTCGAGGTTCTCGCGGACCTTCACCGCGACGTCCTGCGGGCGGAGGCCCATCACGAGCACGTGATAGAGCGTCTTCTCCGCCTTGATCCCGAGGGACACGGCGACGTTGCCCTGCGAGTCGGTGTCGACGAGGAGGACCTTGTAGCCCTTCATCGCGAGGCCGGCGGCGATGCTGACCGAGGTGGTCGTCTTGCCCGTTCCGCCCTTGTGGTTGAAGACGGCGAGCTTGCGCGGCGCCGCGAGCTTCTTCCCCTCGTGGGCGGCCGTGATGCGAGCGCCGGAAGGCGGCGGCGTGGCGGCCTCGGGCGCCGCCTCCGGCGCAGCAGCCACCGGAGCAGGCGTGCGCACCGGCGCGGGAGCCGGCGTGCGCACGGGAGCGATCGCGGCGGGGACGACGGGCGGAGGAGCCTGGAGCGCGCCGAGGCGCTGGCCGCCGGCCTCGAGCATCAGCTGACCGCGGCAGCCTTCGCTGCAGGCGTAGCGAGCCTCGCCCTTGATGCGGACGACCTGCGAGACGAGGTCGACCACGAACCGCTTGTTGCAGCAGTCGCAGACGACACCGCCGGCGGTCTCACCGCGCAGGCTCTTGCCGTGGCAAGCCTGGGAGCAGAAGAAGGAGAACGCGTTGTCGCGCTCTTCCATCTGGTAACGGAACTGCATCTCGAAGCCACGCCCGCACACGGTGCAGGTCTCGCTCATTCCGGCCATCCACGACGAATGCCAGAGCGGAGAGGCGTCGGCCAAATAAGTGGCGATAGAAGTGTCCTACCTCCGCGGCCGCGCTCACACGGCCGAAGGACGCATCCCTCCGCCGCGACGTGACGGCGGGACGCCGTCCTTGGCCTCGTTGACGGCGGCGTCGGCGGCGGCTCCCGGCGGCAGTGCCTCGTCGAGCAGCTGCGCGCGGAGCAGCGCGAGCGTCCGGGCAGAGAAGCCGGCCTCGCCGCCGGCCTCGATCGCGCTGAGGATCGCCGCCGCCCGGTCGCGACGCCGATCGGACTCGAGCTTCACGCGGCGGTCTCGACGCCGCTCGCGCACGAGCCAGAGCAGCGGCAGCGCGAAGATGAGCCCGGTGACGATGGCGACGAGCAGCCAGGTGCGCGTCGCGAAGAAGCGGCCGACCGTCCCGAGCGGCGCGGCGGCGCGGTCGCCTTCCTTGCGCTTCTCGGCGAGCTCCGCGAGGGCATCGTTCGAGCCGAGCACGGCCTGCTTGGCGAGCTCGCGTGCGGCGACGCCGAGGGAGGCCTGCACCTCCGGCGAGGAGAACTCCTTCATCGCGCTCCGCATGACCTCGCCCGCGATGGACGAGGCGAGCGCCGAGGCCATCTGCTGGGTGCGCTCCTGGAGCTCGGGCGTCATCATGTCGGTGACCGAGGCGAGCACCGCGTGCGTGAGCCGGCGCACCAGCACGTCGAGGCGGTTCGCGAGCTCGTCGCTCGAGAGGCCGTCGACGACGCCCTGCGTGACGCCGGACGAGAGCTCCTGCAGCGCGCGCTGGGTGTCGGGCTTTCCGAGCGCGTCGGCGGCGCGCGCCTGGAGCTTCGGGTCCTCGATCGCGGCGAGCGAAGCCTCGGCGGCGGCAGGCACCGCGGCCTTCGTTGCCTCCGCGGTCGCGGAGCGGATGGCCGGCGCGCAGCCGGTCGTCACGGACGCGAGCGAGGTGAGAGATGCGAGGAGGAGACCGACCGCCAGCCGGTGTCGTGAGCCCATGAGGTCGACTCTAAACGCCGAGCCCGAACGCGCAACGTGGTCAGAAGCCTCGAAAAAGCGCGATCAGTGGCGGAAATGTCGGACGCCGGTCGTCACCATCGCGATGCCGAGCGCATCCGCGGCAGCGATGACCTCCGCGTCCTTCACGCTGCCTCCGGGCTGCGCGATCGCGGTGATGCCCGCCTCGCCTGCGGCCTCGACGCCGTCCGGGAACGGGAAGAAGGCGTCGCTCGCGAGCACGCTCCCCCTCGCCGCATCGCCGGCCTTCTCGCAGGCGATCTGCACCGAGATGACGCGCGACATCTGGCCCGCGCCGATGCCCACCGTTCGCTGGCCGCGGGCGAGCACGATCGCGTTCGACTTCACGTGCTTGCAGACGCGCCAGGCGAAGTCGAGGGCCGCGAGCTCCTCGGCGGAGGGGGCGCGCTTCGTCACGATCGTGCCGCGTGTGACCTCGCCGTCGGCGGTCGCGTCGCGCGACTGCACGACGAGCCCGCCGCTCACGCGCTTGTACTGCAGCGCGGGAAGGTCGGCGGCGAGCCACTCGCCCGTGGCGAGCAGCCGCAGGTTCTTCTTCGTCCGGAGCACGTCGAGCGCGCCGGGCGCGAAGGAGGGCGCGACGACGCACTCGAGGAAGGTCTCCGCGAGGATCTTCGCCGTGGCCTCGTCGACCTCTCGGTTCAGGGCGACGATGCCGCCGAACGCGCTGACCGGATCCGCATCGCGCGCGCCGCGGTAGGCCTCGGCGAGCGTGGCGGCGGTCGCGACGCCGCACGGGTTCGTGTGCTTGACGACGACCGCGGCGGGACCCGCGAGCTCACGCACCGCCTCGAGGGCGGCGTCGACGTCGACGAGGTTGTTGAAGGATAGCTCCTTGCCGCCGGCACCGAGGCTCGCCGCCCGCGCGATGGTCCCCGCGGTCGCGCCCCGCTCCACGTAGAACGCGCCCGACTGGTGGGGGTTCTCGCCGTAGCGGAGCCCGTAGGCGCGCTCGAACGGCAGCGTGAGGTACTGCGGATGGACGCTCGCGCCGACCGTGCCGTCGGGATCGGCGGCGCGCGGACCGGAAAGCGTGCCGCTGATCGCCGCGTCGTACGAGGCGGTGTGCGCGAACGCCTTCGCCGCCAGGGCGCGGCGCGTGGCGAGCGACACCTCCCCGCCGCTCTCGATCTCGGCGAGCACCTTCGCGTAATCGCCCGGGTCGCACACGATCGTGACGCGCGCGTGGTTCTTCGCCGCGGAGCGCACCATCGACGGACCGCCGATGTCGATGTTCTCGATGATCTCGTCGTACGAGGCGCCCTCGCTCGCGGCGACCTTCTCGAACGGATAGAGGTTCACGACGACGAGGTCGATGAGCCGGCCGCCGAGGCGCGTGAGATCCTGATCGTCCTGCCCCTCACGCGCGAGGATGCCGCCGTGCACGCGCGGATGGAGCGTCTTCACGCGCCCGCCCATCACCTCCGGAGAACCGGTGTAGTCCTCGACCGTCTCCACCGCGATGCCCTCGGCGGACAGGCTCTTCGCGGTGCCGCCGCTCGACAGCAGCGTCACTCCGCGGGCCGCGAGCGCCCTGGCGAACGCGAGGAGGCCGGTCTTGTCGGAGACGGAGAGGAGCGCAGTCCGGATGGGCATGCGCTCCGTCTAGTAACGCGCCTCCGCGTGGTCAATGCACGGCGGTCACGGGGACCGCCGCGGCCTGCTCACTCCGCGTCGAGCGCGTCGGACGCGAACTCGTCGGCGTCGAAGTCGTCCTCGCTGTCCTCCTCGACCTCCGCGACGACGGGCTTCGCCTTCTGGAGGACGGGGAGGCGGCGCTTGCCGACCGGACCCTCGTCGATGTAGTCGCGCAGCGCGGACATGTCCTTGAGCGCCTCGAGCTTGGCAAGGCCCTTGACCTCGACCTGCCGGATCCGTTCGCGGGTCAGATTCATGATCGCGCCGACCTCCTCGAGGGTCGTACCGCCGCGATCGGAGACGTCGAGCGCGCAGGTCTCGGTCATCTCCCAGACCTCGAGGTCGGGGAAATTCAGCTTGATGGCGCCGGTGCGCGCGGAGACGTCGAGATAGAGGTGGTGCTTGCACGAGACGAACGGGCACGGGCGCTCGCCCTGCGCGCAGTCCTCGCGGCGGACCGGCCGCGCGATGTCCTCCACGTCGGGGTACAGCATGCGGCCCATCTCGAGCTCACGCTTCGTCATGCGCTTCACGCTGATGGTGCGCGCGCGGACGTCACGCTTGCGACGCGACCGGCGCTGCTCGCGCGTGACGCCCTTCTCGTCGCCCGGGGCGTTCGCGGTGTCGAGCGCCAGCGCACCCTCGGCAAGCGGGGTCGCAGGCTCGGTCGTGCTCGACGACATCTCCTCGATGTGATCCCCAGCGATGATCTTCGGGTCCATGTGCTCCTCCACGACGGCTGCTGTACGGCGACGTTTCTCTCGACGGCGTGCGAAGGACGCACGTCCGGCGTGGCAGCTGCACTCTGGGGGACCGATGTCCTACAGCGAGCTACCTTCTCCCCCGGTCCACTTCGCTAAGCGCCGGTGACGGCAGCTGTCCGCGAAGCGAATCGATCATTCACGAAAGCCACAAGAGACACAGCTCCGGCACGCCGAGCTTCCGGCGTTCACGAAGGGCTCTCGAGGCGGCCTGGCGAGCGTTCTATCCGGGAAGAACCGGGAAGAAAACTGCCGGCGTAGGTCCGACGCCAGCGACTGTATTCTGAGCAAAAGACGCGGGTCAACGCAGCATCTGCGTTTTTTTTGCGGCTTTCCATTATGGAACTGTGTTCGCAAGGTTAGATCGATGGACTGACAAACAATGTCAGGCCACGGGCCTCTCGAGCACAGCCGATCACGATCCACGAGATCGGGATCGGATCGTCGCTCACCGGCCCCTCCCGGCGCCACATTCCCGCGGACGGGTCGCTCGGAGGTGCCGTGCTAGAGTCGCCGCCGATGCAGGCGAGCGACGTCTCCACCCGCGGGGCCCGCATCCGCTTCGTCTCGAGCGACCTCCCGACCTCCGCGCCGCCCGACGGGAGCCCCCTCGTCTTCCTGCACGACGCCCTGGCGAGCCACGCCTCGTTCCTCGGGGCGATGGAGCACCTCCGCCGCTCGGTGCGCGTGATCGCCCCCGACCTCCCCGGGTTCGGCGACAGCGAGAAGCCGGACCCGCAACGCTACGCGTACGGCTACGACGCGTTCGCCGACTCGATCGCGGACCTCGTCGCAGCGCTCGGCCTCGGAAGGGTGCACGTCTGCGGTCACGGAATGGGCGGCGGCGTCGCGCTCGCCCTGGCGGCGCGCCACCCCGCCCTCGTCAACAAGCTCGTTCTCGTCGATGCCTTCGTCTACCCCGCCGCCGAGCACGTGCTCGATCGCATGGGCCGCGTGCCCGTGCTGGGGCGGCTCCTCTGGAGCCAGCTCGTCGGCCGCGCCGTGTTCCGGTCGTACGTCGAGGCGACGTCCTACGCGGGCACGCGGGCGTTGCCGGCCGGGCGCCTCGACGCGTTCTACGACGCGTTCAACGCGCCGGCGGCGCGCCAGGCGGCGCACGCGACCCTCGTCGCCAAGGAGGACACGCGCTCGATCGTCGCGCGCCTCCCTCGCGTGCAGGCGCCGACGCTCGTCGTCTGGGGCCGGAGCGACGAGGTGGCGCCGGTCGAGCATGGACGGCGCCTCGCACGTGCGCTGCGCGGTCGCATCGAGGTGCTGGAGTGCGGTCGCTGCCCGCCCGACGAGGAGCCCGAGGCCTTCGCGGCCATGGTCGCCTCCTTCCTGCAGCAGACGCCGGAGCGCCGGCCGCCGTCCTCCCGATCGCTCCCCCACGTGCCGTGAGCCTCTTCGCGCAGAACCGCTCGCTCGCGATCGGCGCGGCGCTCGTCGCCGCCCTCCTCCTCTTCGCGCTGCTCGGACCGCCGCTCTGCGGCCACGACCCGTACCTCAGCGACTTCGCGCGCGGGGTCGGACCGAGCTACTTGCCGGCGGCGCCGAGCGGCGAGTTCTGGCTCGGCACCGACCGCCTGTTCCGTGACGAGCTGTCGCGCCTCGCCGTCGCCGCGCGGATCTCGCTCTTCGTGGGGCTCGCGTCGACGTTCATCGCCACGCTGATCGGAGCCGCGGTCGGGATCATCGCCGGCTGGTTCGAGGGCGGCGCCATCGACTCGGTCCTGATGCGCATCGTCGACGTCGGGCTCGCCTTTCCCTTCCTGCTGCTCGTCATGGCGCTCGCGGCGGCGCTCGAGCGGACCACGACGACGACCATCCTCCTCACGCTCGGCCTCACCGGCTGGCTCGGCACCGCGCGCATCGTCAGGGCGAAGACGATGCAGGTCCGTCGCCTCGACTTCGTCACCGCGGCGCGGGCGCTCGGGCAGAGCAGCCCCCGCATCGTGCTCCGCCACGTGCTCCCCAACGTGAGCGGACCGCTGGTGGTCGTCGCCACGGTGTCGGTCGCCCAGATGATCCTCGCGGAGAGCGTGCTCTCGTACCTCGGCGGCGGCATCGCTCCGCCGACGCCGACCTGGGGTCACATGCTGTTCGAGGGCCAGGACTACTTCACGTCCTCTCCGTGGATCGCGCTCGCGCCGGGGCTCGCGATCATGGCGAGCGTGCTCGGCTTCAACCTCCTCGGCGAAGGGCTGCGCGATGCGCTCGATCCTCGCAAGGTGTAGCGCGGCGCTCGCCCTCTGGCTCGTCGCGTGCTCGCAGGAGCTGCCGGCGCCCACCCCGCGGGCCTCGTCCGAGGACGCGCTCCCGCGGCAGGGCGGCACGCTGGTGTCGGCGAGCTTCGGCGACATCCGCACGGTCGACCCCGCGAACGTGGCCGACGGGCTCGTCCCGCAGGTGCTCGAGGGTCTCTTCGCCGGGCTCGTCGACTACGATCTCGACGGCAAGATCCAGCCCGAGCTCGCGGAGAGCTGGACCACCTCGGCCGACGGTCTCGCCACGCGCTTCGTCCTCCGTCAGGGCTCGCGCTTCCACGACGGCGAGGAGGTGACCGCCGACGACGTGAAGCGCTCGGTCGAGCGCGCGCTCCACCCCTCCGCCCCGAACCCGTACGCGAGCTACTTCGCGTCGATCACCGGCTTCGCGGCCTACGCGGCGGGCAAGAGCGAGCACCTCGCCGGGGTCACCACCGAGGGCCGCTACGTCGTCACGTTCCACCTCGATGCCCCGGACGCCGCGTTCCTCCCGCTCCTCGCCATGCAGATGCTCCGCCCGGTGTGCCGGAGCGGCGGCAGCCGCTACTCGGACGCGTGGGAGCCGTGCGGGGCCGGACCGTTCAAGCTGCTGCCCGGCGGCTGGGACCGCGGACGCCAGATCACGATCGTCCGTCACGACCGGTACTTCCGCCCCGGGCTGCCCCACCTCGACGCGGTACGGCTCGTGTTCCACACGAACCTCAACGCGCAGCGCTTCAAGCTGCTGAGCGGCGATCAGGACATCCTCCGCGAGTCGCTGACGCCCGATCTCCTCAAGCTGCAGGCCGACCCGCGGTGGCGTCCGTTCGGCGCCTACGAGGCCGAGAAGCAGATCGGCGGCATGTCCATGAACGTCGAGATGGCCCCGTTCGACAACGTGGAGATCCGACGCGCCGTCGCGAGCGCGCTCGACCGCGACCAGATCCGCATGCTGCGGGCCAGCAACCTGCGCGCGGCGACCGGCCCCGTGCCGCCGTCCGTCGAGGGCTACGACCCCGAGCTCGCCGGTCAGAAGTACGACCTCGGCGCGGCACTCGAGCACATGAGGCGCGCCGGATATCCCTACGATCCGGCGACTGGTCAGGGCGGCTGGCCGCACGTGATTCCTTATCTCGCGTATACGCAAGGGCTCGACGAATACCTGATCCAGGTGACGCAGCAGATGCTCGCCAAGATCGGTATTCGGATCGAGATCCGGCTCGTCAATTATCCGTCCTTCCTGGCGCTGCGCGCGCGGCGTCACGAGGTTGCCTTCGGGGCCGGCTACTGGCAGCAGGATTATCCCGAGGCAGGCAGCTTCCTCGAGCCGCTCTTCACGTCGCGCGCGATCTCGGAGTCGGACTCGAACAACTGGTCGTTCTACCAGAGCCCGCGCGTCGACGAGCTCGTGGAGAATGCCAAGCACGAGCTCGATCCCGGTAAACGCAAGAAGCTCTACACCGAGGCCCAGGGCATCATCTGCGACGAGGCCCCCTGGGCCTTCACGCACTTCTATCGCTTCTACGATCAGTGGCAGCCCTACGTGCGCGGCTTCCGCCCTCACCCGTTGTGGGCCACCGACCCGCGCGAGATCTGGATCGACCGCGCCGCCGGGCCGGTCGCGGCTCGCGCGCTGTTCTCGGGCAGCGCGGCGGCGAAGCTGCTGGGAGACGGCCTCCGATGATGCGGAAGCTCGCGCGCCGCATGGTGTGGGCGCTCCTCGTCGTGTGGGCGACCGTCTCGCTCACGTTCGTCGTCAACTTCGCCCTCCCCACGAACCCGGCGCGGATGATCGCGGGGGCGCAGGCGCGGCCGCAGGACGTGGCGCGCATCCGGCAGGAGCTCGGCCTCGATCGGTCGCTGGCCGTGCAGTATGCACACTTCATGGGGCGCCTGCTCCACTGGGGTCCGGTGGCCTCCCCGGCACCCGCTGCCGACCACGCCTCCTGCGGGACGCTCTGGCACCTGCACGTCGACCTCGGCAAGAGCTACCAGCAGCGGCGGCCGGTCGTGACCATCCTCGCCGAGCGCCTGCCCCGCACGCTCCTCCTCGCGGTGGCCGCGGCCTTCGTGCAGGTGGTGCTCGGCGTGCTTGCCGGGGTGATCGCGGCCGTGAACAAGAAGACCACCGTCGATCGCCTGGCGGTTTCCCTGAGCCTCTTCGGGATCAGCGCGCCGACGTTCGTGATCGGGCTCTTCTTGCAGTGGCTGTTCGCCTACCGGCTCGGCGTCCTTCCGCTCGACGGCTACGGCGACACGCCGGCCGCTCACGCCTCGAGCGTGGTGCTTCCCGCGGTGACGCTCGGCATCTTCGGCGCCGCGTTCTACACGCGGATGGTGCGGGACGAGATGATCGGTCAGCTCGGCCAGGACTACGTGCGCACCGCCCGCGCCAAGGGGCTCTCGGCGGCCGGGGTGGTGGTGAAGCACGCGCTGCGGAACGCGCTCGTCCCCATCGTGACCATCCTCGGGCTCGAGGTCGGCACGCTGGTGGGCGGCGCCATCGTGACCGAGTCGATCTTCCGCTGGCCGGGCATCGGCTCGCTCAGCGTGACCGCCATGCTCGATCGCGACGGCCCGGTCGTGATGGGGTGCGTGATCGTGACCGCGCTCAGCGTCGTGCTCTCGACGGTCGCGGTCGACTTCGCCTACCGCGTGCTCGACCCGCGCGGACGCGAGTAGCGCCGAGGCCGAGCGCGCGGGCGCATCACTCGGGAGGCAGGCCCGCGAGCGCGCGGCACTCGGCGACGCGCGGCCCGGCCGCCTGCTTCGCGCAGGCGCGGTAGGCCTCCTGCTCGCGCGCCCGGTTGCCGAGCCCGTGGTACGCGGCGCCGAGGGTGAGCCACGCCTCGGCGTTGCTCGGGTCGCGCCGCGTGGCGGCACGCGCCAGGTCCGCGGCGCGCCCCATGGAGGCGGCATTGCCCTCCTTCTCGAGCGCCTTCTGCGCAGCCTCGGTCATGCTGCTCGCGGCGGCCGCGGAGGATGCGTCGGGCGGCGGGGTTCCCCCGGGCTGCGGAGCCGCAGGGCCATTGCCATTCGCCGCGAGCGAGGCAGCGGTCGGCGCGCTCGGTGCGCTCGTCGGGGTGCGCACGGTCGTCGCCGTTCCGCCGGCCACGGTGGCGCCCGCGGCCGCGCCCGCTTGCGACGTCGCTGCCGACGCGGGACCCGCGGCCGACGTTGCGGTCGTCACGGGCGTGGCCGGCGACGCGGTCACCGGCGTCGCGCTCGCCCCGGTCAACGTTGCCGTGGGAGCGCTC
>JAQBQL010000009.1 GCA_028287035.1 Labilithrix sp. | reverse complement strand
CAGCGCCCCGGCGCCGAGGAGCCCGCGCCCGCGCCCGCGCCCGCGCGCGCTCCGGCGACGGCGACCCGCGAGGACAAGCGAGAGACCGTCACGCAGGACGCCCCGCAGAGGGGCGGCTGCGCGAGCTGCGACGCGGGCGGCGCCACGCCGGGGGACGCGTCGGCCGTCCTCCTCGGGATGCTCGGCGTCGCCCGGCTGCTGCGCGGGCGACGGCGACGGTGAGCGATCGATCAGAAGCGAAGCAAGACGAAGAAAGCAGAAAGCGAAGGAAGCGAGCCGCAGCAGGATTCAGGGAGCGGTGAGCGTGAACGAGGTGCGTGCGGACTGGTTGCCCGCGCGGTCGCGCGCCTGGATGGCGACGACGTATGCGCCCGGGTCGGTCGCGGTGAGCGTCGGGATCGTGAGACGCACCGGGATCGACGTCGCGTCGCCGCCCGCCAGCGTCACGTCGCTGAGCGGCAGCACCTGGCCGTTCGGGAAGGTGATGTCTCCGCTGCCGCCGGCGATGTCGCCGTCGGGGTCCTCGACCGTGAACGTCCCGATCACCTGCTGGGACTTGCCGGTCTCCAGCGTGGCGGGCGTCATCGTGAAATCCTTGATCGTGGGCGCGCTGCCCTCGTCGCTGCTCCCGCAGGCGGCGGCGCCGAGCGAGAGACAGAGCGTGAGAGCGGGAAGCGCGAAGAAAGAACGAAGAGTCATGCAGTCTCCTTGTGGGACCCGCCGCCGAGCACCTCCCGTGCCAGCTCGACATTGCCGGCTTTTCCGACAGTCGCGGCCCTCGTGGGCAAAGGGGCGAGAACGAGCGGTCACAAGGGACGCGTGACTCGGTAGACTCGCCCGGGTGGCGCACGAGTGGGAAGCGCTGTCCGACGAGGAGCTGCTCCGGATGCGCATCTGCGATCTGGGGCTGCGCATCGAGGGCTCCGACGTCGAGGCCCGCGTCGCCACCCTGAAGAGCGCCCTCCGCGCGCGCGACCTCCTCGTCGACCCGGTCTGCTATCTCGGGGCGGAGTGGCAATCGCCGACCGGCATCCCCGCCATCTGCATCCCGTTCTACCTCGCGAACGCGCGCCTCAAGCAGCTCGAGATGCACCAGATGCTCGAGGTGGAGGGCGGCACGCCCGAGTCGTGTGACCAGCTGATGTTCCACGAGTGCGGCCACGTCGTCGACCACGCGTACCTGCTGTCGAACCGGCGCAGCTGGCGCGCCGTCTTCGGCGACAATCGCATCGAGTACAACCCCGCCGTCTACCGGCACCGTCCCCATTCGCGGGCGTACGTCATCCACCTGCCGAACTGGTACGCGCAGTCCCATCCCGACGAGGACTACGCGGAGACCTTCGCGGTGTGGCTCGAGCTCTCGCCGGACGAGTGGCGCAGGAAGTACGCGGGATGGAAGGCGCTCGCGAAGCTCGAATACGTCGAGAAGACGATGCGCGCGGTGATGGGGAAGCCGCCCAAGGTCGACGCGGGGCCGCGGCGCCTCCTGTCCGACGCGGCGACCTCGCGGAAGACGCTCGCCGCGCACTACGCGTGGAAGCGAAAGCTGTGGGAGTCGCACTATCCCGATTTCTACGACGGGGACCTGAAACGCATCTTCGGGGAGCTCACGCCCGGCGACGAGACGGCCGCGCAGTTCATGCGGCGCTACCGGCGCTCGATCACGACCGCCATCGTCAACTGGACAGGCGAGCCGAAGTACACGGTCGACCTCCTGATCCGGAAGCTCATCTCGCGCGCCGCCACCCTGAAGCTGGGCACCCCGCGCGACGAGCCGGCGCTCCTCATCGACATCGGCTCGTATCTCGCGGCGCTCGTCAGCAATTACCTGCACACCGGTCGTTTCAAGAAGAAGAAGGTCTGATTGAAGGTCCTCGTTCTCTTCGATGTCGCGCGCGCCGTGGACCCCGACGAAGGCATCTCGATCCGCGCGCTCCGTCGCGAGGAGTCGAAGCCCATGGAGGCCGACGTCATCTCCTGCCTCCGCGCGCTCGGCCACGAGGTCGACCGGCTCGCGGTGTTCGACGATATCCGCACGATGTTCGACCGTATCCAGAGCTTCGCGCCGGACGTGGTCTTCAACATGGTCGAGAGCTTCTATCTCGATCGCGCGAACGAGCCGAACATCCCGGCGCTCCTCGAATTGATGAAGGTGCGTTACACCGGCGCGGGGCCGGACGCGCTGCTCCTCTGCAAGGACAAGGCGATTGCCAAGAAGCTCCTGCGCTTCCACGGCATCCACGTGGCGGGCTTCGAGGTGTCTTCCCACAAGCGACCGCTCAAGCGGCTCGGTCGCTTTCGCTATCCGGCATTCGTGAAGCCGGTGGGCGAGGAGGGCAGCAGCGGCATCAGCAAGGCGTCGTACGTCCGTGACGAGGCCGAGGCGATCGAGCGGGCCGGTTTCATCCACAAGACGTTCGGGTGCGACGCGCTCATCGAGGAGTACGTCGAGGGCCGCGAGCTCACCGTCGCGGTTCTCGGCAATCCGCGCCCGCTCACGTTTCCGCCGCGCGAGACGTTCTTCGGCAGGGCCGACGACGACGAGGCGGCGCCGCGCTTCGCCACGCTCCGGTCCAAGTGGGACGACGCCTATCGTCGCAAATGGAAGATCCGCAATGCCGAGGCCGATCCGCTGCCCGCCGGGATCCCGGAGCGGCTCGCCAGGACCGCGCGGCTCGCCTACCGCATCCTCCGGATACGCGGGCTCTGCCGGCTCGACGTGCGCCTCACCGAGGACCAGCAGATCAGCGTGATCGAGGTGAATCCGAATCCCTCGCTCGTCCGCACCGACGATTTCGCGATGGCGGCCGCGTCCGGCGGGCTCAGCTACGAGGCGCTCATCCAGCGGCTCCTCGACAACGCGGTCCGCTGATCGTCAGCTCTTCTTCTTCTTGCGGCCGCGCGGAGCCTGGGCCTCGAGGACCTGGCTTGCCTTGAACGCCACGGCGTCGTGGGCTTTCAGGACCTTGCGCTTGAAGAGCTCGGGGTGAGCGGCGAGCTTCCCCTGCGCGACGCCGCGCTTCGGCGGCTCCGTGACGCGGACCCACATGGGCTCGATGGTGACCGGCCACGTGGACGGGATGGGCGAGAAGCCGAGCCGCAGCGTCTGTCCGGCCTCGATGGGAGGGATGTCGGGGATGATCTCCTGCTTCATCGCGCGCTCCCAGTGCACGCGGCGCACGAGCACGTAGCCACGCGCGCGGTCCTCGTCGGTGATGCCGTCGATGTTCCTGGCGCGCACCGTCTTGTAACAAGGACGGCAGACGAGGTGGATGTTGGCGATCTGCTCCGCCTTCTTCTTGCCCTGCCCGAAGGCGAGCGCGCACGCGGTGCAGGGGAGGTCGGGCGTCGGCACGTCGCGCGTCGGCTTGTCGCCGGCCAGCGTCTGCCACTCGCCTCGCGCCACGTGCTCGCAGACGTACGCGAGCTCGTCCTCGGCGAGGAGGGCGTGACACAGCTGGCACTCGTAGGGGCGCTCCTTCTGCGGCTTCGGCGCTTTCGGCATGAGCGCGCATCCTAGTCCGGCTAGGGTTCGGCGCGTGAGGATGCGCGCATGATCCCGTGGGAGCTGCTCGGCGAGGCGAGGACGCCCGATGGCAACGTGATGACGCTCACGCGCCGCGGCAGCGAGTACATGATCATGGCGGACGGCAAGGACCTCATGTCGAGCCGCATGAAGGGCAGCGAGGAGGCGCTCGCCACCATCGGCTGCGAGCGCGCCCGCAAGCGCGAGGCGCCGGTGGTGCTCGTGGGCGGCCTCGGGATGGGCTTCACGCTGCGGGCGACGCTCGACACCCTGCCGGAGGACGCGACCGTCATCGTGGCGGAGCTCATGCCCGTGGTCATCGAATGGAACCGCGGGCCGCTCGGGCCGCTCGCGCGGCATCCGCTCGCCGACAAGCGCGTGCGGGTCGAACAGGCCGACGTGGCGGACCTCCTGCGGCGGTCGCCCGGCGCGTTCGACGCCATCCTCCTCGACGTCGACAACGGGCCCGCGGCCTTCACGCAGGTCGCGAACGCCAACCTCTACGACAATCGAGGCGTGATGATGTGCAAGGCGGCGCTCCGTCCGCGCGGCGTGCTCGCGGTGTGGTCGGCCTGGGACGACCGCCGCTTCGAGCACCGCCTCGCGCACCACGGCTTCGACATCGAGACGCAGCGGGTGCGGGCGCGGCTCGAGAAGGGCGGCCCCAAGCACGTCATCTTCATCGGGCGCCTGCCCTGACGGCCTCGCGCTAAGGTGTCGTGCCGTGAGCCCCGAAGCCAAGGACCCGGTCGATCTCCTCGCGAAGCTCGTGGCGTTCCGGAGCGACGTCGACGGCGGTGACGAGCGGCCGCTCGCCGAGCACCTGGGGCGGCTCCTCGCCGAGCGCAAGGCCGACGACGTGCGGATATGCGACGTGCCGCGGGACAATGGCAAGAAGCCATCGTCGTATGTCTATGCGCGGTTCGGGACGCCGAAGCTGCTGCTCAACGTCCACCTCGATACCGTGCCTCCGAACGACGCGTGGAGCACCGATCCGTTCGCGCCCGCCGTGAAGGGTGACCGGCTCTACGCGCTCGGCGCCGCCGACACGAAGGGAGCCTCGGCCGCGATCCTGGCCGCGCTGTCCGACGTCACGCCGCGCGACGTGGGGATCCTGTTCTCGGGGGACGAGGAGTTCAGCGGCGTCGCCATCCGCGCGTTCGTGGAGAGCGACCTTCGGCAGGGCCTCGAGCGCGCGATCGTGTGCGAGCCGACGAACCTCGCGCTCGGTACGCGGCACCGGGGGTTCACGGTGTTCGAGGTGGAGGTCTCGGGACCCGGCGGTCACTCGTCGAAGGCCGATGATCTCCCGTCGCCGGTCGGGATGCTCGCGCGCCTCGCGGTGGCGCTCGACGACTGGGCAGCGCAGCAGAAGCCGCTCGGGCCGCCCGGCTTCCCCGGGATGTGCGTGAACCTCGCGCAGCTCGAGGGGGGCATCGCGTTCAACGTGATCCCCGCGCGCGGCAAGCTCGTCGTGTCGATCCGGCCGCCGCCCGGCACGGACACGCCGCGGGTGCTCGCCGAGCTCGAGGGGCTCGCGCGGAGCATCGTGCCGTCGGGGCGCTTCGCGGTGACGCGCGACAACAAGCCCTTTGCGACGCGGGACCTCGCGGCGTTCGAGGCGCTCCTCGCGGCGGGCGGGGCGGGTGCGCGCCCGGCGGTCGATCTCGGGTTCTGGACCGAGGCGGCCGTGCTCTCGGCGGCGGGCATCGATGCCGTCGTCCTCGGCACCGGTGACATCGCGCAGGCGCACGGACCGGACGAATGGGTGCCCATCGCCGAGCTCGCCGAGGCGCGCGCTCTCTTCCGCGGCGTGTTCGAGCGGTCGCGCGGCTGAGGGCGCTGGCGCGGATCGTGCTCGAGCCCGTGGCGTGGCTCCGCGAGGAAATGCCGTGGGCGCGTCACGATCGACGGGCCTCGGGCGACCAGCCCGGGTGAACCATCTTCTGTCGGTCGGCTCGCTCGTGCTGTCGTTCTCGGTCCTCGGTGCTGCGTGCGGTCGCGCCGGGTCCGGGGCTGGCGCGGGCGCAGGGCCTGCGACGTCCGCCGAGACGTCGGCGGCGACGACCACGACCGCGGTCGGCCCGGCGCTCCTGCCGCCGCTCGCCGGCGAGTCGCTCGAGCGGATGGACCTCCCCCGCGGCAAGCACGCGTACCTGGCGCTTCCGGTGGGGGCGCGTGAAAAGCGCGCCATCGTGGTCGGAGTCCACGGGGCAGGGGATCGCGCCGACTGGTCCTGCAGCGAATGGCAGGCGACCACCGCGGGCTGGGCGTTCGTGGTGTGCCCGGAGGGCGTCCGTCACCCGACCGCCGCGGGCACGTTCGTGTGGGGGTCGGCGGAGGCGATCGCGTTGCAGGCCGACGAGGCGGTCGCCGCGGTGCGGGCGCGCTACGGCGCCTACGTCGAGGACGGGCCGCTCGTGTACGCCGGGTGGTCGCAGGGCGGGACGCTCGCCTCGCAGGTGATCGCCTCGCGTCCCGGGACGTACGACCGGGCGGTGCTCGTCGAGGTGGGGCACACGCCGCTCGATCCGGGGGCGGTCGTCGCGAACCTGGCGCGCGGCGGGGTCACGCGGGCGGTGATCTCGTGCTCGAGCCCGCGGTGCCGGGCGTTCGCGCACGACCTCGAAGGCGCCGGGAGGCGCAAGGGGTTGCCCGTGCGCGTGAACGACGTCGGCAATCGCGGTCACGTCTTCGACGGCCCCGTGGTGCGGACGCTGGCACCTGCACTGGCCTGGATGGTCGACGACCAGGCCAGGTATGCGGGGCTCGGCGCGGCGGTGGACGCGCAGTTCTCCACCGATTGAGGTACCGTCTCGCGACGCGATGAGGTCGGGCGGCGCAGGGCTTGGACTTCCGGAGGTGCCGTTCGGCGCCGTCGTGGGCGGCGACTTCATGGTGGTGCGCTCGTTGAGCCGTGGCTCGATGGGCTCGCTCTACATCGCCGAGCAGCTGTCGACGGCGCGGCACCGGGCGCTCAAGCTGCTGCGGCGCGAGTACGTCTCGGACGAGACGCTCTACAAGCGGTTCGAGCGCGAGGCGCAGATGGCCGCGAAGATCCCGAGCGAGCACGTCGTCCAGATCATCGCCTCGGGGGTCGACGAGCGGCTGCAGGCGCCGTGGATCGCGATGGAGCTGCTCGAGGGACAGCATCTCGGCGACCACGTCCAGGAGGCGGGGTTCCTCCCGCCCGAGGAGGTGCGGGTGATCTTCGAGCAGCTGTGCCACGCCATCTCGGCGGGCCATCAGCTCGGCATCGTCCACCGCGACCTCAAGCCGGCCAACATCTTCCTGAGCGAGACGAAGCGCGTCGGCGCGGAGCGAATGGTGAAGGTGCTCGACTTCGGCGTCGCCCGCATCATGGCCGAGAACCTCACGGTCTCCGGCGCGCCGCTCGGCACGCCGAGCTGGATGTCACCCGAGCAGGCGAAGGGCGAGCCGATCTCGACGGCCACGGACGTGTGGGCGCTGGGATTGATTGCATTCTACATGCTCACGGGCCTTCCGTTCTGGCACGCGTCGCAGCGGCCCGGGCAGGAGATGCAGGTGATCCGCGAGATCCTCGAGGGCTCGGTCCCCATCGCCTCGACTCGCGCGCTCGAGCTCGGCGCGGCCGGCCGCATCCCGCGCGGCTTCGACGAGTGGTTCGCGCAGGCCATGGCGCGCCACCCGCAGGAGCGTTTCACGAACGCGACCGCCGCCAACGTCGCCCTTTCTCACACGCTGCGGCGGTAGCTCGCGCGGCGGGCGCGGGACGCGGAAAGTCGTTCGGATCCCTCACGGTCTGCGCGCGCCGGGGCGTGTGCGGGAGGCGGAAAGTCGTTCGGATCCCTCACGGTGTGCGGGCGCCGGGGCGTGTGCGGGAGGCGGAAAGTCGTTCGGATCCCTCACGATCTGCGCGCGCGCGGACGTGTGCGGGGGGCGGAAAGTCGTTCGGATCCCTCACGGTTGGAGGGGTCCGCGGGATCGGTGGGGGATCCGAACGACTTTTGCCCCCTCGGCCCCTCCGCGTAGCGAGGAAGTCGATGGGGGATCCGAACGACTTTTGCCCCCTCGGCCCCTCCGCGTAGCGAGGAAGTCAGTGGGGGATCCGAACGACTTTTGGCCCCTCGGCCCCCTGGAGCGCCGCGCCGAACGGTGGGGGATCCGAACGATTGCCAACCCCTCACGACGGAAGCCGCCGCGTTCGGGGGAAGCAATCCGCGGCCGGCGCGTACGTGTTGGCGGAGGTCATCACGACTATGTTTTTCAGCGATCTGCACGTCCAGCTTCTCTCTCGCGGCATCCTGAACCCGGGCGAGCAGCTCCTCGGTCAGACGGCGACGTCCTACGTGCCGTGGTGGGCCATGGGCCTCATCCAGCGCCAGTACCTGGTGCTCGCGACGGACCAGCGCCTCATCCTCGTCGACCACCGCCTCCAGCTCTTCCCGCTGAACCAGAAGCTCCACCAGGTCGAGTCGCTCCCGTGGGCGCAGGTCAGCGAGCTCAAGGTCGCCGGCTTCCTGAAGAAGAAGCTCAAGGTGAAGGGCGTCGGCGACCAGGGACCCGTCAGCCACAAGCACGTGATCCCGAACGCGCTCTTCGGCCTCCTCGGCCCGATGAAGAACAACATGCAGGGCGCCAAGCAGATCGCCGCGCAGTTCCTCGCGCAGAAGCAGCTCGGCGGCGCCCCGATGGCCCCGCAGCTCGGCGCCGCGCCGGTCTCCCAGCAGTACGGCGCCCCGCAGCAGTACGGCGCCCCGCAGCAGGCCTACGGCGCTCCCCAGCAGGCGTACGGCGCCCCGCAGCAGCAGGCCTACGGCGCCCCGGAGCAGCAGGCGTACGGCGCGCCCCCGTCCTACGCCCCCCAGGCGTACGGCCAGCCGGCCATCAACGCGCCCGGCTACAACTCGGTGCCGCCGGCGGTCCCGCAGCAGCCGGCGTTACCGTTCGACATGCCGCGCCAGTACTGAGCCCTCAGGGAAAGAGGACCCGCGACATCCGCTTGATCGCGCCGAGACGCGCGACGCTGTCGGCGGCGTCCTCGGCGGGCAGGGGGGCGAGCGGAGGCGCCTCGTTCCCGGCGTCGATCTCGGCGAGCCGCTGCATGCGCGCGTCCCAGCGCGTGCGCGAGCGAGCCGCCTGGAGGCGCCACTCGGCCCGCTTCCTCTCGAGCTCCCGCACGTAGGGCTCGCGCGCTCCGCCCGCCGTCGCCTCCTTGAGCCAGGCCTCCTGCAGGGCCGCGAGCGGCTTGTCGGCATCGGCCTCGAGGGTGCTCGCACGCGCGCGGAGCTCGTCGGCGCGCGCCACGTCCTTCACCCCGCGATACCGCGCCGCGACGGCCCGGCAGCCCGCCGGCTCACCCAGCGTGCAAGCCTTGTCGTACAGCTCCGCCGCGTGCGTCTCGTTGCGGACGACCGCGTGATACCCCGTGTGATTCAGCTCGCCGAGCACGTAGCAGGCCGCGGCCGCGCCCGACGCGCAGCCCTCCTCGAGGATGCGCGACGCGCGGCTCGGATCGTCCCGGCGATACCGCTCGAGCGCGAAGCCCCACAGCCCGCAGGTTGCCTTGTCGGCGGTGCACCCGAGCCGGTAGAGCTCCTCGGCCTTCGCCGCGTCGGTGTCGCTGACCGCAGCAGCCGCCGTGAGGCAGCGGCTCGCGTCCTGGTTCTTGCGGCACTGCTGCTCGTCGGCCGCGGTGACCGTCGCGTTCGCGGCGGGCCGCGCCGCGGGCCGCTCCAGGCCATCGGCCTTGGCCCGCAGGCGCTGCGCCGCGCGAGGATCGCGGCGGGTCCCGCGTCCGTCGTCGGTCATGACGGCGAGGAGGAGGCACGCGCGCGCGTTCCCGAGCTCGCACGCCGTGTTGTGGAGACGGGCGGCGCGGCTCACGTCCTGCGCGATCCCGCGCTCACCTTCCTCGAGCTCGGCGGCGATCGCCTCGCACGCGCGTGCCGAGCGCAGCTCGCAGCCCTTCTCGAGGATCTGCGCGGCGCGCGGGCCCTCCTTCTTCTTCAGCGTGCGCTGCCCGTACGCGATCAGCGAGGAGCACTCCGCGGGATGCTTCTGGCACTCCGCGACGTAGAGCTCGAGGGCCGCGTCGGGCGACTGCGCCTCCAGCAGGAACCCCGCCGGCCCGCACGCGTTGTGGTCGCCGGACTCCCGGCAGCGGTCGGCGAGCGCGTCGGCATGGGCCGGCCTCGACACGCACGCGAGCAGCGCGACGAGCGCCGGGACGAGCAGCGCGGTTCGGTTCGTCTTCATGGCGTCACCGCCCTCCCTTCATGACAGGCGGCGCGGCCTCGCCGCAGTCGCCGCAGGCCTTCACGCATGCATCGGCGCGCGCCGTGCACTCGGCGACGCACGTGTCGAAGCCGTCGCCGCCGCGCAGGTGACCGCAGCGGCCGCCGACGAACTCGTCGCCCCCGCAGCGTGCGATCGACCCGCATCCCTCGACGCAGCTCTGGCACGTGCCGCCGCCGCTCCCGGCGAGCCCGCCAGAAACGCCGGCCGCGCGATCGAACGCGCCCGGCGACGGCGACGTCGGGTCACCGCGGGAGCCCTTCTTCTGCGCCGCGAGCGACGCGTCGACGGACGCCAGCCAGGCCTCGCGGGCGGCGCGGCGCGCCTCGTACTCGCGGCGGAACTTC
>JAQBQL010000266.1 GCA_028287035.1 Labilithrix sp. | reverse complement strand
CGACGTAGGACCCGTCGGGGCCGGTGGTCGCCGCGTCACCGCCCGCGCCGGCCTCCGGTCCGCCGCCGTCGCTCGCGACCTCCTCGTCCGAGCTCTGGCAGGCCGCTGCCGACACCAGGAGGAGGAGCGCGGTGCAGACCTTGATCCGTGCGGCTCGAGAACGCGTCATCATGGTTGCCTCTCTGGATACGTGCATCATTGACACTTGCTCGAGCCGAGCGCCCCGTTGTCCCTGCACAACGAGGGTGCCAGCGACCCGTCGTACTTCGGGTCCCCGTCCGGACGGCTGACGAAGAAGAGCGTCCAGTTGCCCTTCAGCGTGGCCGGATCGGTGTACTTCAGATTCATCATCGGGTGATTGACGTCGCCGCCCTCGGGATACACCGGGAAGTTGTAATAGAAGTAGAAGTCATCGGGGAGCGTGACGTACCCGTTGGTGTCGCTCGTTCCGGCGGCGCCGCCCGTCGCGGGAGCTTTGCCGAATTCCCCGACCTTCACGCCGAGGAACAGCGGCACCGGCTTCTGCGCATCGCTTCCGGGTGGCGTGTTGACGTTGATGCGCGCGAGGTCGAGCGTGCCCTGCTTTTCCGCGAGATTGATGACGCGCAGGCGACCGGGAGCATCGTCGGGCGCGATCTCGTCGACGAACATGCGCGCGAGCGGGGCCTGACCGGCATCCGACTGGTAGTCGCCGCTGACCGTCACCGTGTAGGCGCGGCCGCTCGCGATCGGCCCGGGAAGCGGGATGTCGGGAAAGCCATCGATGCGCGCATCGCAGGTGTCGGCGTACTGCGCGATGACCCGCAGCATGTACGTTCCCGGCGCGACGCTCGCGTACGGCGACAGGCCCTGGAAGCCGCCCCAGCTGTAGCCATTGAGCTCGTAATTACCCGCGTAGAGCGGCCCGATCCAGCGGTCGCCCACGCCGAAGCAGTATTCCGGATGGAGCAGCGTCGGGCGGAAGTCATCGAAGAACCGGACGAGCGCCGGCGGCCCCGCGTCGACATCGGCATCGCCGCTGCCGGCATCGCTGCCCGGAGGCGCGGCGTCGCCGGTGGGAGCCGCGTCGGTGCCGTGGGTTCCGTTCGCGGAGTCGCTGCTGCTGCAGGCGAACGCGGCCGAGGCGACCAGCAGCGCGGCAAGCGCGCGCGTGAGGTTCATGCCGTTCAACGTACCGTCGCGATCGAGGTCGGCCAAGCGAGCTTCCGCTGCGCGCACGTCAGCGCACCAGCATCCACACCGTCAAACCTCGGCAAGATCGCGCGGGACGCGAAAAACTATGAGGTCAGGTCGCCTCGCCGCGAGCCCGGGCGTGGATGGCGCGCACGTCCTCGATGGTGTCGGCCTCGGCCGCCGACTTGTCGTCGCGGTAGCGGACGACCCGCGCGAAGCGCAGCGCCATCTTTCCCGGATAACGCGAGGACGCCTGCACGCCGTCGAAGGCGATCTCGACGACCTGCTCCGGGCGCACCTTGACCACGTAGCCGTCCGTCGGTCCGACCGCGAGATCGAGGAAGCGGCGCGTCTGCCATTCGAGCATCGCGTCGGTCATGCCCTTGAACGTCTTGCCGAGCATCACGAAGCCGCCGGTGCCGGGGTCGCGCGCGCCGAGGTGGATGTTCGACAGCTTTCCGGTGCGGCGGCCGGAGCCCCATTCGATGGCGAGCACCACGAGATCCAGCGTGAGCACCGGCTTGATCTTGCGCCACGAGGCGCCGCGCCGGCCCGCCTCGTACGGCGCAGCGGGCGATTTCGCGACCACGCCCTCGTAGCCGCGCGCGATCAGCCCGTCGAAGAATGCCTGGGCCTCGACGGCGTCGCTCGTCACGAGCCGGTCGACGAGCTTCGCCGAGGTGGCGAGGCCCTCGAGCACCTGGCGGCGCTCGGCATTGGGGCGGTCGAGGAGGTCCACCCCGTCCGCGTGGAGCACGTCGAACAGGAAGATCGCGGGCCTCGCGCCGGCGTCCGGAGCGCTGGCCTCGGCCCCGCCGCGCGCGAATCGCGAGGCGGTCTCCTGGAAAGGCAGCGGGCGTGCGTTTGCCGCTTCTGCTTCCGCCCGGAACCAGAGGATCTCGCCGTCGGCGACGAGCGACGCGACGGGCCAGCTCGCGATCTCGCTCGCCACGTGGCCGAGCCGCTGCGTGACGTCGTCGAGGGACCGCGTGAACAGGCGAACCTCGGCGCCGCGCTTGTGGATCTGGATGCGCGCGCCGTCGAGCTTCGCCTCGAAGGCGACCGGACCGCCGAGCTCGGCGAGCGCCTCGGCCACCGAGGTCGCGCTCTGCGCGAGCATCGGCGCGAGCGCGCAGCCGACCTCCAGCTGGAAGGCCGCGAGCGCTGCGGAGCCTTCCCGCCGCGCCGCGTCCGCGACTGCGGGGAGGCTGCCGCGCAGCATCGCGGCGCGCCGCACCTCGGCGGTGGCGACCCCGGTGGCCTTCGCGATCGCGTCGACCATGACCCCGGCGAGCGCCCCCTGGCGCAGGTTCCCGGCGAGGAGCGCCCGCAGGAACGCCTGTTCGGTAGCGGTGGCGCGCGACAGCACGTCGTGGAGGCGGTCCGACCGCAGCCCCTGCGACCCGGCTCCCGCGGCCTCGGCCATCTCCGCGAACGCGCCGTTCACCTCGGCCACCGTCAGCGACGGCTCGGACGCCGCCCGCGGCGTGGTCGCGAGCGCCGCCCACCCCACGCCGATGCGGCGCTGCACGAGCTCGCCAGAGAGCCACGCGACGATGGTGCTCACGTCGTCGAGGTCGGCCCCGCGCAGCACGTCCGCGAGACGCTTCGTCTTCGCCGATCGCGCGCTCTCCGCCGCCACATCGGCCGATGCTGCAGCCACCACCGCCAGGGAGGTCACGGACGCAGCACCAGGCCGCCCGGTGGCCCGGCGAAGGTGCCCTCGAACGCCGTGAAATACGGCGGGTTCGTGTGCAGCGCGCCGCGCGCCTCGGCCAGGAAGAGACCGCTCGTACGCGCCTCGATCCTCGCCGGGAAGACGACCCACGGCACGAGCCCCGGCGACGAGGCGAGGGTCGGGCTCTGGATGCGCTGGGCGGGCGCGTCGCCGGGACCGCTCGCACCGCCATAGCGGGCCTCGACGAAGGCGGCGAAGCGATGCCACGTCGTGGTCGTGCTGCCACCCCACGCGCCGGTGGTCACGTAGTCGCGGACGACGCTCGCGTCGGAGAACGCGTCCCAGCTCTCTCCGCTGAGCGGGGCGGGGGCCGCCGCGCCGGCCATCCCGAACGCGAGGTCCGCGAAGCCGTCCGCGTCCCAGTCACCGACGCCCGCCACGGAGACAGCGAAGAAGAATTCCTCCCTCGCGCGACCGCTCGCGATCGTGCGTATTCCCTGGACCTCGTCGTACTGCCCGATGAGCGCCGGCCCGTAGGCCCACGTCGCGGCGGGCCCTTCCCGCCAGTATGACGGGGTCCTGATCTGCTTCTTGCGGAGCGGCGAGCCTCCGAGCACCACGAACCCGGCGGGCGGACGCACGCCGCGCCCGACCTTGTTCCAGTGGTTCGTGCTGTATTCGTCGGCCTCGTATTCGACCAGGCGGGACGGCGACGACTCGAGGCCGATCGCGTCCATCACGCCGTCGCCATCGACGTCGCCCAGCGGAACGAGCGCGCCGGAGGCCGTCCCCTCGCTCCTGAAGACGGGCATCGCCTGCGTGAACGGCTGGGCCGCCGCGCCGCGGTACACGTAGAAGCGGTCGGCGTCGGACGGCCCGTCGCTGAAGACGCCCGCCCGCGGGATCGTCGCTCCCCACTGCGCGTCCGTGGTGCTGGCGCGGCCTCCGAGCGCGAGCTCGGGGTAGCCGTCGCCGTCGAGATCACCGATTGCCGAAACGCTCGCGAGCTCGGTCGGCTTGCCGTTCTCCGCGGGCATGCGGACGTCGACCGTCTTGCGGCGGGCGCCGACCACGGGACCACCGAAGACGATCTCGAGGCGCACGCCGTCGGCGAGATCCTGCACCGATCCGATATCGAAGTAACCGTCACGGTCGACGTCTCCGAGGAGGAGGAGCTTCGCCTGCGCGCTCACGTCCAGCTTGGTGTCCACCACCTGCGCGCCCGCGTCCAGCCGCGAGATCACGAGCTTGGCGGCGCTGCCCTCGGGCCGAATGGCAACGATCTCGGTGCGCCCGTCACCATCCATGTCGGGCACGAGCAGCGGTCCGGCCGAGGCGAGCCCTCCTGCCGTGAGGGCAGCATCGTCGCCCTCGTCGGCGAACCACCCGAGGGCGGAGCTCGAGGCAACGGGGCGGCCGTTGCTGCGGAAGACGCGAGGCTTCGTTGCCGTGGCAGCGGCAACGACGTGGCCATCGGGCTCGTTGCGAACGCCCCAGGCCCGAACGAAGTAGGTGCCCCGCGGCAGGGCGGTCGCGAGCGTCGCCCCGTCCGCCGCGGTGAGCTCGGCGACCGGGTGCGCGCAGCTCGCGTCCTGGCATATCTCGACGACGCTCTCCGACGCGGCAGCGCCGCTCGTCCACGACAGCGCCGGAAGGCCCGACGTGACGGCGCCCGAGATGGGAAAGCGCAGCTGCGGCGCGCCCGGCTCGGCCACGCACGCGTGCACCGCGTCGTCGCAGACCGTTCCCTCGGCGCACGCGGTCGCGCAGGTGCGCGTGCGATCGGGATTGAACGAGACGACCTCGTCGGAGCTCGTCGTTGCGTTGCCCGTGCCGTCGTCCGCGGAAGAACAGCCCAGCGCGAGGAGAGCGAGGAGGCCGGGAATGGCGAGGAGCTTCGTCATGGTGGTGTGCTTCACTTGCAGAGCTCGATGATCTGGTCCTGCGCGGCGGCCGGTGCGGGAAACGGGAACGACGCCTCGGTGTAGACGCGGAGCGTGCGGTCGCTGACGAAGTGGTCGCGTCCGGGCAGCGAGGTCCACAGCTCGCCGAGGGACCTGGGGGCGGTCGGCGTCGAGACGTCGACCACGAGGACGCCTCCCCACTCGTTCGTGAGGAAGAGATGATGACCGGCGACGTGCATCGTCGACCGCCGCGCGCTTGCATTCAGCGTCTGGTAGAAGCCGGCGCCCATCTCGAAGTCGTGCGTGATCGTCGCGACCTTCTGCGGGCGCGTCGGGTCGGCGATGTCGACGACGTCGATGCACGTGTCACCGGAGACGTTGTGGCAGTCGTAAGCGACGTAGGCGTGGCTCGGACCGAGCGCGACGAGCGCCGCGCTGTAGCCGCCGCCGAGCGCCACCTGCCCCGTGGTCACCGGCGCGGAGGGCGTCGCGAGGTCCAGGATCATCAGCTTGTCGGGGCTCGGCAGGTACAGCTGCGAGCCGCGCATCACGAACGGCTGCCATGCCGACGACGAGCCCTGGGCCCGGAGGATGGCATCGCTCTTCACGAGCAGGGTCGGAGTGAGCGGCTGGCTGACGTCGAACACGCAGGTGTAACCGATCCCGCACATCGCATACGCACGGCCGGCGTGCACCGAGACGCCGCCCACCATCGGCGCGGCGACCTTGCCGACGAGCTCGGGCTTCCACGGCGAGCGCACGTCGTAGATCCTGAGCCCTTCGTCACGCACGGCGACGTAGGCGAGGTAGCCCTCGAGCGCGATCGAGCTCGCGTTCATGGCCGTCCTCGAGAGCACCACCGGAGCCTTCGGGTCGCGCAGGTCCTCGATGACGAGCCCGCTCCTGGCGCGCGCGAGATACGCGACGGAGCCCTTGGTGGCGCTGCCGCCGAGCCAGTCGGCATCGCTCGGGAGCAGGGTGACGTCGGAGGCGCGATCGAGGTCGACCGCGCTGACGCCGCCGGTGCCCGTCGTGTAGAGGAGCGAGCCGTCGCGGACGACGTCGGTGCTGATCTGGAAGCCCTGTCCCAGGAACGCGTGCTTCTTCCACTTCGGCGTGCGGAGGTCCGTGACGTCGAGGGTGCCGACGGCATCGCCCGTGTCGATGACGAGCTCGCTCCCGTCGAAGGCGAGCTTCGTCACGTTCGTGAGGCCGCCCATGCCGCCGCGATGCTCGAGCGCTCCGCCCGGAGTGAGCTCGAACGTCGAGAGCTGCGCCCAGAGGTCCTGCCCGTAGCTGGTCGTTCCGGCAACGGCGAGTCGCGTTCCGTCGAAGGCGAGCGGCATCGCGTATTGCGAGTAGATCGTCGCGCCGAACGTGCTCTTCGCGAGAAGCTTCGGGGCGGTCGGGTCCGAGACGTCGACGATCTCGACCGCCGAGCCGCCCGCGACCGCGAGGCGCGAGCCGGCTACCACCATCGCGGCGGCGGGCACGCTGGTGGCGACGACGCCGAGCAGCGTGGGGGCAGCGGCGTTCGACACGTCCACGAGATCGACGCCGACGGCGGTGCCGACGTACGCGACCGAGCCGGAGACGGCGAGCGACGTCGGAGCGGACGCGGGCACGTACGAACCGAGCGCGGTCAGGCTCGCAGGGTTCGCGGCATTCCAGATCTGGAGGCGCCCGGGGGCGATGCCGAACACGTGGTCGCCCTCGATGTGGAGCGAGAGCGCGTCCTGGTTGTCGGGCAGCGCTGTCGTGCCGAGGGGCGCGAGCGCGTCCGGGCTCGTGAGGTCGACCGCGGTGAAGCCGCGCGTCGAGAGCGTGTATTCGGCGCTCCTTCCGCGCCAGGACGCAATGGCGACGTTCCCCTTGCGAACGAGGCTGTGGTAGAACGCAGTCGGGGTGGCGAGCGACGAACCGCGCTTCGGCACGGTGAGCGCGTCGCACGTCTTGCACGCGCCGGCATCGCAGCCGAGCGAGCACGGCTGGGTCAGGAGCTTGCGGCAGCCGTCCTCGCCGACGACGCACGTCGTGAGCGAGGCGCCGGCGCACGTGGCGCCCCATCCGGCGCACTCGTGCTTGCCGCCGGGACACGCGTTCTGCTCGTCGCTGGACGTGCCGAGCGCCGCGTCCGGCTCGCTGCTGCTGCAGCCGCCTGCCCCGAGGGCGACGACGGCGGCGAGGGAGCCGAGAAGGCGGCGATTCGAGGCTGAAAGGCGCTTGGGGGACAATGTAGGCATGGGTATGACCGAGATCCTGGGCCGTGCAACCGGCATCTGGAGGAGCCTCGGCGCCCGGCGCGGTCGCACGTTTATTTCGCGCGCTCGCCAGCAAGTCGTTCGGATCCCTCAGGGTCTTCGCGGGAGGCGGCGTACCCGTAGCGGCTGAAGTCGTTCGGATCCCTCACGGTCGTTGGCGCCCCGACACGCGAGTCCACGATGAGCAGGGATCCGAACGGCTTCGGACCGCTCGCCCACGCCAGCCTTCGCGGCGGTCGGCAGGGATCCGAACGAGATCGCCCGCCGGCGACGAGCCTCCGCGGGGCCGCTGACCTGCACACGCGCGACGCGTGCGGATCAGCCCGTGAGTGTCTCGGCGTCGGCGGGCGGGGGAGGCGCGCCCCGTAGGCCCGCGATCTTCCACAGCGCGA
Source organism: Labilithrix sp. (assembly GCA_028287035.1). The sequence goes on along the minus strand of JAQBQL010000266.1, from coordinate 37,591 downwards.
CAAGGCCAGCGTCGGTGCCGGGCCAGTGCGCCCGGACCGGGCCCGGCCCCGCCGCGGCCACCACCGAACGCAGGACGAGCAAGGCGACGATCACGTCGTCGAGCTGCCCGATCAACGGCAGAAAATCCGGGATGAGATCGAAGGGGAGCGCCAGGTAGCCGAGCAGGAGGACGAGCCGGATGCGCACGCCGCGCGGAAGGGTCCTGTCTCGCGCGAGGCGCTCGAGCAAGCGCAGCGTGTCGGGCAGCACCCGTAGCGCCTCCACGACCGACATCCCCTTCGGTCGCACGATCAGCAGCGCCGCCACGAGCGCGAGCCAGGTGCCGACGAGCGCCGCCGCGACGCTCGCCGCGAACCTCCACGCGTCGGCCGACATCACGGCGCCGACGGCGTGCGGAACAGAAGAGTCGCCTGGCCGTCGGCCTTCAGCTGCTCCGCGACCTCGGTCACTCCATCACGCCGGACGCGCAGAAGGCACCCCGAGCTGTCGTCCACGTCCGGTGACATGCCGCAGTCGATGCGCACGACCAGGCCTTCCTGGCTGAACGCGATGGAGCCGCGCGGACCGAGGGCGTTCGGGTCGTGACCGAAGACGAAGTGCGCGACGCCGAGGCTCGCCGCGCTCGCCCGCACGACGGCGGGGTCCGCGTACCAGTCACGCGCTTCCAGGATCGAATCGCTTCCGATGATCTCGGGATCGGCGAAGCGGGCCGGGCTCGACAGCGCGCGTCGCAGCGTATCGTCGAGGACGGCGAGTGACCGGTTCTTCGTATTCCCCGCGTGGGAGTAGAACCACCCGCCGACGCGGGCCCCGAGGGGACGCGCACGAAGCCAGGCGCCGCGCGGCTCGCCCCCTGCGGCCACGAGCCCGCAATCGAGCCCCTTCGCGGCGAGCTCGCGGTCGACGCCGTCGGACGCGCTCGCCTTCTTGTTCGTCGGATCGGCGAGGAACTCGGCCTCGTGATTGCCGAGTAGCACGATGACCCGGCCACCGCCGCGCGACGCGCTCGCCTCGAGGGCGCGCAGTGCGTCGATGACCTCCAGCGGTTGCGGGCCCTTGTCGATGAGGTCGCCCGCCACCACGAGCACTGCGTCACCGGCCGCCCAGGCCACGGCGTCGGGCGAGGATGGAACCCCCGCGATGACCTCGTTGTTCGCGAGCAGCGCCATCAGCCGGTCGTAGCCGCCGTGGATGTCGCTCACCGCATAGACGACTCGCGGCGGAGCGGCAGCGACGTCCACGATCGCCTCCGCGCTCGCCGTGGGCGGCGGCTCCGAGGCCGGGACCGTGGAGGCGCACGGCGCCGCGTCATGGGCGCCGCACGAGCTCATCACGAGGAGAAGGCCCGTGACGGGTCCGAGACGCCGGAACATCGGGACAGGATGCGGTCGCGAGCGCCGCGGAGCAAGCTCCGCCGACGCTCAGGGCGTCAACTCGGCGAGCGGCGCGGTGTAGAGCTGGATCTTGTGCGCCGTGTTCACCGACCCGGTGACGATGGCGACCATCAGTCGAGTCTCGCCGTCGAGGACGATCAGCGAGAGCCCTTCCGGCTCGAGGCGCTTGTCGATCGGCGTGCCGGTCGGGGTGAGTGGCATCCGGCCGAGATGCCGGACGTCGATGGTGCGGGCGATCTTGTGATTGACGATGTATTCGAGGCGCGCCGGGATGTTCGGATTGTCGCCATTCAGACGCGGCGGCGGATGAAAGGGAACTCCGTACAAGCGCCATTCCGATGCGTCCGGCATGATCACGCGGCCCTGGAGCCAGTCCCCGATGGCAGGTCGGGCCGGGGGCAGCGGGGCCACCTCGTACGAGCTCGCCTGCGCGGCGCTGATCGACGCGCCGGCCTTCCACGGCACCTCGACCATCCCGGTCTCGTGCTCGAACCGGACGACGGGGGCATTCTTCCGGCGGACGACCGAGAATTCCCAGCCGTGACCGCCGCCCGGAAAGCGCATCTGCTCGGTCGCGATCCCGCCGACGAAGCGAGTGACCGTCCCGTTCTCGACGCCGCTCACCTTCTCGGCCTGGTAGCCGTAGAGATCGGGAATCCCGCTCGTCATTCCGAGGTCGGCCGACACGCCCTGAGCGATGACGACCGGGTCGAGCGGTTTCAGGGTCCGCCAGAGGGTGAAGCCGCGCGGCGCGGACGCCTCGGCACCCGCGTCGGCGATCACGCAGTCGCCGCCGTCGCAGGCAGTGGCAGCGTCGGGGCTCCCTCCGCGGCCGGGGCTCGCGTCGCCGGGAGTCTCGGCCTCCTCGTTCGGGCCGATGTCGCCGCCGGGTGATCCGCTGCAGGCCGGCAGGCCGAAGAGGGCGGCAATCGCGAAGGGAGCTATCGAGAGGCTGGACATGGACATGGTGCTCTTTCCTGCTCAGGGACGCGACGCGGTGACCTCGCACGGGAAGTCGCCGATGAAGTCGAACACGGGGTTCGCCGGATCGTCCGCGCCGGCGAAGAACGTCTGGTGCGCCCGCACGTCGAGGACGGCGTGGACCTTTCCGTCCTGCTCCGTGACGAGCCGGACGCTGCCCGAGTCGACGTCGACGGTGGCCTCGATCGCGTCGAGCTCCGTCAGCGTTATCGCGGTCGTGCCGACGGCCTGGAGGTCGACGCCGGGCGCCAGCTTGCCGGCGATTCCCGACAACGTGGCGCTCGGCCCCTCGCCGCGCTCGATATCGAAGAACACGCGGGTCGAGAATCCCGGGGACGTGCACCGGCGGCTCTCGTTGCGGTTCTGGTGGACGTTGCTCTTGGAGGCGACGACGTTGCCGGTCCAGCCGTTCGACCCGGTCGCGTGGCAGCGCAGCGCGAGAACGGGCGGGTCACCGACGCACGCTTGCGTGTAGTCGGACTCTGCCGACGCCGTGGGCTCGCCCCGAGGCGCGCTCTGCGCCGAGCAGGCGACCGCGACGGCCGCGAACGAGACGAAGAGGGAGGATCGAAGCTTCATTGACGCGTTCTCCTTGGCGCGAGATCCGTACTACCATCCGATCGGTCGGCTTCAAGGATCGTTGCCATTGTTCGTGCCGATTGCGCATCATGCGCGCCCGGTGACGAGCCGTCAGCGGCTTGGCGGCCGCTGCGTAGCGGCCGCGCGGCCGCAACGCAGTCCGCTTAAGACGCGCTTAAGGTGCGCGGCGCAGCGCTGCGTGGGAGTTGTCGTTCATCACCATGAACGACCGATACCGCAGCCGCGCAGCGACGCTCACCGCCGCGCTCCTCGGCACGCTGGGTCTGGTTCACTGCGGCGACGCAGAGGCGCCCGGCGCGAGCGCCGACGCGAGCCCGCCCTCCGCCGAGGAGCCGTGCACGGAAGGCGATGCGAGCGCGCCGGGCCCCGAGGCGGCCACCATCGCCGACCCGCTCCGGGGTCTCCGCTACCTCGACGTTCGCGCTGCCCCGTATGGCGCGAAAGGAGACGGCAAGACCGACGATACGGCGGCGTTCCAGCGCGCGCTCGACGCCGCGTCGAGCTTCCCGGCAACGGGCGGCTACCGCCCCACCACGCCCGGTCATGGCGGGCTCGTGTTCGCCCCGGCGGGCGAGTACCTGATTGCCGGTACGCTGCGCATTCCCCCTTACGTCTCGCTCGTCGGAACGACTCCGGCGCCCGCGTCGACGGCAACGCCGTGGAGCCGCCACATCGGCACCGTTCTCCTGTCGACGGCCAATGCCGGCAAGCCGGATGGCGCGCCGTTCCTCGCGATGAATTCGTCCTCCACCCTCGAAGGCATCACGATCTTTTACCCGAACCAGACCGACACGAACCCGCCCGTTGCCTATCCCTGGACGATCCGCGGGCGCGAGCTTCCGATATCGCTCGTCAACGTCACGCTGGTGAACGCGTTCCGCGGGGTGGACGTCGCGTCCGTGGCGTCGGGTCGCCACTTCTTTCGTGGGGTCTATGGCCAGCCGCTCGAGACCGGCATCAACGTCGACAAGAGTCTCGACGTGGGACGGCTCGAGAACGTGCACTTCACGCCCATCTGGCACGCCGAGGCCACGAGCCCGGCGCTCGCCTTCCAGAGGAGCGCGGGCACCGGCATCAGCATCGAGCGCGGCGACTGGGAGGTCCTGGCCGACATCGAGCTTCGCGGCTACGCGACGGGCATCCTGCTCACCACGAGCACGTGCGCCAGCCTCTGCGGCGGGGGGCTCGGGCAGATGAGCCGGGTGACGCTCGACACCGACGTCGGCATCGAGATCACCAACAGCAGCCAGGTGAATTACTTCGTGCGCGACCTGACGTGGGCACCTTCCTGGAAGGGACGCCGCGGGATCGGCGTGTGGCACCCCGTCGGATTACCGGCATATCTCACGCTGTCCAATGCGAACATGCAGGGCCCCATGACCCAGGCCGTCCTCTGGGAGGGTGACGGCACCTTCACCATGGCCGGCGGCAAGGTCGCGCCATGGGCGGCCGGCAGCGCTGCCCTGGCGTTCGCGGCGGGGCGCGGGATCGTGCAGCGAGTCGCGTTCGAGAAGGGGACGAGGCGCGCCGTCGCGGTCACGGGCGCCGCCGTCGTCATCGCGAATGGCAATCAGCTTCAGGGCAACACGATCGCGGGAAAGATCACGGGGACCAATACACCATGAGCTTCGATGATGGCCGCAATGGCCGCAGACGCGTACGAATCCTCGGTTCGCTGGGAATCTCCGCGATCCTCGCCATTGGCCTGGGGACATCGGACGTTCACGGGATGCCGTGCGACGCCCCCTCGCCGCCCGATGCGGCGCCGCCCTCGAAGCCGCCGTTCTCGGTGAGCGTGCGCGACGCTCCCTACGGCGCCAAGGGCGACTCGGTCACCGATGACACCTCCGCGATCCAGCACGCTCTCGATGACGCCGGAGCAGCTCTCGCGGCTTCGTCGGCGTCGTCGGCGACCGTCTTCGTGCCGTCGGGATCGTATCTCGTGCGGACGCACCTCACGGTGCCGGCGGGCGTCGTGCTCGCGGGCGTGTTTCGCTCGGTGAGCGAGGGCAACAGCCTCAGTGGCTCGGTGCTCTACGCGGTGGCCGATGCCAACAACGCGCACGGCGCGCCGTTCATCACGCTCGCCGCCGGTGCGACGCTTCGCGGGGTCACCGTCTTCCATCCGGAGCAGGTCGATCAGGCCGCGCCCATCATGTATCCGTGGGCCATCCGGGTCGCCGGGGAGAACGTGTCGGTCATCGACGTGATGCTGACCAATCCCTGGCAGGGCATCGATCTGTCGACCAACGCGACCGCCGGGCACCTGATCCAGCGCGTGTTCGGTCAGCCGATTCACCTCGGTCTGGTCGTCGATCACTGCACGGGCGGAGGGCGACTCGACGACGTTCACTTCTGGCCATTCTGGAAGGTCCTCGGCACGTCTGCGACCCGTATCTCGTCGATGGCGACCGGCACCGCGTACGAGTTCCGCCTCGCCACCGGAGAGGTCGTCGATCGGGTCTTCGAGCTCGGCTACCAGACGGGAATGCGTTTCACGAACAGCCCCGCCGCGAGCTGCACGACGGGACTGCCTTGCGGAGCGAGCAGCGGGCACATGAGCAGCATCGCGTTCGACACGACGGGCGTGAGCCTGGACGTTCTGAGCACCGACACCGCCGGCTGGACCATCGACGGGCTGATCGCGGTCGGCATCCTGGCACCGAACCCGATCCCCGTCTGGCACCGCGGGCCGCTGCACGCGAAGATGAACATCACGAACGCGAGCTTCTTCGGCGGTCATACCGCTTCCGACGGGAGCTGGGTGGGCCTCTACCAGGTGGTCCGCTGGGATGGCATCGGCGAGCTGTCGCTCGCGAGCTCCACGATGACCCGGCAGAACCCGTTCCAGCCGGCCATCGACATCCGTGCCGGCTCGGCGGTGCTCGATGGGAACTACTTCGGAGAGAACGTGGGGGTGGCGATCTCCGCGTCCGGCGGCGCCGTCGTCAAGGCCACCGCGAACCAGATGATCGGTAACACCGTGAAAGGCCCGGTCACGCTCGCCGCCAATGCCATGTAGGCTCTGGCGCACCATGGCCACGCTCCGCGACCTCTTGAACCGCGCGCAGTGGCGCGACGCCGGGCTCCACGCGCTCGAGGTGCACGTACTCCATCGGGGTGCGCCCGGAGACCGCCGGGCCATCAGCGGCAGTCGCATCCGCGCGATCCGCTCCGCCGGCATCGAGCTCGCGCCCGAGACCGACGACGCGGACCCCGTGTTCGTTCCGTATCATCGTTTCCTGGCCATCCGCGACGCGGAGGGGAACGACGTCTGGACCAAGGGCGTCGGCGAGGTCATCGCCGTCGCCGCGTCCGAGCCCGAGGTAGGCAGCGAGGCGCCCGCGGGAGGTGAGGAGATCGACGTGGCGCTCGCCGTCGTTCTCCACGAAGCGACCGAGCAGTCGCCGCTCGTCATCGACGGCAGCGCTGGGGAGGGCGGTGGTCAGATCCTCCGGTCGTCGCTCGCGCTGTCGATGGCCACGGGCACGCCGTTCGTGCTCGAGAACATCCGTGCCGGCCGGAAGAAGCCTGGCCTCATGCGGCAGCACCTCACCGCCGTGAAGGCAGCGGCCGCCGCGTGTGGCGCCGAGATCGAAGGAGCGACGCTGGGGAGCGCGCGTCTGGTGTTCCGGCCGGGCCCCGTCGTGACCGGCGACCTCGTGCTCGACATCGGCAGCGCGGGCGCGGTCGGCCTCGTCCTGCAGACCCTCGCATTTCCGCTGGCACTCGCGACCGGGGCGGCGGGCGTGAGCCGCATCACGGTTCGCGGTGGCACCCACGCTGCATGGGCGCCTCCCCATCCGTTCCTCGAAGCGGCGTGGCTGCCGCTCGTCCGCCGCGCCGGCGCCGACATCGACCTCGAGCTCGCCAGGCCGGGGTTCTACCCCGCGGGCGGCGGTGAGATGGTGATGACGGTCGCGTCGACGGAGCGGCCGCTGAGGCCCCTTCACATCGGCGAGGGCGGCGTGCTCGGTACCCTGCGGCTCCGCGCCATCGTCTCGAGGCTCCGCGAGGGGATCGCGAGGCGTGAGCTCGCGGCGGCGGCGGAGCTGCTCGGCGACAGCTCGGTCGACATGGCGAGCGAGATCGTGGAGAGCGCAGGCCCCGGTAATGCGATGTGGCTCGTCGCACGCGACGAGGCGACCGGCGTGACCAACGTATTCTCCGGTTTCGGCGAGGCCGGCGTCCCGGCGGAGGACGTCGGGCGCGGCGTCGCCGAATCCTTCCTCGCGTGGCGCGCGAGCGGCACGAGCATCGAGCCCCATCTCGCCGATCAGGTCATGTTGCCGGTCGCGCTGGCGGGCGGCGGCAGCTTCACATGCAACGAGCTCACGCTCCACGCGCGCACGAACATGGCAGTCATCCAGGCGTTCACCGGCCACCGCCTCCGCGCTTGGAGACTCGCGCCCGAGCGGGTGCGGGTGGCGCTCTAGTCAGCTTTCGCGGAATGCGCCGAGGACGAGCGGCGCCCAGTAGGACTCGAGCGCGGCCGCGGTCACGAGCAGCGTGAGGGAAACGACGAACATCCTCGAGCAAGAGCCCGCGCTCGGGCCGCCGCTCGCGGGGTCGTCGGTCACCAGGTGCGAGGCGAACACGGCGGCGAGACCGGCGGTGACGTACGCGAGCGCTTCGAGCACGAGGTGCGGGAGCACGGCCACGAGCGTCCCGGCCGCGAGGGCGCCCGGATGGTGCGCGCCGGTGGCCAGCGCGCGCACGACCAGCATCGGGAGCACGAGTCCCCAGCTCACCGCGTTCCACACCAGCACGATGCGGAGTCCGAAGCTGCGATACACCAGCCCGAGAACCACCGCCGATGCGAGGACCAGCAGGTTGTGTCCGAGGAGCGGGAGCGGCGGTCCGAAGCTCTGCGTGAAGATCGAGTGCTCCTTGGGCACCGTGATCTCGAGAAGGAAGCCGTAACGACGCTCCACACGTTCACTCCCGAAGACGAGCGCAGCCGCGACCGACGCCGTGAAGATTCCGAGGAAGAGCGCGAGGACGCTGCGGGCGGTGAGCCGATTGGCGAGCTCCGCGTCCGCGCGAACGCCTCCGGCGTGCAGCCGACGATTCTCGATGATCAATCCGTCGAAGCGCGAGGCCAGCCCGGCCGACGTGAGGAACATCGCGACGGCGCCGCCCTCGGCCCCGCGCAGCGGCCACGTGATGAGCAGCGCGACAGCGGACAGCACGAGCGCCTCGAACGCGAGGCGCGCATGCCGCTTCATCCCTCGCTCGGCCATCACCTCGTCTCCGAGGATGACCGCGAGCACCGTGCTGTGCCGCGCGGGGTCGGTCACGGGGACAGGAGCTGCCGCTGCTTCACAGCGCGCGCCGGTAGTTCTCGCCGGTGCCGGAGGCGAAACGGATCGAGTCGACCCTTCTCTGAGCGTCGAGCGTGATCGCAGCCGTCTGCCAGCCAGGCAGGTTGTACCAGATGCAGTCCTTGCCGATGTCGAGGACCGTCGGGTCGGACGAGCGGCTCAGCGAGAACGCGATCCCGTCGCCTCGCGCGAAGCGGACGGTATTTGCGTCGACCACGGTCACCTTTGCCCTGAGGCCAGGAGTGGCATCGAAGTTCCCGCCCGCGGAGCGGTCCTCCCACGTCCCGACGAGATCACTCACGTCGATCTGCATGCACGAGAGCGTGACCGACTTGCCATTCGCCTCGGCGGAAAGGGTCGACGTCTTCGTCACCGCCGATGTGCCGCAGGTGTGGGTGACGGAGAAGTCCTTCGCGACGTTCGGCAGCGTCTCACCAAGCTTCTTGATGTCCACCACGAAGGACGCTTCGACCCGGTTGCCCATGGCGGACTGGAGGAACGGGCTCACGTCTCCCGGACCATACTTGGCTTGCGTGACGTGGATGGTCGGGGCGCCGCCACCGTCGGGGGCATCACTCGCGTCACTCCAGTGCGTGAACGTCGGCTGCGCGGCAAGGAGCGACTTCATCGTGGCAAGGCCCGCCGTGTACGACGCGGCGTAGAACGCGCGCGTTCGCTCGACGATGCAGGCTTGCTTCTCGGACCCGATCCCACCGTACTGGGATTGGAACGTGCTCTTCGGGGGCGTCGCCTGCGAGTCGCTGAACGACCAACGCGTGCAGTTCAAACAGTATTCCTCGGAGCAGTCGGTGAACGCCGCTTCACGCGCAGCGTGACTGCTCTTGACGACGAGCTGATTCATCCGGTCATTGGCGCCGAGGAAGGTATCGAGGAGATTGGCGAGGCGCTTGTCGTTCAGCGCAACGGCGTTCCCCTGCGGGCTGAAGTCGCCGTCCGTGCCCTGAGCGCGCTTGGCGAGGGCGAGCATGTAGAAGCCCTCCGACAGGCGGAGCTGGAGGCTCGCCGCGTAGGCGCCGACGTCGTTGGTCGCCACAATCGCCGCCTCGCTCGCGCCGTTCCCGCCGTAGTAGTCGGCGAGGTAGGGCAGGCCTTCCTGGCCGAGCGTGGCCAGGGCGTCGAGGTCTCCGAGGTTCAGCGTGCCGTAGCCGTTCGGATTCCCCGCGAGGAGGTCCTTGAAGAATCCCGCGAGATCCCCGTTGTTGCTCTTCACGTAGACGTAATGGCTGAACAGGTTGTCGATCGCGGAGATGATCGCGATGGTCTCCGATTTGAAGATGTTCGCGTTGATCTTGTTCTGGCCGTTCGTGATGATGTCCGCCTTCGCGTTGAGCTGGTCGATGGAGGCTTGAACTGCCTTGATCTTGTCGAGGATCATGCCGTTCGTGATCTGCAGCTCGCCGTATTTCACGTAGGTGCGGATCATCTTGATGACCTCGATCGCCGCCGACGCTCCGGCCAGAACCTGGCCGGGCTCCACCTTGACCTCCTTCTGTTTCACGGTGCCGAGCTTGGGATCCCGGTAGTCGGGACCCTCGCAGCCGCCTTCGCCGCCCGCGGCGCGGCCGGTGAGACTGCGACGGCCCAGCACGACGCCGGCGATGAGGAGTGCGCCGACACCGAGAGCGAGGTTCCGGCGGCGGTTCGAGGTCGATTGCGTCATGAATGGGTGTCCTGTTCGCGCGGGCGCCTTCGCGCGTGACGCTGAGAAAAGATGGTCGGGGGACCGCGCAGACGACGATGATGGCGGGGCCGGGGTGCATCGAGCGCACGCGCGCAGAGCAACTCCGGGGGGTGACGAAGTTCGAGCGGCTCGCGGTCTCCCCCAGGGAACGCCTTCTACACCACCCGGCGCGTCAGGACGAGGATTGCGATCGCCGCCGCACGCGCGTCCGGCTTCTCTCGGCGCAACGATATGCCACAGTGTCGGAATGCCTTCCGCGCAGTCACTCGCCGAGGCCGAGCGTCGCCTCGTGGCCTCCTGGGCGGCGGACTGCGCCGAGCGGGTGCTTCCGCTGTTCGAGGCCGAGGCGCCATCGGACGACCGACCGCGAGATGCGATTGCCCGCGCCCGCGCATTTGCCCGCGGTGAGCTGACGGCCGCCGAGGAGATTCGCCGTCGATTCGTCGCCGGCAGGGCGGCGAACGCCGTCAGGTCTCCGGCGGCCGTCGCTGCCGCACGGGCGGCGGCGCAAGCCTCCGGTGTCGCTCACATGGGAGCGCACGCGCTCGGCGCGGCGGCGTATGCCGCGAAGGCAGCGGGCCTCGCCGCCCCTCACCGTCCGGATGCCGCCTCCGAGGAGATATCCTGGCAGATCGAGCACATGAGCGAGCGCGTCCGACAGGCGCTGAAACAACTGCCGGCGCTGGGGACGGATGCTGCGGGTCCGCTCGGTCCCGGCCTGCTTTCGTCGGGCGTGCTCGGCTCGAGCATCCGCGCGATCCAGGCGGCGCTATCGCGTTCTCAGGGCGAACGAGGATGAGCCGCGGACGAAGCTCCCTCCTCGCGGTGGGCTACGTGGCTGGCCTGCTCAGCCTCGCGTTCGGTGCGTGGCTCCTGATCGAGGCCCGCTCCGCGGCCACCACGGACGTCGGCGCGATCACGAGCGGCATGGAGGGGCTCGTGGGCCTCACCGCGATCGGCTTCGGCGGGGTGGCCCTCCTGCTCTCGGGAATGGCGGAATACGCGTCTCGAAAAGGCCGCGCGCCGGACCCGCGCAAGCCGTGATGGGCTTCGTGGCCTTCACAACGCCCGCCGCACGCCCTCCGGGCTGCGCATCGCGGCGCGGAAATCGAAGTCTGATTCCCCCGTCGGATTGATCGATCCGCGCAGGACGGTGCCGTCGAGGGACCACGTCGAACGGCCGCTTCCGCCGTAGCGGACCTCGATGCACTGGATCCGGCCGCGCACCGCGTTCCTCTGCATGTCGCCGTCATCGCAGATCTGCTGGACCGCATTGAAGGGCGCGCGCACGTGCTCGACGCCGCCGTTGTCGAGGCCGGCCAGGTTGCCAGGGACGAAGTGGCCGCGGAACGACTCGAACACGAACCGGCCGCCGATGGTGGCGCGGCACGAGCTCTTCGCGGCGTCGAGCGCTCCCTGCGTGTGGCGGGCGAGGGCGGCCCACTGTTCGCGCTCCCGCAGTGACCACGAGCCGTCGGTCGGAATGGCGAGCGTGGCACCACAGCTCGCGTCCGTGCCGGCTCGCGGCGATGCCGGATACGGCGCTGCAGGACCGCCTGCTTGCGCGCCCGCGCCGAAGACGTAGCTGTTGCAGCTCGCGAGGATCTGCTGACCCTGCGCGTCGCTCCCCGCGTACACCCGCGTGCTCACGACCTGCTGGAACTCGGTCGCGCTGGCGACGCCGACGGTCGCCGCTCGCACGTCGGCCGACAGCTTCGTGCCGCTGCTCACCAATCGGTCACTACCGTTCGCACGATCGATGCAGGCCACGAAGTCGACGACGCGCTGGTCCACGCACGTCCCGTTCTCGGCGGCGGTCCTTCCGACCGGGCACGACCTGCCCGCGCAGGATGCGCTGGCCAGCGCCGCGAGCATGCCGACCGTCCATCGTTTCAGCGACTTCAATTGACCTGTGTGGGTTGGGCGTCCGGGAGGACGTAGGTGGGAGCGAAGGCGCAGGGAGCAGCGTAGAGGAGGAGTGCCTTCCTTCGCAATTGGCCCCCACCCGTTCTCCGTTTAACGGGCGGCGCGCGCCGCCGTTAGTCAGGGTATGCGACATCTGCTTGGGGGCTGGACACTGGCGTTCTCTTCGGTGGCGCTCGTCGCCACCGCATGCACGCTCGCGACGCCGGACGAGGCGGGCATGGTCGCGTGGTCGGGGGCGGCGGCGGATGATGCCGCGCCTGTCGGCCCCGTCCGGGAGGCAGGGTCGGTCGCCGACGCCGACGCAGGCGCCGATGCCAACGCAGGCGCCGATGCCGACGCCGACGCAAGCGCCGATGCCAACGCCGATGCGGGACTCGACGCCGACGCCGACGCCGACGCCGGAGGCGACCCCGATGCCGCCGACGCAGACACCGACGCGGGCCCCTACGCCTGCAAGTTGCCGCCGGTTCAGTGCGACCTCCAGTGCGACACGCCGACCTGCTCCCTCGTCTGCAAGCCCGACGACCCCACGAGCTGCCAGTGGGATTGCCCTGCACCGACCTGTACGTGCGGGGCCGCACCGACCGCGACCTGCGAGCTCTATCAGCCCGCGGCGACCTGCGTTGCGAAGTGCGCGAAGCCCGAATGCGAGATCAAGTGTCCGGTATGCACGGCCTCGCCGTGTTTGCCCTGCCAGACCTATTGCAAGGTTCCGGAGTGCGTGACGGTGTGCCAAACCCCCTCGATCCCGCCGTCCGACGGCGGGCAGCCGCCGGTCGTGCACTGCCAACCGCCGGCGCCGTCGTGCCGAGTGGTCTGCGACCCGATCGACTGCGTCTGGGAGAACGGCGTCTACTCCTGCAGTCCCCCCAGGTGCCATACGTCATGTGACGAGCCGGGCCCCGCCCGCTGTGACATCAAGGGCTGCTCCGAGGCCTGCGACCCGCTCACCGATTGCACCCAGAAATGCGACGCGCCCACGTGCGTGGCCGACGCGGTCACCGGCGCCGTCAGCTGCGACGGCCCGACTGCCTGCGTCCAGCAGTGCCGCGGCGGAGCGTGTCACGTGACGAGCTGCCTCTAGAGGCGGCGAGCGCGTCGAGGACGCAGAAGCGCCGCGACAATTGCTGATTCTGCGAGCTCGTCGAGGTGGGCTTCCGATCCATCCTGGCCTCTCCGCATCGCAGCGGTTACAACGCCGCATGCCGCTCACCCACTTCTTTCTCGCGTCGATGGCCGAGCTCCGCACCGCCTGCCCCGGCTGGAAGGATCCCCTTCCCCACGCGGTGAAGCGCACCGTCGTCAACCCGTTCACGAAGCAGCCGCGCGAGATCACGACGACGTCCCCGGATCCCGCCGACCCTTTCGAGCCCGGCGCCGCTCTGCACGCGAATCTCGCGCCGCTTTTCCGGGTCGACTTGAAGGGCCTCAGCACCGCGGACATCGAGGAGCTCGTTCGGGTGGTCCTCGAGGGACCGGAGCTGGAGGCCGCGGACGTCTACGAATTTCCGCTCCACGGCCCACCGGAGAGCGAGGAGGTCATTCTCCGCACGCCGCAGCTCCTCGTCGATCGACTCGCCCGCATGAATCCAGATGCCCTGGAGGCATGCCTCGAGAAATGGAACGAGGCCACGGATACGAACCTTGGCGAATACCTCGCTGCCCTCGCGGACCTCGCCCGGAGGGCCGTCGCCGAGAACAGACAGGTCTTCATGTGGATGTGCCCGTAGAGGGACGGGCTGGCGTCGCAAAGGAGACGACGGCCTCCCGCAGCGCCCTCGTCACGCGCTCTCGCTTGGAGCCCTTGAGGATGCGAGCGGGCAGTCGTTCATGCCAGGCCTGCCACTCGCCCTTCTCGTGCACGAACACCTGTTTGCGCGAGCAATCGTGAATACGCGTTTCGAAGAATGCCAAGCACTCCTCGATCTGCGCGACCGATGCGAACTCGAACGTGAAGCCAGCGACCTCCACGAAGTAGCTGAACCCGCTGCCCATCGGCAGCGGCTCGCGGGAGGCTGCGCCGCCCGCCCGAAAGTGGTCCCGATGGCGGGATGCGTCCAGGGGTTCCTTCCAGGCCTTCGCCATTCGCACGAGTATCTCACGGCGGGCTACGATCGACGTCCCTCCGGACGACAGGAATCTCGATGACCATCACCATCACTGCTTTCGAGCGCTCACCCGACGGCGGCATGGGACTCGCTCGTGATACGCGCGTCCGCTGGGCGCTCGAGGAAGTCGGCCTCCCCTACGAGGTCCGTGCCGTGTCGTTTCGCGGGCTGAAGGAGCCCGCGCATCTGGCGCTGCATCCCTTCGGTCAGATCCCGACCTACGAGGACGGCGCGATCCGGCTCTTCGAGACCGGAGCGATCGTGCTCCACATCGCGCAGAGCCATGCGGGGCTGCTGCCGGAGGGCGCCGGAGCCCGGGCGCGCGCGATGGCGTGGCTCTTCGCCGCGCTCAGCACCGTGGAGCCGCCGATCCTCGAGCTCATGACGGCGAAGCTCCTCGAGGGTGACAAGCCCTGGACCGCGGAGCGGCTACCCGGCGTGAAGGAGCGCATCGTCGAGCGGCTCGACCAGCTCGCGCGCCATCTCGGCGGGGCCGAGTGGCTCGACGGCGCGTTCAGCGCGGGCGACCTGATGATGGCGTCGGTGCTGCTGCGACTGCGGCCGTCGGGAATCCTCGCCGAGCATCCGACGCTTGCCGCGTACGTTGCCCGCGGCGAGGCACGCCCCGCCTACGTACGCGCGTTCGCCGCCCAGCTCGAGGCGAATACCCGCGGCCTCTGACGGCGAGAGCCGCCCTCGTGCAACGCCGCGGGAGAGGCAATGCGCTGTCCCGGCAGGTTCAAGCGCTGCGTGCCTCAAGCACACAGCGTTCGGTCGGATTCCGGCGGCAAGGGCAGCGGCGGTGGGTGCAGCGGGATCCTCAACGTGAAGATGGACCCCCGAGGCGAATTGCTCTCGATGTCAATGGTGCCGCCGTGCTGTTCGACGATGTCTTTCACGCCGGCGAGACCGATTCCGATGCCGGCAATGCCGATGCGGCGCGCGTTCCGACCACGGGAGAACCACTCGAACACCCGCGGGCGGTCGCTGGCGGCGATGCCGATCCCCTCGTCGGACACCCGCAGAACCGCCGTTGGCGAGCCTTGCGCCGCCGCATCGTGCTCCACGGTGACCGAGACGGGCCCGCCGTCGGGGCTGTACTTCACGGCATTGGAGAGGAGATTGGTCACGACGCGCTCGATGCGTGCCCGATCCCAGCGACCGACCAGCGACGGCACACCCGCATCGATGACGATGCGATGCATCGGAGACATCGTTTGCATGTTCTGCGCGGTCTCGCGCAGCATGCCGATGATCTCGACCTCGGAGAGATCGAGCGCGAGGCGCTGTCCGGCGCGCAACTGGGAGACGTCGAGCAGCTCGTCCACCATCCTGGCCATACGGGTGACCTGTCGCGTGATGCGCCCAGGAATCAACAGCGCCGCGTCCGCGACATGCCCCTCCAGGAGCGAGGTGCTGAGAAGGATGTTGTTCAGGGGAGCGCGAAGGTCGTGCGAGATGAGCGAGACCAGATGATCGCGCTGCACGACGGCTTGTTTCGCCTGCTCGAGCGCCGCCTTGAGCGCCTGATCGGCCTGGTGCCGAGCGGTCACGTCGCGCACGGTGCCCAGCAACCGAACCGGCGCGCCGGAAGGCCCGAATTCGCCCTCGCCGAGCGACTCGAGCATCAGCACCGTCCCGTCGGCGTGGCGAACGCGATACTCGCATCGATAGATACCGGTACGCCGCGCTTCGAGCGCGTGCGCCGCGGCAGCTTCACGATCGTCCGGGTGCACGGTCCTCAGCCAGAAGTCGTAGCTCACCGGGCCTGGAACCCGGGCGGCACCGAAGAGACGCCAAGCCTCGTCAGTCCAGGTCGCCTCGTTGGCCACGAGGCTCCAGTCCCAGGTGCCGACGTTCGCGGCACGCTGCGCGCGCGCCAGCCGTGACACGCTTGCGTGAAGCTCGGCGGACATGGCCCACCGCTCCACAGCGTTGTCGACCGCGCGCGCGAGGCTCTCGACCGTCATCCACGACTTTCCAACGAAGTCCTGCGCCCCCGCGCGCAGGACCTGACGTCCCAGCGTCAGGACGTCCCCGCCGGTCATCACCACCACCGGGCACACGGCGTTGCCGTCATCGCCCTTCAGCCCGGTCAGCAGGTCCAGCGCCGTGCCGTCGGGCAGGTGATAGTCGACGATCGCGAGATCTGGCGGGCCACCGGGCGCGTCGCGGATCATGCTCACGGCCGCGGTCACGCTGGCCGCTTCCGTGAACGAAAACGTGCGCTCCGACCCCTTCAGCAGCAGGCGCCTCGTCTCGGCGCGGTCGAGCGAGTTGTCGTCCACGATGATCAGTCGCATGGTCCGCCGTCTCCGGGCAGCGTGAAGAAGAACGTCGAGCCCCAGCCCAGCGTGGATACGACCCAGATCTGGCCACGGTGACGCTCGACGAGCTTCTGCACGATGCTGAGGCCGGCGCCCGTTCCGCCGCCGAACTCGTCTTGCGCGTGGAGCCGCCGGAACATGGTGAAGATGGGTCCGATGTCCTTGTCGGAGATCCCGATGCCGTTGTCCTTGACGAAGAAGATCGTCTGCTCGGCTGCACCGGTCGGCGCGCCCGGACGCGGCATGTTCTCGCCCCGAGCGATGTAACCGACTTCGATGAGCTTCGTCGGCTTGTCCGTGTACTTGAGGGCATTCGAGAGAAGGTTCACGAAGATCTCGCGAACACGGACGCGATCGCAACGCAGCCGCGGGAGCTCGCGGGGAATGGTCACCTCGCTGCTCGGATCCGTCGTTCGCGATCCCACCATCTCCAGCGCCTCGCGGGCCACCTCGTCGAGGTTCGTGGGCTCGAGCTCGAGCGTGGTGCGTCCGACCCGCGCAAAGTGCAGGAGCGAATCCAGCAAGCTGTCCATGCGCATCGTCAGCCGTATCAGCACTTCGAGCTTCGTCCGCTCCTCCTGGTCGGTGCGGGTCGCGCTCTCGAGGAGCTGACGAGCGAACTGCTGAATGCCGCGGAGTGGCTCCTTCAGGTCGTGCCCCGCCGCGTGAGCGAACGCATCCAGCTCCTCGTTGCTGCGCGTCAGGTCGGCGTTGAGGTCAGCGAGGTGCTCTGCCCTCCCCACGATGACGTCCATCACGAGGACGCGCAGCCGCGCCGCGGCATCGACCTCGACGTCCAGCCACGGTAGCGACCGATTGCGCACCGACTCCCGGAAGAGCTCGAAGCTGGCGCGCGGGGTGAGCCGCGGACCGTGTGGTCCCGACGTCATCGGCTTGTCGTGGGGGTCGCCTCCCCAGTCGACGACCCGGATCGTCTCGGGACGGAACCACATCATCAGGTTCCGGCGGCCCTGGCTCAGCGCGATGGCGAGCAGCCCGCTCGCTCGGTCCGCGAACGCCGCGGCTGGCGGATAGTGCTGTGGCAACGAGTCGGTCGCGTAAACGCCGCGTGCGGTTCGACCGAGCTCCGGCCTTCCCTCCAGATAGAGAGCCAGAGCATCGAGCTCGTGGTCGCTGGGCGCGTCACCGACCTTCCACCACTTCGCGTCCTCGTAGAGAGCCGCGCCTCCGGCTTGGAGCCCTTCGAGCATTCCTGGGCGACCGTCGAAGAGCGTGGCGAGTCCGCCATCGTGCGCGGCGCGCGCGAGGAGGTCGTTGTGGACGGACTCGACGCGGAGGCGATAGAGCACGTGCTCGCGCTCGCTTGCCCCGTCGAGCTGGAGCGACGCGATCTGAGCGACGAACTCGCACGCCGCGCGCACGGGGTACGTGACGTGCTTCGGCCCCGCATAATCGTGACAGGCAATGAGCCCCCAGAGCTCACTCCCCTTGCGAATGGGCATGGTGAGCCCCGCCGTGACGCCCATGTTGCGCAGGTATTCGGTGTACATGATCGACGGACCACGCAGCGCGCAGTGGGTCATCGTGAGCGGCGCCTGGGTCACGGGGTGCGCGAGCGGCACGAGCTCCGCGAGGGCCCCCGCGACATCCGATACCGGCCGGCACCAAACGCGCTTGAAGATCTCGCGCGCGGGCCGTGGAATGTCCTCGGCCGGATAGTGGAGACCGAGCCAAGGCGCGAGAGCCTCGTCGCGGCTCTCCGCGAACACTTCGCCGTGACCGTCGGCGTGGAACTTGTAGATCATGACGCGCCCGAAGCCCGTGATGGCGCGGACCTCCGCGCTCAGGATGCGACCGAGCTCGCCGACGGACGTCGCCGAGTGCAGGCGGCTCACGGTCTTCTGGAGGAGTCCGACGTAGTCCGGCTCGACGCCGTCGGTACGCCCGGTCGCCTCCAGCTCGATCACGGCGACGTCGTCGGCGGTGTGCACCGTCACATCGAGCGCCGGGGCCCCCTCTCTCGCGGGCAGGGTGAGGAGGTAGAGCGGGCCATGATCTGCTCGTTTCTGGTCGAGGAACCGTCTTACCCGCGCCTGCGGCTCGTCGCCCAGGGCCGCGCCGATCGGGCGGCCGAGGAGATCGGCCGGGTGCTGCCCGAGGAGCGCGTGCACGTTCTCGCTGATCTGGAGAATCTCG
The DNA here is from genome assembly GCA_028287035.1 of Labilithrix sp. The sequence goes on along the minus strand of JAQBQL010000266.1, from coordinate 19,071 downwards.
AGATCGGAGGGGCGAACGACGAGAAGCGCGCCGTGCGCCTGGATGCAACCGGGCGTATGCACGGGCTCGCTATCGCAGTTCGTGATCGTCACGCCATGACGCTTCACGCTGTAGACGCCGTTCGACCACGGCAACGCGGCGCCGGGCGCTACAGGCAACATCGACGGACCCTACGCGGCGGGAGCCGAACATCCTAGCGGCGCGAGAGAAATGCGACGCGCGCCCGAGCGGAGGGCCTCGACGTCGAACGACGCCGACAGTGACACCGTCGGCGGCGCGATCTGCTTAGAGTGCTTGGTGCTCGTCCTACCCAGCCTGCCGACGACCACGCGGATGGATCGGCTGCGCGCGTCGACGCAGGCCGCGCACGCACGGATCGAGGCCGCGCTGCCGCTGATGAGCCCATCTCTCACGCGCGAGACCTACCTGGGCCTGCTCGAAGGCTTCTTCGGGTTCCATGCGCCGATCGAGCCGGCGCTCCTGAGCTTGGTATTCGCGAACGACGCGGTGTTTGCGGAGGACGACCGGCGCAAGGTGCCGCTCCTCCTCGCCGACCTCTGCGCACTCGGAAGAACGGCGGCCGAGGTCGCGGCGCTGCCGCGGTGTGCGGACCTGCCGTGCGTCACGTCGCTCTCGCAAGCGCTCGGCGTTCTCTACGTTCTCGAAGGAGCGACCCTGGGAGGCCGGATCATCGTCCGGCACCTGCACGAGCGGCTCGCGCTCGGCCCGACCACGGGCGCCGCATTCTTTGGTGGCTACGGCGACCGAACGGGCTCGATGTGGAAGCGCTTCTGCCTCCATGTCGACGCCTCGCTACTCGTGGATACGGAGGAGGCGGTCAGCGCCGCGGTGGAGACGTTCGACAAGCTCCTCGTCTGGGTCGCGGCGCCGCCCGCGCGTACGGCCTAGGCGCCGAGACCTGCGCTCTGCGCGACCGAGGCGGTATCGGCTCAGTCGAGATCGATCGTTCCGTCCTGCAACTCCGCGAAGAACACCGAAAGCAGATCGGCAAAGCTCGTTGCAATCACGCGCCGTACGTCGTCGTCGGTGTGAAGCGAAAAGACCTGTCCGAGCGTGCCCGCGGGCGTGGGCGCCAGGTCCATGACCAGCGCGCCCCGCTGGACGCGACCGATCGGGAGCCAGCCCTCGCGCCAGGCGACTGGCTCGATTCCGGGCGCGGTGCCCTCGCCGTCGAAGGAGGCGTCGGCGAGGAGCTCGGCCAGCCCGGCGCGCTCCTCGGCCAGGTTGCTCACGGGGACGAGCGAGCAGTGCGCGACCATCGGACCGAGGTCCTCCTGGCCGTCGTGAAGCGAGAGGAAATCCTTGTACTCGGCCGGTAGCGTCACGCCGAGCGCCTGCTCCGCGGCAGCGATCGCCGCCGCGTCCGCCGGCGGCCGGAAGGAGGCGAGCACCGACGGTCCGTGCTCGCGCAGCCACGCCGTGATGGTCGTCCACCGCTCGCGCACCGTACCCGTCGCCGCGAGCTGCGGCGCCGACGCGGGAGTCCTCCACTCGCCGGTGTAGGTGACCCCGAGCTCATCGAAGATGGCGTCCAGCTCCGCGACGACCTGCTTCGGCGCATCGATCGAAGGTCGGTCGAGAAGCTCGCCGACCGTCGACACGCCGAGGTCGCGCAACAGCTGCATGCTCCTCACCGAGAGCTCGAGGTCGTCGATGGCCGTGTCACGCGCGGTGCTCATCGCGCGAGCCTATTCGGCGTGAACGTCCATCGCAACGAGCGCCATCGCTGACGAAGGGAATGGTCGGGGAGGCGGGATTTGATGGCGACAGCGCGGACGAGAAGCTCGGAGCGGCCTCCACGATCCCTGCGTCGACGGGGAAGCAGAAGGTCGCTTGCTCTACACCCCGGCAACCGGGCCTCCCGAGCCGCTCGCTCGTAGCGGCCTGTCGTGCTTCCCGCGTAGCTCCCCGTTGCTGCGCATTGCTGCCGGTTCCAGGATCGTGTGACATTCGCCGCATGGACGCCTCGTCTTCGGCCTCGCGTTTCTTCCACGTCCGCGGTCGTCTCGTCGACGAGCAGGGCGAGCCTCGCGCTCATCTCTTCGTCGCCCTTGCCGACCGCGATGCGTTGTTCGACGATCTGCTCGGCACCGGTTGGGCTGACGAGGATGGCGTCTTCCAGCTCTCGTTCCCGCGGGAGGCGTTCAACCTCGAGCCGCTGGAGCTGGAGCGCACGCCCGAGCTGTACGTCGTCGTCTCCGAGGGCGAGCACCGCGGCGCACTGACCCCGGTCATCCGGCACGAGGTTTCCGGCGCGGAGCCCGTCGCTGGCAAGGTCGACCTCGGCGCCGTCGTCGTCCCGGCGACGCGGCCGGCGAACGCGCCGGCGGCGCCCATCCCTGGTCCGCGCCGCTACCGGCCGCGGCTGCTGCACCTCGACGCCGAGCTCATCGACGCCGCGCTCGAAGAGATGGCCCCGCGCGTCGAAGCCCTGACGGGCTGGTCGGGGCTGCTCGATGACGTGGCCGTCACGTTCGACGATGCGGGCGATGCCGACGCCCATCGCGCCGCGCTGATCGCTCGCGCGAGCCTGCCGCCCGAGGCGCAGGCGTGGCTGGCCCGCGCCGGCACCACGAGGGACGCTGACGACGTCCTCGCCTCGTTCGACGTCTTCACCAAGCGGCTCGTGTTCCGTCGCGCGCTGCTGGGGCGCGGCACGTACGAGCAGCTGAAACGCACTGTCGCCCACGAGCTCGTCCACGTCGGCCAGTTCCGCCACCACCCGGCGCTGCTCGAAGAGAAGTGCCGGCTGCTGCGGGAGGTGTACGCGCATCACCAGACGTTCATCCGTGAGGGTGCGGGCGGGATGGAGGCGGCCTTCCGCGACTGGGCCGCCGCGCGCTGGAAGTCCTCGGCGAAGAGCTACTTCGACTTTCACCGCGAGGCGCGCGCGCGCCAGCAGCACCTCGACGAGGCGTGGTTCGGATTCACGGCGAACGTCGAGAGCTACGCGGCGTACATCGAGCGCTTCCACATCGCCCAGCCCGGCGATTGCGCAGTCGCGCAGTTCGACGAGTCGCTCGCCACGTTCCTGAGCGGCGTGCTGCGCCTCGCGCCCCCGGACGCGCTGATCGGGCCGCCCGTGGGCCGCCAGGTGGTCGAAGAGACGCGCGACGTCTACGCCGCGCTCGTGCCCGCGTACCAGGCGGCGCAGGGCGAGAACGCGCGCCCGGCGCCGTTCGACCCGCTCCTTTGCCCTCCTCCCCCGCCCACCGCTGCGGAACCAGAACAAGCGTAGCGGCTGCGCGGTCAGCCGCGGCTCGTTGCAGGGACGCGGCGCCTTCCTGCGTGTGGTCAGCGATCGAGCGGCGGCCTATGATCAGGCATGTTCCTGGTTCGCGGCAGCTTCCAGGCCGCTGGCGCCTCGATTCGCTCGCATAGCGTCTTGAGCCCGCGGGTCTATATCGGTGCCACCCAGCACTGCGGCACCATTTTCGATTCGCGCTTCGTCCCCGCTCCTCGTCGCGCGGCGAACCAGGCGATGATCTTCCTCGTCGTCGAAGGCACGACCGAGTGGAGCGGGCCGCTCTCCGGCACCTTCCAGGGGCCCGTCGCGTTCCGGATGGGCAGCGCGGACTACGACGGCGCGGGACAGCGGAAGCGCCAGACGTTTCGCAATCACGGCGCCCGGTTCCGCGGGATCGACATACGATTCGTCACCCCTGCCGTCACGCGCAACGCCGAGCTCTGGGTCTGCTCGGAGGCGGTCTGGGATGCTGCGCGTCGGTACGTCGCCGAGCTCTGGGACGGCGAGCGGGAAGGGGCCAGCGCGGCGTACGCCATCGCGCTGGTCCGCGCGCTCGAAGAGGACGGCGTCGTCGCGGAGGAGGTCGCGTCTTCGATGGACGCGCGCGTCGAGGAGCCCCTCGGCGACCTCTTGCAAGCGATGGGCAGGCACTACGAGTCGTTCGACTTCCTCCCGACGCTCCAGAGCATCGCGAGCGCACTCGACGTCTCGCTGCGCAGTCTGTCGCGGCTCATGACGTCGCTCTGGCGAACCTTCCCGGCGCTGCCCTGGAACTTCCGGGAGCTGATGCTCGGCGTCCGCATCCGGTTCGCGATCCACCTGCTCTCCGTCGAACAGCTGCCCGTCCACGACATCGCTCGCGCGGCGGGCTATCGACATCCCGAAACCATGGCGAACGCCTTCAAGAACGCGGGCCTCCCCTCCCCGCGTGAGGTCCGGGCGCTTCTCCTCGGATCGTTCGACACGCAAGCCGGACCGTGAACGTCACGCCCTTCGTTCGTCCATGCGCGGCACGCGGAGCTCCGCCGGCATCGAGCCCGCCACGGCGGCCTCGTGCATCATGAACAGGCCGCGCTCGAAGTGTCGCGCAAAGCGCCGCGTGTCGAACAGCGGCTGCGTCTTCCGGTTCTCGGCAACGCGCCGGCGGAGCTGCGCGCGCTCCTCGCCATCGAGGGCGAGACATACCGCGAGCTCCTCGTACGCAGCGCGGTCGCGGGCGACGAGCTCGGGGAGGCCCATCGCGCGGAGAACACTCGCGCCGACGCGCGAAGCGAAGGTGTCACCGGGACACGAGATCACTGGCAATCCCGCCCACAACGCGTCGACGGCCGTCGTGTGCGCACCGAAGAAGAACGTATCGAGGGCAAGGTCCGCGAGCTGGAGGCGAGCGAGATGCGCCGCCTTCTTCTCGCGGCGAGCAAACACGACTCGCTCCGGCGCCACGCCACGTGTCGACGCGAACGCGCGCAGGTTCTGGCGAGCCGCTTCGGGCATGTCCAGGAGCCAGAGGACGCTCCCCCCGACACGGGTCATGATCCGCATCCAGCACTCGAAGACCTCGGGCTCGAGCTTCTGCGGTGCGTTGAAGCAGGCGAAGACGACCGCGCTTTCCGCCAGTCCGCACTGCGCGCGCGTGGGAGCATCGGGCGCGATCGGCTGCTCGTCGTCCGTCACCATGTACGTGTCGGGCAGGTGGAGGAGGCGCTCGGTGAAGAACGGAGCGAGACCGGGCGGCACCACCGTCTCGTCCACGATCTGGTAGTCGATATGGCTGCTACCCAGGGTGCCGGCGAACCCCATGTACGTCGCCTGCACCGGAGCGCAGCGGTGGGCGAATATGGCAAATCGGTTCAACGAGGTGTATCCCATCAGGTCGACGAGAACGTCGATCTCGTCTGCGCGAATACGCGTTACGCATCCTTCGATATCCAGCGGCGACAGGTCCACGAAGTGCTCTGCGGCGGCCACGATGCCCGCTCGATAGGCGCTGCCGTCGTCGGGCCCGATGCTGTAGACGAACGCCTCTATCGCATCCCGGTCGTGCTTCTGGAAAAAGCCCCTCATCAGGTGGGAGAGCGGGTGATTCCGGAAGTCCGCCGACACGTACCCCACGCGCAGGCGGCGCTTGCCGCACGGTGCCGGGCGCGTCCACCGGACGGGGGCAACGCGTGCGACGTCGCGCGCGTGCTTGGAGGCATCGCGTTGCAGGCGGTCCGGCGATAGCGGCAACGACAGCTCGAAGAAGGGGGCCACCCAGCCGCCGACATCTGCGCAGGATTCCGAGCGCAGCAGCTCGGCGAGCAGCGGCGCCGACTCCTCCCACGCGCAGATCTGGCGGAGCGTGAAGAGCAGCTCCATGCGAATGTGCGCCGCGTCCGGGCTCAGCGCGAGCGCCTCGCGCATCGCCGCGGCCGACCCGGCCGCATCGCCGAGGTCGCGCATCAGCTGCGCGCAGAGGAACGCTCCGTCGGGATCGTCCGGCGCCACCGCGCGGAAACGCCGGATGGCTTGCAGCGCTTCCAGGCGTCGCTGCATCCGCTTCAAGGCCATGCACGTTTGCCAGTGGGCGTGCGGCAGCTCCGGCGCGAGGGCGGCCGCGCGATCGAGGTGCGTGAGCGCTTCCTCGTGCCGCCCCGATTCGAGCAGCACCGTGCCGAGGTTCACGCGCGCCTCGACGTGCGCCGAGTCGAGCGTGAGCGCGCGTCGCAGGTGGCGCTCGGCGTGGTCGAGGAGTCCGAGCTCGCCGCACACCGACGCGAGGTTGCAGAGGTGCTCAGGGCTCGGGTGGGCCTCGACCGCCCGCTCGAGGTGGCGGCGCGCCCGCCCGATGTCACCGCTCCTGCGGGCCACCGCGCCGCGAATCGCGTGCGCATGAGCGTGGTCAGGGACGGCCTCGAGCGCGGCGCACAAGAGGCGCTCAGCGTGCTCCAGGTCGCCGGCCAGCAGGGCACGCACGGCGGTCGCGACGGCCGACTCGGCATCGCGCACGGGGTGAAGATCGAGATGCGTGAGGTGGTTCGACACGATGCGCCCGCTCGGTGAATAGGTAGCCCCGGGCTAGCGCAAGCGATGTTCGATTCAAGGCGCGGGCGGCCGGTGGCGCGAAGTCGTAGGCCGCTGGCGTTTCGGTGGGAATCTCGACGACGAGGACCGCTGTTGCCGATTCTAAGACTTTCGGCCAGCGGGTAGACACGCCACCAGAGGTTGCTAGAAGGGGCCCGGTCGTCGGCAGGCTGCGAAGGCACAGCGGCATCGCCGACCCATGGAAACACGCACCGCGTGGAGAGAGCTCTCCACGCGAATCGAGGTGAGAGGAGCAAGTATGAATACGAAGATGTTGTTCACTGGCATGTTTGGAATCGCTGTTGCGACCGGTTGCTCGTCGCAGGCCGCGGAGAGCACGGAGAGCGTCGATGGTCGCGTCGGGACCGCGGCGCAGGCGGTGTGCGGGCTGGGAGGCGTGGACAACGCCCAAGCGTGGATCCGGGCCAACTGCTCGAGCGCCTCCGGGTACGAGTACCTCGGCTACTACGGCGGAGACGGCAACTGCGCGGCCTGCAGCGAGGGCGCGTCCGGGCCGCCGAACAGCAGCGGCGCAGGTTACGTGCCGCCCCAGACGGGCTACCTGCCGGACCCGTCACCCGCGGAAGGAAGCGGTTCGAGCCCCGGCGCCGGCGGCCCCGGATCTGGCCCTACCGGGCTCGAGGAGCTCCGCTCGCGCGCCGACTATCTCTTCATGAATCGGCTCGCGAACATCGACTGGCGCCTTTACGTCAATGCCCAGAAGATCTGCGACTATCTCGCGCCGTTCAAGGGCAAGCACGCCTACTTCTTCATGGGCAAGTCAGTTTCGGCAGAAAGCTTCTACGGGTATTCCGTCGGGAATGACCTCGTATTCGACTTGATGGGAAAGCAGGCACAGGCGTTCACGTGGGCTCGCGACGCGATGAATGCGGGGTCCGTCGGGCTCCTCAGCGCTTCCGCGCATCAGGGCTTCGCGCTCGTCGACTTCGACGCGAATGATCCCCGCTCCAGTACGCAGAAGTACTGGTCCGGGAACTTTGGCGACCTCGCGCTCGGGGTGAGCGCGCCGGTCCTCGGCATCGTCTCCGTGGGCGGCACCGTGGACGCGTTCATGTCACCGGACCGCTCGGTCGTCGGCGCCAGCATCGCCGGCGCGGTGTCCGCAGGCGCCGGCTTCCCCATGAACGCGTCCTGGGGCACGAGCATGTACGAGGGGTCGAACGAGCGGACCGAGGACTTTCTGCAGTCGACCCCCGATCCTTGGGGTGCCCGCTGGACGTCCTACGTGGACGGCAAGAAGATGGTCAACTGGAGCGGGGGCGCCGACGTCGCGCGCGCCATCCTCCGCGCCGGCGACGGGGCTCCGGCGGATGTCGCGGCCACGATGGCCGTCGCTTACGACGTCCTCAACGACCTCGGGATGACCCTCGACCAGAAATGCCCGTGACGCTTGCCTGAGTGCGGCGCGATGCCAGTAGCTCATCACCTGGCGTCGCGCCCTCCTCGTCCCGGTCGTGCTCTCTTCTTTCGGGGAGAACGCGCGCTCGTCGGCGCACGCGTCGCTCTCCTTCCGCTCCCGCCGTGGCTGCCTTGGTCGCGGTCGCGCGCGAGCACAGCTTCACGCGCGCCGGCGCCAAGCTCGGGGTATCCACCGGACACATTCGCAATCAGCGCAGACGAGCACGCTGCGACGACCGCGCTGCTCCCCGCGCTGCACCGGGTGTTACCTCTCTACCCCGGCATCAGGATCGAGATCGTCACCCAGAACGGACTCGACATCGTTGCCGAGCGATACGACGCCGGCGTGCGGATCGGCGATGTCGTTGCCGGAGACATGATCGCGGTCCCGATCGGGCCCGACATCCGCATGCTGCCAGTCTCTTCGCCGGCTTACTGGAAGCGACATCCGAAACCAAAAACGCCGCACGAGCTCACGCGGCACAACTGCATCAACCTCCGTCTGCTCACTTGTCCTTCGAGCGACGCTCCAAGTCCTCGAATCGAGCCATCAAGTCGCGGCGTTCATCTTCGAGTGGGTCAGCGATCTCGTCCGCTGCTGGCTTAGCGTCCTCCGCAGAGCCGAGTTGTTCTCGGGCGGCATCGGCAAGTTTCCGAATCGAGGGAACCGCGGCGCGCGCAAAGGTCGCAAGCACATCACGGGTTGCCGCAAGGTGCCGTCGAGCTCCGTCCGTGAGCATTTCAGTCGCCACCCGCTCACGCGGCTCATCCTGCAAACTTGTAGGGGTAGCGGTAGCAGCGGATGCGCGAGGTGGTGGCTTGGCGACCGTGGCCGCAGCGGCTGGACGCGAGGGTGGGACGATCAGCTGCTGAAGAACGGCGTCCACTTCGTCGAGCGAACGGTGGCCAGGACCTAGGCCCGTGAGGTTCCTGTACACGTCCGTCTCGGTGAAGAGCCACTCTGCGTAGCCGCGCACGTAGTGCTCAGGATGCGTCCTCCCCATCGCGTTCCCGCCCCGCGTCATCGTCTCTTCAGCGACCGCGCGACACTGCTCGAGGTATGCCTTCGTATCGAACCGAATGGTTTTCGCGGCGCGACCGGCGGACATCTGCATCTCGAGACGCAAGACTGCGTCGAGATCTCGACATGCCAGCAGACCGAAGCGGTCGGCGGTGAGCTCCGCGGCCAGCGAGTAGGTGCGCGCCGCTGACGTATGCGCGCGCTCGCAGGCGGGAAGCGCCCAACCGAACTTAGGGTGTCCACTGTGCGCAAGCGCGTGGCCGATCTCGTGTCCGAGGACGGCGAGCAGGCCACCGCGATCGAGCCCGTCGAGGTAACCGCCAATGAACTCGACACCGATCGGCTGTCCGTAGAGCACGAGACGGGCCGTATCGACACCATGGCCGGCTGACTGGAAGAGCTCGACGCGGTCGTCGATGCCGAGGGCGGTCATTGCTGCGCGCGCCGCCTCGTGAGCTTCCGGCGCCATGGTCTCGCTCAGCAGCAGAGCATTGGAGAGCAGGGCTCGCCGGCGCGCCGGCGCGTCCTGGGGCACATGCCTGCGCATCGCGAGGCCCTGCTCGCGTTCGAGCGCGGCGTAGGCATCCCGTTCCGCGGAAACACGGATGCGTTCGATATCGACGAGCGGCAACTCCCCCACGCGCGAAATCGTAGCACGCTGCCGGGCAGGCGCCGGCGACGCGCCGCCGAGCGAACCGCGGAGCCAGGCAACCGTTGGCATACGCGGTGAGCACCAAGGGCGCGGGGCCGCATCGTCCTCGACGACATGCCGCGGGCGGCCGGTGCTTGGTCCAGCTGAGCGCTGAGGTTACGGAAGAGGGCGGGCGTGGCGAGTAGTGGTGGCGCTCTCCGGAGGGCGGCAAGAACTGCGGCAACCTCCCGACCGCAAATTAGCGCTGCCCGTACGTAGGTTCACGCGACCAGCCATCGATGCGATGGCTCGTACAGGCGGGATGTGGTCCGGGAGGCGGAATTTTAAAATGAGTCCGAGAGCGAGATCGACTGCGATGACGATCGATCGACGCTCGACCGAGTGACAGTCGAAGGCCTCGACGGTGCCAGGAACGGCGCGAGAGAAGGTGGCCCGGACCAATCAGAGACGCTTCGTGGCGCGGAGGACCGCCGCGCCACACTGAACGCCGCGACCGGCGCGCTTGCCGGCTTGGGCGATCCGCTCGACGTTGCGAGGTTCGCCGTGCTGACCGCCTCCATCGACAACGCGCTGCAGGAACTCGCCCGCGCGTATTCCATCCTTCACGAGATCCAGTCCGTTGAGAGCGGCGCGACGCCGAAAGCCGGAACGACACGCAGCGTCAACGCGCGATTGCGCCCTCGTAGTCGGGCGGGCGAGCTTTGCCCCACGATTCCGTGGCCCATCGGGCGGCGGTGCACCAGCTGTCTTGACACGTTGCGCTCAGCGGCCTGAGGTGATGCTCTCCTTCGATGCAGTTCGACGACACGGCGCTCGATATCGCCGAGCGCAAGTGCGCTCGGATCGGCAAGCTGAACTACTCGGTGCGGACGCTCCACGAAGTTCCGGCGTTCCTCCAGTGGGTGTGGGCCCAACCAACGCTTCGCTTCTACGTCCGTACGATCGTGGCGATGCACGAGGCCGAGGACAAAGAGGTCGCGCAAGCTGTGGACGCCGCGATCGACGAGCTTCGAGCACGAGCCAGAGAGCTTCACGCCCTACCCTTCTATGCGACACAGGAGGTTGACCCTGGACTCCCACATAGCTGGGACGCGATCGAGCGCCTTGGCAAGAATGCGAAGGAGACGATTGATCCGCATCAACGAATCGACAGCTCGCGCGACCTCGCAGAAGCTGTATCGGGCCGCTCGAAGGGCGGACTCATCGATGCCAGTCACGCCAACCGATTCGCCGAAGTGCAGGCCGACACCGAGAAGGTCGCCGACCTTGCCGCGCGGCACCTGTACTTGCTTCAGCAACGGAGCATCGGACGAAAGGCATCTCCTTGGACGGCACTCATGGTCCTCGTCGACCTCTGCCGAGCCCTAAATCCACCATTGGAAGGTGTGACCGATTGGACCTCCTTCTTCCCCACCGAGCACGCATTCAAAGCGTTTGTTCAGGCCGAGGACATGGACCAGGACGCTACTCCATATGTCCACACCGCCGTCCAGGCGCTCAATCGGTTCGTTGAGGAACTGCGTGTTCTCAGCTCGACCACGCTGAGCTATCGAAGGCTGATCGGTCGCTTCAAGGAGCGCAGCGTTTGGTACGACAAGGATCGCCTTCGCGCTGTGGCAGGTCCAGATCCGAAGCCCGGGGAGAAGCCCGCCGCCGGCACCGAGGATCGTCTGACGTTGGAGCTCGCGAAGTATCTACACGATGCAGGCATCTTCGTTCTCGCGCGCCCTCGGATGAGCAACCTCGAACCCGATCTGGTCGGGCTGCAAGGACTTGCTGTCGAGGCCAAGGCGTACCGAAAGAGCGGAAACGCACGGCACGATATTCGGTCCGCCTACTATCAACTGCACGCCTATATGACCGCGCTGGAGGCTGGGGCGATGCCGGCTCGGGAGGGGTTTGTCGTGACCTTCCGGCTCGGTGGTCCCATCTACACGACGCCCGCGACCATCGAGTTCGACCGATTCGTAATCCACTCGATGACGGTGGATCTAGGAATCGCTGAGGATAGTGGTCGCAAGCAACCGGAGACCGATGAGATCACCGAAGCTGAGATCTTCAAAATGATCTCTAGCGGGCGGGCACCGGAACCAAATGATGCGCCCGCTCGGACTACGCGACGGCCGGTTGAGGTATCAGTGACCGCCACGCCCTTGGAAGTCACCGCCGCACCCGTGGAAGTGAGCGCAAGATCAGAAGCAGACTCGGAATCGTCTGAGGATCCTCCGTCTTCCTAGAAGGGGGGACCCCATGCGTGCGTCGCCGCCGCCGTTCACAGACGGCAACCAACGACGTCACCGGCATGACAGACCGCCAGGCGCTCGCTATGCCGACATACCGACGCTGAAAGGGTTCGCGATCTGGCCCGCGCGGCGTCGCCGGCGCCTCTCCCATGAGCTTGACCGGCGGCGCGCCGATGCTCATCTCATGCTGGCCATGTCAGTCCAGAAGCCCGCGAAGGACCACCACCACACGCCGCGGTCGTACCTCGCGCGCTGGGCGCCCCCGGCCGACAAGGATGGCCGTCTCTGGTACTACCGCCGCGAGTACGGGAAGCTGATCGAGGGCCGGATCGGACCGAAGGGCACCGGCTACGAAGAGCACCTCTACACGGCGCGACCGACGACCAAGTTTGAGACGCGGCGCGAAGACCAGATCGAGACCGACGTGATGTCGCCGCTCGACGACGGCGCAGCAAAGGTGCTCGAGAATCTCACCGCCAGCCGTCCGCTCAAACTAGAGACCGACGAGCGAAGGGCGTGGGCGCGTTTCTTGAACTCACTGCTCGAGCGGCATCCGCGCGAGCTCAACGCGAACGACGACAAAGCTAGAAAGGTCGCCGCCGAGAGAATGGCCCACTGGCGCGCGACATTTGGGAAGGGCTCGAACGCCGAGCGAGCGAATCACGCACTCGATCTGCTCCTGCTCGACAACATGGCGACCACGATAGTGCGGCAGCACATGTTGACCCGAATCAACGACCAGACGGTGCTCGACTACCTTGTGAATCAGCAGTGGACCGTTTGCGGCGCGATCCCGGGTGAGCAGTTCATCACCTCGGATCGGCCTGTGCTCGTGGACGCACAGGACTGCCAGAAGCGGCCGATCCACTTCCTGAGCATCGCGTTAAGCCCGGCACACCTGTTCGTCTCGCATCCGAAAGATCTGAATACGGAGCCGACCGAGCGTGACATCTGGCTGCGCGAGCTCGTAGCCGATCACAACTGCCTGCTCGTGTTGACCCAGCCGCACTACCTCTACTCGGCTGCGCGCATCGTCGATTCCGCGCGGGTGCCACTGCGCACGCTAGTAGAAACAACCTTCGGCATCGCCGTCCCTACGACCTAGCACGTCGGGAATCGCGCTATGGTTTCCTGGAAGAGACGCGCATGAGCGATCTAGAGACTCGTTTCGGCACTTCTTCATCTCGGCGCTCGTGCGGAACGGGGCGAGCATCGAGGTCGTCCCGCTCCTCGCCGGGCACTCGAAGCTGGACGTGACGCAACGCTACGTGCACGCCATTCCTGTACGCGTCCATCGTTGCGGACGTGCCCCCGATCTTACGCGAACTGCGGAGCGCTCGAAGCCGCCCAGGTACCCCACGGAAGCCATCACGCGCACGCTCAAGACGACCACCGAGTCATCAGCTGATGGGCGGCGTCGCCCCCTCGCTCGCGCTCGGATGGGCAGCGAGCACTTTCATTTCCAAGGGCAGCCAACCGAGTTCCTGGTCTCCTTCCAGCACCACGATCGACCATACGCCTGCTTCGGTGACTGGAAATCGGAGGGTGATAGCGGCTGAGGCGATCACGACCGGGCGACGTTCGCCCGAGTGCATCGTAAATTCCTCTTCCAGAATGCAGTCTCCGCTCGGATTGCGCACCATCAGCTTGAGTTTCGCGGTGAGCTTCGGCTCGACTTGGTGCATGTGGACAGCGCAGACGAGCCTGGCGAGAAACTCGGCAGGGAGATTCGGGAACTCACAGTGCTCCCACCCCGCTCCGATCGCATCGACTAGGCCATTCACACTGTGAACTCGATGCGCGAGATAGAGCGTGGTGAGCCGTAGAGCCCCCGAGGCAGACGGACCGCGGCGCTGTCTTCCTGGTCGTTCTTGTCCATCGGCTTGGGGGTCAGTCCATAGGGCTCGCCGAAGAAGCAGGGCAGCTCCGCCGCCACCTCCCGCACCTGGCTCGGTTGCGGCGGTGCCGTCCAAGAAGAGACGTGTGCCGACCTGGCCACCCGGGCCACCAACCGCGCCCAGGCCGACAGCGCCGCCGCCGCCACCGCCAGCACCCGGAGATTTTCCGCCCTCGCCACCGACGTTCCAGTATGTCGGCCCCACGTTGACATCTCGTCCTGCGTGGACTCCATCAAGATGAACGTTGCTCATCACGTGGTCCGACAAGTGATCGTCGCCCCGCAGGACATCATCCGCGGGGCCTACGCTTTTGGGTCGCGGGCGGTTGTGTCGCGAATGACATCCTGACCAGCTTCGACGTTGGACATTCGAGCCGGATCGTTCGGGCCGGCGATCGCTTTCACGTTGCGCCCAGCCTTGATGCCTTCCATCTCGGCTTGCACGGACGACTTCAGCTTGGCCTTCGCGCCCCCTGCCGACAGCTCCAAATCAACCTTCTGACGCGCACCGCGACGCTGGATGACCACCGCGACGATGACCACCCCCAAGACCACCATCAACGGGAGGATGAGCTTCCAGTCCACGGACGCATCCTGAGCACTCATCGAGGCGGTGGCAAGTGTAGCCGCAGCGATTCAGGCTGATGCTTCCGCGTCTCTACCTCGCCGACTCGTCGGGCACGTCCGGCACGTCCGGTAGGTAAGCCGTCTTAACAGCTCCCGAGTGCTGCCAGCGGCGAACGTTGAACGAGGTCCCTTCCGGAAGGGCACGCTCCGCACGCCGTTCGTTTGTGAGCCTAAGCCGAGCTCGCAGCGCGTCGACGTACAAGGCGTCCACGAACGTGAGGACGTTCCCGTGAAGCATGGGCCGTCGACCTGAGTGCACGATGCCGTTTCGAAGCTGCGCGAGCTGGTTGATCGCGAAGGTGTCCCGGACCCAGGCCACCGGCTGCGTATAGTGGGCCGCCAGCAGGTTGATCAGCGGCGCGGGACTCCCGTCGCCGTCGAACGCGATCGCTTCGAGCGCGATCCAGAACTTTACGAATGCTTCGACCCGACTCCGCTCTGCCTGCGCTTGCGCGTACCATCGCAGTGACGTCGTTGCGCGAGCCTGAATTCGGTCGCTTGCGACTCCAACGGCCCGCAGGACATCCCGCATCGCGAGCATCGCATCCTCGTTCAGCACCGCGTGCTCGGCCAGCGGACGCCGCACAGGCGGGCTCATCACGCGTGTGCCGGGCCCGCTCGCCTCGGCGATGAACTCGAATACTTGCTGGTAGATCGCGTTCGGCGAGATCGCGACCGCAATGAGACCGGCGGCCGAATCTAAGCGTGCGATGGCCTCGCGCTCCGCGTCATCAGTGACGCCGCGATAGTGCGCGCGCACGGGCACCGAGAGCACGACGTAGACGGCAGGGGGAAGCTTGGCCGGCTGCTCGCTGCGGTGCACGGCGACGTTCTCCCCACCGGTGAAGTGGAACGTGATCGGCGGCGGGACTTCGAGGCTCCCGCGCACGAAGCTGACGTGGAGGTCGCGTCCGTCGAAGTTCGCTGACCAGGCGGCGAGCTCCTCCGCCGAGTCCGGCGTCCGAGAGCCCAGGGCTAGGTACCCGCGGATCATCACGGCACCGTTCGCTCGGTCGGCGTACCACGCGTCCGGCGCCTGGCTCCCCCATGTCCAACGAGATTCGGTCATGACGCCCACCTAGCGTTGGTCTGCCGCGCTGAACAGAGCGCGCGAGTTCTTCGCATCGCTGATTCGTGCACCGACGCAATCTCCTTGCCCCGGCTGGCGGAACGGATTCGCCGAATCCGTCCGTCCTCGTTCGCCAGCCAGCTAAGGCTGGGCTGGACCTCGACGCACCGACCGAGTGCGCTCCCTACCCGCCCTCGCCTTGAGTACCAGGCGTTACCCAACCGGCTCGACCGGCGGAACGAACTGGAAGCGTTCCGGGTCTATGGGCTGGTCGAATAGCGGCTCGTAGCGAACGGTCCGCTCGATGCGGAAGCGCCGCGCCGTCCGCAAGGCCGCTTCAAGCTCTCGCCGCTCGTCGTCGGTCATGTTCGGCAGGTTTGGCATGCCGATGCCCTCCGTCGAAATGAGGTCCCGGTCGATGTAGTGTCGCAGCGTGCCGTCCCTGGAGACAAAGAGCGTGGTCTCGGACTCGCCTTTCCGGTGCACGAGGCTGCGCAGGGGCGAGCTGCCGTCCGCGCCGACCGCCTCGTAGACGTGGGGTAGCGCTCGTCCAAGGAGAAGGGGCGGGACCATCGATACGGTGCCGCTCGATACGCCCGTTTGGGCGCCGATGTGCCGTTCGAGTGCGTCGACACGCTGTGAGCCGGTGACCGTCCACCACAAATGCGCGGGGCCGTGGTTCATCTGCCAGATGACGGCGCGCTTCGTGGGGCCCGACCGGTTCGGCTGCTCGTACTCGAACCGGAACGCGCCCGTCGCGCGGTCCAAGAGGGTCGAGAACGTCACGGTCTCGGAGTGCGGTGGCTGCCCATCCTCGTAGGTCGAGATCGTCATGGCCTCCCCTCGATCTTCGTAGGTCACGCACGTCGCGTAGCGCGCATGGATCAGGCCGAAGAGCTCCGACACCAAGCGAGTGTACCGGCGTCACGTGGCAGGTGCGAGCGCGGCACCGCACGCGGTGCCATCTCTGGCGCCGAACAGGCCGCCCGCTGCGTGAAGGGTAACCAGCCTGCTGTCCGACCACTGTGCCGCGTCCGAAGGACGGGACGCGGTTACCTTCCTCCTCCGCGAGAAGTCCTGTTCTGGCACGCGCGGTTGGAGCGGTGCGCGTCAGCGACGGATCCGTCGGGACGACGTCGATGCCGTCAGGCGGTACGACGCGCACAAGCTAGCAGCTCGTCTAGGTGGTCGGCCGGAGGGGACACGAAGTTGGGCAGAGGCCTGGGGATCGCCCGACTTGCAAGCCACGTCTCGACACACGCGCGCGGCGCCACGTTACTTCCTTCCGAGTATTCGGGCGCTTTCGCGCTCCCCGGCGCTACACGCTCGGCGCCAGGTGGTCACCGCGATACCGAAGGCATCGCCGTTTACCATGGGCTCAGCCTAGCATCCTCGCGCTCGGAGCGGTCCGCAAGGTCCTCTAGCGCCGCCCGGCGCTCGGCATCGGCGCGCATCAAGGCAGCTTCGGCGCGCAGCTGTTTCGCTAACGCGCTCATTGAGTTGACCGGCTGCAGCGCTCCTGAGCGTTCCGTCGTCCACACATTTCGATCGGCGGTAACGGTCCGTCACGCAATCGCAGCCGGGGCAACCTTGGCCACATTCCTCGTACGCTGACCGAGCGGCGCGCATGAATCAGTTGGCTCTATCGGCACGAGCTTCCGGAAAACACGACCGGCGATCCTTCGCAGAATGGTCGTCCCTTACAGCGTCTCGATGAACGCGTGCGCGCGGCAAGAGATCTTCATTTAGAGGAGCTGTGAATCCGACCGGCCCCAGACCAGCGATCGGCGAGATGATCGTGGATGGACAACGGTCGTGCGCGCTGCGCGCGCACAGGTGCGTTCCCGCCGGGGCTCATGGCGACATCACTGGGCCACAGCTTTCGAGGGCGTTCGCGACGGATAGACCGCCATCACGCTCGGCGGATGCGTCGAATCCGTCCTCACCCACCATCGCGAACCGCCGTCGACAGTTCTTTAGCACAGTCGCGCCACGATCCAATTTGACGCACCGATCACCTCCCGTCCTCCCAGGCGGCGACCGAGACTCGGTCCGCTCACGGAAGGCTGCTGGAGCGGGCGCAATCATCGTTGGCGTCCTCCCGGCACCGACGGTCGTGCGCGGACGGCGGAGGGACGATCAGGATGCGTGCAGATCGCAACTGTGGCCGACTGGCAGCTAGGGATCCGAAGTGCGAGAACGTTCGGGAACGGTGGCGTGGGATCCGAAGCGCGGGTGCTGGCGTGCACGGCTCACGCTCAACGACGGGAGTCGGCCATGGGTCGACTTGCCGGAGAAGACCAAGAGCGCGCAGGCCAAAGAACGCGCACGCGAAAGGCCTTGGGCGCTCACCGAGCGCGCGAGATGGCGGGAGATGACCGCGACTGACCTCGGCATCGCACCGCGCTCCGAAGCCGTCCCCACGGCGGCCCCGGCGGCGGGTGAGACCTGCAACGCCTGGTACGAGCGCTTCACCGACTACCGCGCGTAGGAGGTCGGAACCGCCGATGACGATCGTGGGCGGTGGGCGAAACGGATCAGTTCGTCGATCGGCCCCAAGCCGGTCCGGGAGGTGACCCCCGACGACATCGAGGTCATTCGCAGCGCACTCGCCGAGGCGGTGCTCGAATACGAGAAGGCCGGATCAGTGAAGGGCGAGGGCCGGCTCGCGCCGAAGACATCGCGGAAGGTATGGACCTCGCTCGCGACCGCTATGAAGTACGCCAGCTCACGCCGCAGTCCGCGCGAGCTTCGCGTGCGCGAACACAAGGGAAACCCTTGCCTTGGAATTCCGCGGCCGCGGGATGGTGTTTCGAAGCACCGCCAGTGGTGCCGCCCGCCCGAGATCCTCGCGGTGCTCGACTGCGCTGACGTCCCGCTCGCGTGGCGTGAGGCGATCGCATCGGCTGCTACCTCCACCTGCGCCCCGGCGAGCTTCACGAGCTCCGCGTCTCGGATCTCGATCTCGATGCGGGCGAGGTGAAGATCCGACGCGCGTACGACCAACGCGAGAAGGTCGTGAAGACACCGAAGACCGAAGATGCGGCACGTCACGATCCCGACGAGGCCGCTCCCGCTCCTCCGCCGCATCGAAGGCGAGCGCGCTCCGAACGATCTCGCCGCGCCCTTCGTCTCGGCGATCCCGGAGAAGAACCGCGCAGGCGTCTTCGGCGACTTCCTACGCGCGGCTTCCGTCACGCGCGCGGAGCTGTTCGTCGAGACGGAGACGCACCTCCGGATCGACTTCCCCTCACTCCGCGACTCCGGCATCCCCTCGCGCTTCCTCGCCGAGCATCGCGCCGAGGTCATCGAGCGCGAGAGCGGCCACGAGCACATCGGCACCACCCTCGGCGACGCGAAGGAAGTCCAAGACCGTCGCGGCCGGTACGGAGCGCCCTTCCCTGCCTTCCCGAACGACCTCACGGAAGTCGGGGCCACGCCCATTCGTCTGGGCAAGCGTCTGCCGAAACGCGAAGAGCCCGCATCGCGGGCTCTTCCTGGTCGGGGAGGCGGGATTTGAACCCGCGATCTCAAGCACCCAAAGCTTGCGCACTACCGGTCTGTGCTACTCCCCGTCACCGAACCCTTACCACGACGCGGTTACCGTACAACCCCGGCGCGGCGGCTAGCTCCGCCGGACGCGCTTACGGCGACGCGCGGCGACGACCACCGCGCCCACCGCCGCGAGCCACCCCGCGGCTCTCGTGCCCTGCGCGTCGGTCATCGCGCAGCCCAGGCAACCGCGCTTTGCCGTGGGCTCCGCAGCGCCACCCGCTCCGCCCGCTCCGCCCGCGTCGCCCGCCGCGCCGCCC
>JAQBQL010000265.1 GCA_028287035.1 Labilithrix sp. | reverse complement strand
CACCGGGCCCTGCGGGCGCACCGGGCCCTGCGGGCGCACCGGGCCCTGCGGGCGCACCGGGCCCCGAGGGCGTACCCGGTCCCGCGGGGGAGCCCGGTCCCGCCGGTCCGGCGGGCGCGAGCGCGCTCATCAAGGTGACCCCGCTCCCGGTCGGGGACGCGGCGTGTCCCTTCGGCGGCGCTCGCATCGACGCCGGCATCGACGAGGATCACTGCGGGATGCTCGAGGACACCGAGGTGACGAGCACCGCCAACGTGTGCACCCCGGGAGTCGCTGCGCCGCGCGACCGGCTCGTCTTCATCACGCCGCAGACGTGGACCGCCGACCTCGGCGGCCTCGCCGGCGCCGACGCCAAGTGTCAGGCCGCTGCGCTCGCCGCGGACCTCCCTGCGAGCAAGACGTTCAAGGCGTGGCTGAGCGACGATTCCGCGTCCCCCGCCACACGCTTCACGAAGGACGGCGCCTTCGTCACCACCACCAACGTTCGCATTGCGACCTCGTGGGCCACGCTGACCGACGGCTTGAACAACTACACGCCTGCCATCGACGTCGCGATCACGATCGGCCCGGCCGGCGAATCGATCAACGGATACCCCTGGACGGGAACGGCCGCCGACGGCACCGCGAGAGGAAGCAACGGCTCGGGCACCTACTGCGCCAACTGGACGAGCGGCGTCTACGTACCCGGCGCCTACGCGAGCGTCGGCATGGCGGTCACGAACAGCACCTGGTGGACCGACCAAGGAGTCATGAACTGCAGCAACCTCGCGAACCTCTACTGCTTCGAGCAGTGACCTGCGGGAGGCCGTGAGATCGTTCGGATCCCTGCCGGTCTTCGGCGCGGGCGACGTGCGCGAGGGGGCGAAATTCGTTCGGATCCCCCCTGAATCGCCGCCCTGTCGCCGGGCGGTGGACCGAGGCCGCGCGTCGGGGGCGCGTCCGGCAGGGATCCGAACGATTTCCGGCGCGCCGGACACGCCGCTCGGCGCGGCGACCGTGAGGGATCCGAACGATCCCGGTCCTCGCCGCCCCCTCCGCGGCGGGTATCCTGCCGGTACATGACGCCCGCACGGTTCCGGAAGCTCGCCCTCGACCTCGAAGGCGTGAGCGAGGTTCCTCACATGGAACGCGCGGCCTTTCGCACGAAGCGGAAGATCTTCGCGACGCTCGGCGCCGACCGACGCGTGAACCTCGTCATCCAGCCGGCCGAGCAGCGTGAAGCGCTCCTCGCGGAGCTCCCCGACACGTTCTTCTCGCTCGGGGGCTGGACGCGCCTCGGATATCTCGCGGTCGATCTCGCGACCGTCGACGAGACGCTCCTCCGCGAGCTCCTCACCGAGGCGTGGCGCGATGCGCTTCCGGTCGCGAAGCCCCCGCGGAAGAAGCGCTAGCCGCTGCCAGGCGCGTCGGTCATCCGGCGGCCCACGAGGTCGGCGACCATCGTGACCAGCCCCGCCGGGTCGGCAGGCTTCGTGAGATGCAAGTTGAAGCCGGCCAGCAGGGTGCGGTTGCGGTCCTCGGCCATCGCGTACGCGGTGAGGGCGATCGCCGGTGTCCGCCGGAGCGCCTCGGACGCCTCGGTGCGCACCTTCTTGATCAGGGCGTAGCCGTCCTCGTTGGGCATGCCGATGTCCGAGATGATGACGTCGGGCCGGAACTGCTCCACCTCCGCCAACGCGGCGGCGACGCTGTCTGCGAGCCTCACCTCGACTCCGCACGACTCGAGGACGATCTGCACGAGCTCGCGAGCGTCACGCTCGTCATCGACGACGAGCGCCTTGATCCCCCGGAGCCCGTGCTGGGCGGCCCTGGTGCTCACGTTGCCGACTGCCGGAACACGCCGGACCCCGCGGCTCGACGACACGAGCGAGCTCACGGGCAGACGCACCACGAAGCGAGCGCCGCGACCGACGCCATCACTGCCGCCTTCGAGGGTGCCGCCGTGCAGCGTGACGAGGTGCTTCGCGATGGCGAGACCGATGCCGAGCCCGCCATGCGTCCGCGTGCTGCTCGAGTCCGATTGCCGGAAGCTGTCGAACATGTGCGGCAAGAACTCGGGCGCGATGCCGATGCCGCTGTCCTCGACGACGAGCTCGAGGTCCGATCCGGCGCGCCCCACGGTGACGTGCACCCGGCCGCCCTTCGGCGTGAACTTGACGGCGTTCGTGAGCAGCTGCCAGGCGACCTGCTGGAGACGCTCGGAGTCGCCGCGCATCACCGCGGTGCCGCGCTCGACTCGGTGGTCGAGATCGAGCGTCACTCGCTTGGCCTCGGCCGCGGGCCGCACTCCCTCGAGCGCGATGTCGACGACGTCGCCGAGGTCCATCTGCGCGGGGCTGATGCGGACGGTGCCGCTGATGATCTTGCTGACGTCGAGCAGGTCGCCGACGAGCTGCCGCTGCGCCTCGGCGTTGCGCTCGATGACCTCCATGGCGTGGGGCTGCTTTTCCGGGGGAATGGCGCCGCCGCGGATCAGGCGAGTCCACCCGAGGATGGCATTGAGCGGCGTTCGCAGCTCGTGCGAGATCATGCCCACGAACTCGTCCTTCGCGCGGGTCGCCGCCTCGACGCGCGCGCGCTCACGGTTCGCGAGCGCGAACAGACTGGCGTTCTCGATGGCCACGGCCGCGCGGGCCACGAGGTCCTCGGCAAGGAGCACGTCCACCGAGTCGTGCTCGCGGGCGGCGCCGGCGCTGAAGCCGAAGGTGATGGCGCCGAAGGTGGCACGCTGCACCCGGAGGGGCACGACGAGCCAGCCGGTGGCCTCGAGCGCGGCGAGCTTCGAGAGGACCGCCACGTCGGCGCCGGCCCCGGAGAGCGTCTCCCGCAGCGCGCCCGTCACGTGCTCCTTCTGGCCAGTCTCGATGACCCGCGGGTACCCGGCGGGAAGGTCCGTGGTCCACGCGGGCGCCGCGAACAGCTCGCGCACGAGCGGCGCGCGGGCGGGGTCGACGTGAGCCACGGGGATCTCGTCGAGCTCCGGCACCTCGGTGAGGTGCACGGCGCACCAGTCCGCCAGGCGCGGGACGACGAGGCGCGTCAGGCGCGTGAGCGTCGCTTGCAGGTCGAGCGACGACCCGAGGAGGCGGCCCGCTTCGGCCAGGAACTCGACGCGCTCGGTCTGCAGCGCGCGCTCTGCGCTCCGCTCGGCCACGAAGGCCGTCACCGCCTCGGCGACGCCCACGTTCAGGCAGTCCGCGAGGCGGTCGAACTCGTCGATGCTGACGCCGATGCCGGCGTCCTTCGCCTCCATGAGGATGCAGCGCCGGAGCACGCCGTACTCACGGACGAGCACGCCCAGATCGAATCCGAGCTCCCACCGCTGGACGCCGTGTTGCCGGGCGGTGGTGTTGATGTGGCTGCGCTCGCCAGGGACGTGGGCGGCATCGTCCGCGTCGGCGCCGAGCTCACGAACGACGTCGTCGAGGAAGGACGGGATGTGGTCCGTCAGGTTCGTGCGGGACGTCTCGGCCGGAGGCATTCCCTGCGCGCGGAGCTCACCCACGTAACGCCGTACGATCGCGTCGCGCCGTTCACGCAGGATCCGATGGAGCGTCATGAGGTCGTGCTGCAGGTCCGGGTCGCGGCGACAAACCGCGACCTCCAGCACTTAGCACCGGCGCCGAATGCGATGAAGAGCCGAGCTGCCGCAGCGGACCTGAGCCTGAGGGTCCTGAATTCCGCCGCGCGCCGGCCGTTCAGAGACAGGAACGCCACACCTCCGAAGCCGCTCATGCCCGCCCCTCCCACCTTGCCCGACGAGAGCTTGCGCGCCGCTGCCGTGCGAAGGACCGCCCTCTACGGGACGCCCGCCGAGGAGCGCTTCGACAAGATCACCCGTCTTGCGCGGCGGATCCTCGACGTGCCGGTCGCGATGATCAACCTGGTCGCGTCCGACGGGCTGTGGGTCAAGAGCGTGCAGGGGCTCGAGCTCGTCGAGGGTTGCCGGGCGGCGTCGTACTGCCAGCATGCTCTCACCGCGGACGACATCTGCCTCATCGAGGACGCTCGCACCGACCCGCGCGTCTCCGACAACCCGGCCGCGTCCACGTTCGTGTTCTACGCCGGCGTCCCCCTGAAATTCGAGGGACGCACCGTCGCGACGCTCTGCATCGCTGACCACCGGCCGCGCACGCTCGGCGCCGACGACAAGGCGGCCCTTCGCGACCTCGCGGACATCGCGGAGCAGGAGTTCCGCGTCGTGGCGCTCTCCGACGCGCAGCTCGAGCTCGCCGCCGCGCATCGCGAGCTCGAGGTGAAAGCGTCGGTCGACGTGCTCACGCGCATGTGGAACCGCGGCGCGATCGAGGAGATCGGCGCGCGCGAGCTCACCCAGCAGGGAAGCCACGCCGGGCGGCTCGGTCTGGCCGTCCTCGACGTCGACCACTTCAAGAAGATCAACGACACCTATGGCCACGCCGCAGGCGACGAGGTCCTCCGCGTGGTGGCCGAACGGCTCCGCGGAGCGCTGCGCGTCACCGACGCGGTCGGCCGCTACGGGGGCGAGGAGTTCCTCGCGGTCCTCCCCGGCGTGGACGGGGCGTCGCTGGTTCGCATCTGCGAGCGGATGCGCCAGGCGCTGTCGGCGGTGCCCGTGTCCTTCGAGGGCCACACCATCCAGGTGCGATGCAGCGTCGGCTGCGCTCTCGCGAGCGAGGACGACCACACCATCGAGGGCCCCGTGCGCCGCGCCGACCAGGCTCTCTATTCCGCGAAGCGCGCGGGACGGGATCGCGTCCTGCTCGCCGAGCCGCGCCGGCGTGGCGCGGCCTGAACGGCCACGACCTCAGGGCGCGTCGAGCACCTCGCGCACCTTCCGGAGGAGCGTATCCGGGGTGAACGGCTTCTGGAGGAAGGGCACGCGCTCGTCGAAGACGCCATGGTGGATGATGGCGTCGTCGGTGTACCCCGACGTGTAGAGCACCTTCATCTCCGGCCGGCCCGTGGCGAGGTGCTCGACGAGCTTCCGCCCGCTCATCCTCGGCATGACCACGTCGGTGAGGATGAGATCGATCCTGGACGCGTAGTCGGCGGCGATCAGGAAGGCCTCGCCGCCGTTCGCAGCCTCGATCACCTGGTAACCCTTCCGGCGGAGCGTGGCGCAGCCGACGTGGCGCACCTGCTCCTCGTCCTCCACGAGCAGGATGGTCTCGGTACCTCCGCGAACCGCGCTCACGACAGACGGCGCGTGCGCCGAGGCGATGCGCGTCGTACGCGGCACGTACACCTCGAACGTCGTACCCGCGCCGAGCTCGCTGCGCACCGCCACGTGGCCGCCGCTCTGATGGGCAATGCCGAACACGGTGGCGAGGCCGAGCCCGGTGCCCTTTCCGACCTCCTTGGTCGTGAAGAACGGCTCGAACACGCGCGCGCGCGTTCGGGCGTCCATGCCTGTTCCGGTATCGCTGACCCTCAGGACGACATAGGGGCCGGGGACGACCCCGAGCCGCTCGGCGCCCACCTCGACATTGGCAATCTCGAGGGTGAGCTTTCCTCCCTCGGGCATCGCATCGCGGGCATTCACCGCAAGGTTCATCACGACCTGCTCCATCTGACCGGGATCGGCGAGGACGCGGCCGAGGTCCGGTGCGGCAGCGACGGTGAGCGCCACGTCCTCGCCGAGCAGCCGCGCGAGCATGGGCTGCATCTCGCCGACGACGTTCCCGAGGTCGATGACCCGGGGCTGCAGGACCTGCTTGCGGCTGAACGCGAGGAGCTGCTTCGTCAACGCTGCTGCCTTGCGGGCGGCGGTCCCGATCTCCTCGAGATCGTCGCGCATCGGGTCGCCGCGCCTCAGGCCGTCGATCGTCAGGTCGGCGTAGCTCATGATGACCGACAGCAGATTGTTGAAGTCGTGCGCGATCCCGCCGGCGAGCCGGCCCACGGCCTCCATCTTCTGCGCCTGGCGCAGCTGCTCCTCGAGCATCGAGCGCTCCGTCACGTCCTCGGTGTGGGCGATCACGAGGTCGGGCGGGGCCGCCGAGTAGGTGACGCAGAGGCGGCGCCGCTGCCCCGTCGATCGGAGGGTGTGATCCATCTCGCGCTGGACGGTCACGCCCGTCTCGAGACACTGCTGCAGCTCCGCGACGATCTCGGGCGCGTCCGCGAAGTAGGCACTGGCCTTCGTTCCGAGGTGCGCGTGGATCGCGCCGTCCGAGATGCGGGAGGCGGCCTCGTTGTAATCGACGAGCACGAGGTCCTTCGTTCCGTCGAGCTCGATCTGTCGCCACACGTAGGTGGGCACCGGGATTCCGTGGAACTGGGCGCGCACGCGCTGCTGCGTGGTGGTCGCGTCCGTGACGTCGACGCCGTGCACGAAGACGCCGCTGCGCGTGCCGTCGGGCTCGATCATCGGCTGATAGACGAAATCGATGTAGCGCTGCTCTGGCGGGACCCCCGGCCTCCGGTTCAGCAGGACCGAGACCCCGTTCGCACGATAAGGCTCGCCCGTCCTCATGACTCCGTCGAGGAGCTCGATGAAGCCTTGACTGGCGACCTCGGGCAGCCCTTCGGCCACCGACTTGCCGATCAGATCGCGGCCCCCCACGAGCTCCTGGTAGGCGTCGTTCGACACTTCGAAAACGTGGTCCTCCCCGCGCACGACCGCGATGAACGCGGGCGACTGCTGGACCAGCCGGCCAAGGCGGGTTCGCTCGAATTCCAGTGACGACACGAGGCGCTCGCGCTCGCGTGCGGCCTGGTTCGCCTCCGTGACGTCGAGCAGCACGACGACCCCGCCGATGACGCCACCATCCTCGCCCAGGATCGGAGCGGTCGAATTGAGGACGTGGGCGCGCGTGCCGTCGAAGCGCTCGATCTCGACCTCCTCGGCGAGGACCGTCGCCCCGGTCGCGAAGGTCCTGGCGAGCGCCCAGTCACTGGCGGCGAGCGGCGCTCCCGTCCGGGGCCAGAATCCCTTGTAGACGCCGTACTCGGCCGGGCTGTCGACCCGGGGTGCCTGCCCGCCCCAGATCCGTGCCGCGGCGGGATTGGTCTCCGTGAGTCGCCCCCTCGCGTCGGCGATCCAGACGCCCACCGGTAGGGCGGCGAGCACCGCCTCGAGCTTGCGGCGCTGGAGGTCCGCCTCCTCGAGCGCCTTTGCCATCCCGCGCTCGGCGGCGATGCGCGGGCTGATGTCGCGCGCGATCGTGAGCATCGCCGGCTTGCCGTCGAAGACGATCGGGATGGTCTTCACCTCGGCACGGATCTCGCCGCCACCGCGCACGCGGAAGGTCTGCTCGACGAGCTCGAGGGGGAGGCCCGTCGCGCGCGCCACCTCCATGCGCGCCAGGATGCGCGTACGTGTGTCTTCGGTGGCGAAATCGAGGACCGACAGACCGATGAGCTCGCTCGCATCGGCGAAGCCCAGCGCCCTCGAGCAGGCCTCGTTCGCGTAGGCGATCGAGCTGTCGATGTGGACGAGCACGGGCTCGGGAAGATCGTCGATGAGGCGGTGGTAGCGCAGCTCGCTCGCGCGCAGCGCTTCCTCCGCCACCTTCCTCGCGGTGATGTCGCGAAAGTTGCCGACCAGCGCGCCCACGTTGGGGTCGTCCAGCAGGTTCGTACCCGAGGTCTCGATCCAGCGTGTGGAGCCGTCGCGGTGGACTGCGCGATACACGAAGTGCACCTCGGGCTGACCCGCGAGCAACGCGGCCATCTGCGCCTCTACGAGAGGGCGGTCTGCGGGCAGGACGGAGTCCATCAACGGCCGCCCGCCGAGCTCCTCGGCCGTGAAGCCGAGCATCTGGAGGACCGCGGCGCTGCGAAACAGGGCGGTGCCGTCCGCGCTGGTGAGCGAGATGCCTTCTGCGCTCTTCTCCAGCATCACGCGAAAACGCGCCTCGCTCTGCCGTATCGACTCTTCCGTGTCCACGTGCTCCGTGACGTCGCGCAGGACGGAGAGGTGGAGCCCTGGCGTCACCGACGCGACGGCGCTGAAGTCGAGGACGCGCTGGGTTCCGTCGAGGCGCCGGAGCGGGAAGCGGCCGCGCATGTGGCCGTCCTTCAGGAAGATCCGGTACTGCGCGCGTCCGTCGTAGCCGGGCGCCGCGAAGTCGGCGGCATTGCGGCCGACCAGCTCGTCACGGGAAAGCCCGAAGAGCTCGCATGCCGCGGGATTCACGTCGACGTAGGTTCCGCTGTCATCCGCGAGGAGCATCGCGTCGCGCGAGCCGTCGAAGATCCCGCGGAGAAGCTGCTCGCTACTCCGGAGGCGCACCTCGTCGTCACGCCGTAGCTCTTCCACCGTCATCGATCGCCCCCCCCGCTCACGGGCGAGGGCACGTGAAAGCTGACACCCACCTCATAGCGCTTTTCGAGGCGGAGCGTCGGGCGGACGCGGCGATTGTCGGCCACGTGCTCCCGCTCGCCTTCACGTCCTCGTGGCGCGGCCGTATGAGCGAGCATGCCTGTCGTCGAAGGGTGCCCGGCCCAGCCCTCGGTGCTCATCGTCGACGACGACCCCACGCTCAGTCGCGTGTACGCCCGCGTGCTGGCGCGTGGTTTCACTCCGGTGCTGGTCGGCACCGCGGAAGAGGCGCTCGACCTCATCCGCGCCGGTGCGTTCTTCGAAGCCATTCTTTGTGACTTCCGGTTGCCGGGAATGACGGGCGGGCAGCTGTTTCGATGTCTGTCGGAGGCTTACCCGGCGCAGGCCGCCCGCTTCGCCATCGTCAGCGGGCTCGCGCTCGATGATTGCGAATCGTCGGGTGCGGAGGGTCTGCGGGCTCGGTGGCTCGCGAAGCCGATGCGGGCTGCCGAGCTCCTGTCGGCCACGACACGGATCGCAGGGGTCTCTCATGCAGCATCTTGAGCCGGGCGTCGGCGCCGAAGGGCTCGCGAACCTCATCGCGCCGTTCACGCGAGAGACTCTGGAGCGCATGACGGCGACGGTCTGCGTGGTGTCCGCCGACCTGCGCATCGCGTACGTGAACCCGGCGTGGATCTCCTTCGCGCTCGCGAACGGCGCGTCGGCGGCGCTGGACGGGTGCGGTCTGGACGCCAGTATCCTGTCCGTCGTTCCCGACTCGCTGCGGCCCTTCCACGAGGCGCTGCTGGCGCAGGCCGCACGCACCGGCGCCGTCGTGGAGCACGATTACGAGTGCTCGAGCCCGAGCACCCGTCGCATCTTCCGGATGGCGATCCACCCCTGCGCGTCGGGGGCCCTCGTGGTCGTGCACTCCCTCACCCAGGAGACGGGGCACGGCGACGGGTCGTCACCCGACGATGCCACCTACCGCGACACGCGCGGCTTGATCCTCCAGTGCGCCAACTGTCGCCGGGTCCTTCGTCCGCTCGCCGGCTCGGATCCGCAATGGGACTGGGTCTCGGCGTACGTGCAGCGCCTCCCGCCCCGGACCTCGCACGGCCTGTGCGAGCCGTGCAGCGAGTTCTACTATCCGCCGCTGGGGTGACACGCAGGACTCGACTCCCCGCGCCTCACTCGTCCACGCAGCACAGCACTCCCCCGGGGCCCGGCTTCTTCGTCACGTTCAGCCGCTCCATCGTGGCCGAGCCCGCGTTGAACTGAGGAGGATGGTCGTCGTTCGTGATGTTCGTGTTCAGTGGGGAGCACGTGGGGCCCAGGCGCAGGCCGAGATCGCCGCAGCCGAACACGTCGTTGTAGCCCGCCGACGCGTCCGGGTCGCAGAGCGCGGCCCGGGGGCTCGCCTGCGCCGTCGCATAGAACAGCGTCCCGCCATCGCCGGGGGCCGCGGGAAGCGCACAAGGGCCCTTGGCCGTGCCGCCCCTCGTCTGGACCTCCGCCGCATTCCGGCAGACGTGCCATCCCTCCGCGCACAGATCCTGGGAGCCGCAGCCTTCGCCCGTGGCCGCATCGCCATCATTGCCGGCCCGGCGCTCGCATCGCGGAGCTGCTTCGGGGAGGATGCCCGGGCGGTCCCACGCGCCCTGGCACGCGGCGATCCTGGGGTGGTCGGGAAATCCCTCGCGCGTGCCGTCCGCGCAGCCGCTGGATCGGTCCGGGGAAGCGTCGGGGCCGTCGGTCGCGGCCTCCTCGATGTCACCCGCCGAGTCGGAGGCCGCGTCCCCGGAGCCGCCTGCGTCCGGCGCTTCCGCCGGGGAGAAGCTGCTGCACGCGGCGATGACGAGACAGCCTCCCGCGAGCGCGGCGCACGTCACATAGAGGAGCTTCGACATCCGCCCGTCCTCCGCTGCTTTCACTGCCCGCGCCGCGCGCGATACACGTTGAACCCGGCGTCGAAACGCGCCGCGAGGTACAGGTCGCAACCGTCCGCGCTGAGGGCGGTGACGTTCACGTTGTTGCTGCCCGGGAACTGGGCCCCGACAACCACCTTCGGGTCGACGAAGGTACCGCTGACAGTCGACCGGTGGGCGCTGTAGAGCACCGGAGGACCCGTGGTGGGGTACTCGACGTAGAAGAGCTCGTTCTGCTCGGCGTCGACGACGGGGAAGCGCAGCGTCTTGCCGGTAGCTCCGGCGACGCGCAGCGGAGGCTTGGAGAACGAGAGGTCCAGCGCGTAGATGGCGGAGGTCGTGCCGCTCGCGGACATGAAGTACAGCGTGTTCCCCACGATGTAGGGATCGCTCTCGGCGTCCGCGCCGTTCACGAGCACGCCGCTGCCGATGACCGACGGCATGGGATAGTCGACGAGCCGCGAAGCCCGCGTGCTTCGAACGATGCGGCGTACCGTGATGTCACCGACGCCGAGGTAGAGCGTCAGACCGTCCACCGTCTCCGTCGGCGCGACGTCCTCCTTGTCGGGAGCCGAGACCGTCACGAGCCGCTGGATGTCCGCGAAGGCTTCACCGGCAAAGCGCGCGCGGTACACGTCGACGTTGGAGAACTCCGTCACATCGAGGAGGTGCCGGTTGCTCACGAAGTACAGGAAGTCGCCCGCCGGCCGCGCGCTCAGTGTGTGGTACGGCGCGGCGTTGAGGGAGGGGACGAGCTGCGGCGCCCCGAACGCGCCCCCTGGAGAGCACGGCGGGGGCGTCGAAGCATCGACCGCGCCATCGACCTCGACCACGTCGGGCGCGAAGGCATCGACGACCAGCGGGGGCGCGGCGTCCGCGATCCCGCCTGGGTCCTCGCCGTCGGCGCCGAACGAGCT
Source organism: Labilithrix sp. (assembly GCA_028287035.1). The sequence goes on along the minus strand of JAQBQL010000265.1, from coordinate 23,838 downwards.
GCAAGCCGCGGCCAGCGCGACGCCGCTCGCAAGGCCGAGCACGACGGCGAGGGACCTCATCCCTGGATGCTACGCGAACGCGCCAGGTGATCTACCCTCAGCCGGATGACCGCCGCCGGATGGAGCTATTTCACGCCGTACGTGGACGACGTCGAGGACGCGCTACGCTCGCTGCGGAACCGCGTCTTCGACCGGGCCTTCCCCCCCGGGTCCCCCGACCGCCCGAAGAGCATCGCCGCGTACATGCGGTCGTGCGGCGACGACGGGACGTACTCGATCCTCGACATCCTGCGGGCCGACACGCTCGGGGCGACCGGTGAGATGGACGACCACGCGACCGCCTTTCCGCTCTTCCGCGAGGAGGCGGCCGAGCTGTTCGGGGCGAGGAAGCCAACGCGCGAGGACATCCAGCGCGCGCGGAAGAAGCTGATGACCATGCGTCCGGCGGGCCAGGCCACCTGGGTGGTGGTGCACGACGCGAAGGGGAATCCGGTGGAGTACGTGTTCACCGGCGTCACCGGTTACTGAGCGCGCTGGACCCATGACCGACGATCACCATCCACTCCAGGGCCGCGCCGAGCGCGCCGATCTTCTCACCGTCGCCGCGATCGGCGTCCTCGCGTACGTGGTCTCGAACGTCGTCCACGAGGGGCTCGGTCACGGCGGAGCCTGCCTTGCGGTCGGCGGACGGCTGGAGGGCATCTCCACCGCGTGGCTCGAGTGCGACCGGAGCGCGATCGGCCCGAACGCCGGCCGCGCCGTGAGCGCTGCCGGGACCGTCGCCAATCTCGTCGTCGGCGCTGCGCTATTTGGCATTCTGCGCAGCGGGCGCGCGGGCGCTTCGCCTCCAGGTCGTTACTTCATGTGGCTGCTGATGGTGATCAGCCTCCTCCAGGGCGGCGGCTATCTCATGGTGTCGCCGCTCTTCGGGTTCGGCGACTGGGGCGCGTTCCTCGAAGGGTACGACCCGGCGACCACGACGGCGCTCCAGGTCGTACTGACCGCGATCGGCATCTCGATATCTCTCGCCGCGGTGTTCATCGGCCGACGCTGGCTCGCCCCGCTGCTCCCGGCGGGTGGACAGGCCACGGAGGCGCGCCGGCTCTGCCTCATCCCGTACGCGGCTGGCGCGGTGGTGTTCCTCGTCGCGGCATTGCTCGATCCCCGCCGGTCTTTGGCGCTCATCGGCCTGCTCGCCGCCCACCTCGCGGGCACCGCCTGGCTCGCCTGGTTCCTCCCGTATCTGGTCAAGGACGGTCCCGCGGCGGCAGCCGCGCCGCTGCCGCGCTCGCGGGCCTTCCTCGTCGCGGGTGCCGTGGCGGCGCTCGTCGCGGTCGCGCTGCTCGGCCCATCGATCCGCTTCGCGGGGCACTCGTGACGTATCCTGATCCCGTGCGCCTCGCCGATGCCCCCGCGGACAGCGCGCCCGACGGCGCCTCGATCACCCTCGCGCCGGCGCTCTTCGGCGCCGAGAAGCGACTCGCGGCGCTCTTCGCGCCGTTCCGCGAGTGCGTGCTCCTCCACGAGACCCTGATCCGCGACCGTGGGACGTCGGGACCGACGCGCCTCCTCGCCGCCGAGCTCCGCGAGGATCGCTACGACGAGGTGTGCAACGCCGTCCGCAAGGTCTGCTTCATGGGCGAGTTCACCGAGAAGCCGAGCGAGAACGACGACGTCGCCGCCGGGACCGAGTGGCACGCGCGCGTCGGGACGTTCACGGTCATCGTGTACCGGCTCCTCGGCGGAAGCACGTCCATCCATGTCACGTCGGCGAAGGGAACCGCGCTCGACGCCGCCCTGACCGCGCTTGGCGAGTCGCCGCTCGCCGAGCTCACGCAGCTCGTCACGGAAACGAGCGCCATCGAGCAGATCAGCTGCTCGCGCAGCGCGAACGCCCCGCCGCAATGGCATCTCCAGGCGTCGCTGCGCGAGGCTCGCCGCTTCGAGGAGATCGCGACGCGCGTGCGCGCCATCGGGTTCGAGGAGCGCGGACGCACCTACTGGCGAGGGCCGATCGTCGTGCGCGCGGTGGGCAAGAACCGGTGGATGGCGGCGACGCCGGGCATCGAGGATCGCGCGCGCTGAGGGAGCGAGTTGCGGCGGGCGCTCACGGCTCACGACGTGTATGCACGTCCTTCTTATCCCGCTCGATCGCGGTATTCGAACGAATCACGACGAGGGCGGGCACCGGGTCGTACGCTCGATCGATGAAGAGCACCTGGTTCGCCGCATCCGCTTCCATCGCCGTCGTCGCGGCCATGCTCGTCGCCTGCTCCGCCCCGACCGACAACGCCGAGCGCACTGCCCTGTGCAAGGCGACGGGCAACACGAAGACCTGCAGCAGCTGCTGCAACACCCAGAAATCCAACTACGTGCAGGAGGGTATGACCGGTACCTGTACCTGCCTCGGCGACGTGCAGAAATAGTCGACCAGGCTCCGCCATGTGCGTGGGGCTGGAGTGATAGGGTCATGGTGGGGGGCTGCGCGATGACAGACACTCGGGAGATGACCGCGGATGCGCGCGCGCACACGGACGCGAGCCTCGGCGTGGAACGAGCGAGCACGGACGCGGCTACCCTGCGCTCCGTGACGAGGGCGCAGCGAGCGCTGGACGATCTGCTGGAGCGAGATCGCAGCCTCGCCGATGCGCGCCTCCTCCGCTTCCGGACGCGGGCCGACCGCATGATCCAGGACGAGCGCTCGACGTCCGGGGAAACGGGCACCGCCGTCCTGCTGGAGCGGCAGGTCGCCGACGAGACGACGCGTACCGAGCGTGCGGTCGTCGACACCGTGCTCGGGCAAGAGCGTGACCGCGCCGACGAAGCCGCCGACAGCGAGCGGCGCGAGCAGCGGCTCCACGTGGTCCGGCACGGTCTCCACCGCCGTGCGACCGACGACACGCTCCTCACGGAACGTACCTCCGCCGACCGCGCGGCATCGCACCTCGAACAGGTGAAGCGCGCGCTTGCCGCGGTGCGAAGCGAGCAGGGCCAGCCCGGAGACCTGCTCGGCGTGGTCGCCCACGAGCTGCGAAGCCCGCTCAGCGTCGTCGTGCTGAATGCCGAGTTCATCGCCGAGAGCAGCGCCGAGGAGACGTCCCGGGACGCCGCCCATGACATCGTGCGCGCCGCCGCGCGGATGGAGCGCCTCCTCGCCGATCTCCTCGACGTCACGCGCATCCAGGGCGGCGCGTTCACCATCGCCGAGGAGGAGCAGGACGTCCGGAGCTTCCTCGAGGAGGTCCGCCGCACGTACGAGCCGCTGTTCGCGGCGCGCGATCTCTCGCTCTCCGTCGAGGTCGGCCGCGGGGTGACGGGCGCCTCGTTCGACCACGATCGCATCATCCAGGTCCTCTCGAACCTGTTCGCCAATGCGATGAAGTTCACGCCTCGCGGCGGCGCGGTCCACGTCCGGGCCGAGGCGCGCGAGGGATCGCAGCTCGAGGTCACGGTGGAGGACAACGGGCCGGGCATCAGCCCCACCGCGATCACGCACGTCTTCGACCGCTTCTGGCAGCTCGACGCCGACATCACGCGCGGCCTCGGGCTCGGGCTCTACATCTGCAAGAAGATCGTCGAGGCGCATGGCGGGCGGATCACCGTCGACAGCTGCCCGGGCAGCGGCGCGACGTTCCGGTTCACGCTGCCGTGCGCCCCGCCCGCGGCCGCGCGCACAGCATGAGGTTCCGCGCGCTCACCGATCCGGGGAAGAGCACGGAGACGGTGACCTCGTAGTCGCGCGCCTCGAGACAGGCGCCGCGATCGAGCAGCACGAACACCTCGAGCGCCCTTCCGAGGAGTGACCGAGGAAGCGCGAGGCGCCTCATGCGCGCGTGGTGCGTGGCCGCCCAGCGCGCCGCGGAGGCGATGGCCACGCCGGACGGCGGAGCGAGCTGCCGGACCGCGAACGCGCGCGTCACGAGGACGTCGAGCTCGGCCTGCGCGGCGCGGCGGTTGAGGCCGGCGATCTCCGCCCCGAGCGGCAGCGGGACCCCGCTCTCCGCGAGGAGCCGGTGCAGGGCGAGGCGCCGCTCGCGGGCCGCGAGGTTGTTCGCGCGCGAGGTCTCCACCGCCTCGTCGCGCGCCGTGAGGTTGCTGAGGCCGAGGATCGATCGCGGCAGATCGAGCGCTCCACGGTCGGCCTCGGCGAGCGCGCCTCCCGGGAAGAGCGGCTCACGGGCGATCGACCGGCGCTTCTGGAGACAGCACCCGACGAGGGCCAGCGCTGCACCGGCGCGCGCGGCGCTCAGCACCATCGCATCGCCCAGCTCGCCGCAGGCATGCAGGCCCACCACGCAGTCGCCGGGGCCGAACGTGAGGCCGCTCGCGAGCACGTCGGTCACCGCGAACGAGGCCGCGCCGTGCCTGGCCAGCGCGCGCGCCGTGCCGGCGAGGGCCTCGTCCCGCTCGAGGCCGAGCACCGGTACGCCGAGTCGCTCCGCGAGCGCACGCGTGAGGTGTCCGTGGCCCGAGCCTACGTCCACGACGCGCTTCGCACCGGCGGCGAGCGGGAGAACGGCGCGCGCGAACGCGTCGATCTGGGCGTGCTTTCGCGGCGTCTCGAAGCGCCGCCGTCGGCGCGGTAGCTCCTCGCCCGCCGCGAACGGCGACGGGGCGACGCTGCACACGTCGCGCACGCCCGTCACGAGCTCGACGAGGGACGCCGGCGCCCCCTCCGGCCACGCCGCATCGACGCCTGCCGCCTCGATCCGGTCGAGCGCCGCGTCGTCGAGCGCGAGCAGGTAGCCGGCCCAGCCGCGCCGCGCGAGCGCAGGAGGGATGTCGCCCTCGTCCGGCCGCGCGTCGAGCACGTCGCGATGACGCGCGAGCAGGCTCGCCGCCGCGTGCCACCACGCGGCTATCCGGCCGGGGCCTTCGTCCAGCGCCGCCGCGCGCGTCACACCTCGACGGACTTGCCGAGCGGCAGCTCGCGCACGCGCCTCCCGGTGAGCGCGAACACGGCATTCGCGATGGCGGGCGCGACCGGCGGAACCCCGGGCTCGCCCACGCCGCCGGGCGCTGCGTTGGTCTCGACGACCTCGACATGGATACGGCGCGGCGCCTCCGCAATACGAACGATCCGGCCGCCGCCCCGGAAATTCTCCTGCTCGATGGCGCCGTTCTTCATCGTGATACCGCCGAAGAGGGCGAGGCTCATACCGAAGATGACGGCGCCCTCCATCTGCGAGCGGACGCGGTCGAGGTTCACCACCAGGCCGGCGTCGCAGGCGAGCCACACCTCGTCGACCGCCAGCTTGCCGTCCTCGCGCTTCACCATGGAGGCGACCACGGCCGTGTAGCTGGCGAAGCTGCGGTGGGCAGCGAGCCCGAGGGCGCGGCCATCCTGCTTGCGCCGGGTCCACCCCGACGCCGCGGTGACGCGCTCGATGACGCTGCGCAGGCGCCCCGCGTCGACCGGATGCACGTCGAGCGGCTGCCCGTAGTTCTTCAGCTGTTTGACGCCGAGGTCGGCGAGGGACAGCTGACGCGGCGGACCGAGCAGCTCGAGCCACGTCTCCCGCGCATCGGCGTTCTTCGCATGGGCGATCTCGTCGACGAAGGAGCCGATCGAGAAGGCCTGGAAGATGTTGTAGACCGAACGAAGCCAGCCGATGCGGGTGTGAGCGGTCGCGTCGCAGATCTCCGCGGTGACGTTCGGGACCGCGAGCGCGAGGTCGAGGACCCCCTGCTGCAGATCGTCGATACCGGGCTTCGCCGGCCCGCCGAACAGGCTCGAGATGGAGGGGAATGCCGTGCGATGGCGCCAGGCGACCACGCGGCCCTCGCCGTCGAGACCTGCGGTGAGACGGTTCGTGCTGACCGTGTTGACGTAGTCGTGGCGGAGGTCGTCGTCCCGCGTGAACTGCACGCGCACCGGCGCGCCGACCTTGCGCGAGAGCAGCGCGGCCTCCGAGCAGAAGTCCGCCTTCGACTTCCGACCGAAGCCGCCGCCGAGGAACGTGACGTGCACGCGGACCTTCTCGGGAGTCGTGCCGAGGATGCGCGCGACCTCGGCCTGCGCCGCCTGGGGGTTCTGCGTGGCCGCCCAGACCTCGCACGTGTCGCCCTCCACGCGCGCCACCGCGACCGGCGGCTCCATCGGCGCGTGGGGCAGGTGCGGGACGTGGTAGTCGGCCTCGACGGTGCGCGCGGCGGTCTTCAGGGCAGCGTCGGCATCGCCGAGCTTCCGCGCGACGGTGCCGGGCGCGCTCACCGAACGCGCGAGCTGCTCGCGGTAGCGATCGGAGTCGTACGTGGCGTTCGGGCCGCCGTCCCAGGTCACGTCGAGCGCCGCGCGGCCGCGCATCGCGGCCCACGTGTCGTCGGCGACCACCGCGAGGCCGCCCCACGGCTGGAACTTGTACGGAGCCTCGGGGTGAGGCATCTCGATCACGTGGCGAACGCCGGGCACGGCGAGCGCGCGTGCCGGGTCGAACCGCGCGACCTTGCCGCCGACGACCGGCGGCCGCGCGATGACCGCGGTGAGCATTCCCGGGAGCCGCACGTCGGCGCCGAAGATCGCCTGACCGGTGACGTACGCGGGCGCATCGAGCAGCGGCAGGGCCTTGCCGACGTTGGTGAGCTCGGCGCGGGGCCGCAGCGGGACGTCCTTCGCCGCGGGCACCTTCTGCTTGCCGGCCTCGACGGCCAGCTCGCCGAAGCCGAGCGCTCGCTTCGTCGGCACGTGCGTGACGACGTGGTCCCTGGCAATGCACTCCTCGGGGTGCACGTTCCAGCGCTTCGCGGCGGCCGCGACGAGCATCACGCGCGCCGTGGCGCCGACCCGCCGCATGTCCTCGTAGATGCCGCGGATGCTGTTCGACCCGTCGGTGTTCTGATCGCCGTAACCGCGGTTGGCGTCGCCCTGCACGATCTTCACGTGCGCCATCTGCGCGCCGAGCTCGTCGGCGATGAGGACGGGCAGCGAGCTACGGATGCCCTGACCCATCTCCGATCGATGGCATACGATCGTGACCAGTCCATCCGGCGCGACGTGCACGAACAGGTTGGGATTGAGACCGGGCGCGGTCGCCTCGATCGCCTGCGACCCGCTCACCGGCTTCGGCCCGGGCGTCTGGCCCGGCTCGTTCGTGGGCTTCTGCGCGGCGGCCGGGATGCTCACCCCCAGCGCGAGCCCACCGATGGCGAGGTTCAGGCCGCGCAGGAACGCGCGGCGCGGCATCACGATCGGCGCGGTCACGGCGTGCCTCCCGAGGCCTTCTTGATGGCGTCGCGGATGCGCGTGTACGTCCCGCACCGGCACAGGTTGCCGGCCATGGACTGGTCGATCTGCTGATCGGTGGGCCGCGGATGCTTCCGGAGCAAAGCCGCCGCCGTCATGATCTGGCCGGCCTGACAGAAGCCGCATTGCGGGACGCCGAGGTCGACCCAGGCCTTCTGCAGCGGGTGGCTTCCATCGGGCGAGAGCCCCTCGATCGTGAGCACCTCGGCATTCGCGGCGCGGCGGACCGGGGTGACGCACGAGCGAACGGCGTGGCCGTCGAGGTGCACCGTGCACGCGCCGCAGAGCGCCTCGCCGCAACCGTACTTCGTTCCGGTGAACCCGAGCACGTCGCGCAGCACCCAGAGGAGCGGCATCTCCGGGTCGACGTCCAGCCGCTGCTCCTTGCCATTGATGCGTACGGTGATGCTCATGGCCTGGCTCCCTGCGAGGGGCACTCGGCCCCGGTCTCGACCCACGCGGCGACGATGGCGCCGAACTGCTTCTGCGTGCCGGGCGCGGGCTCGCGGTCGTGCCCCGGCCTCCAGCCCCAGCCGACGAGCTCGTCGTGGGCGTTGTGCTCGACGAGCTGCGCGAGGGACCGGTTGCCGTTCCGCTTGCGGTCCTTCATCTGCTCGCAGATGTCGTGCGGGGACTTCCCGACCCACGCCATCGCGCGAGGCGCGACGTGCCACTTGGGCGCGCCCGGGCTGCGCGCCTGCTCGAGGTTCCGGTCCTGGTGGCAGCCGGTGCACTCCATGCCGACCACCCCCTGGTCCTCGGGTCCTCGGGTCACGGGCGGATCGTGAGCGACCATCGCCATGCCCTGGAGCGGGGTGTCGCCGCTCGGGTGGCAGTTGGCGCAGCGCGGATGAAGGATAACGCGGCTCGCCTCGAGGAAGAGCGCGCGCGATCGCTCCTCCCGGTCCGGGATGGCGGCAAACGCCTCGGGCGCCCGGAGCTCGGTGGCTGCCACGGGAGGCAGCGGAGCGCGGGCGGTGCTCGCGTCCTTGCATCCAGCGAGGAGAGCGGCCGTCACGGAGATCGCGCGCAGGGTGTTGCGAAGCATTCCTTCCCTCTGGGCGCGGGACGTTACCAGGGGTCCTCCGGGCGGCCCACGGAAAGGTCGTAAGCGGTCGCGCTCGCGGGGCCGTCCCTCGACACGGGCCGCTTCGCCCGCTAAGTCACTGGCAGGTCCTCATGCACTCGCCCAGCTTCATCGCGGCCGCTGCGTGCGCTGTCGCGCTCGTCGCCGGGTGCACGCTGCATCCCGGCGAGGCGTGGAACCGCACCGACGGGGAGGCGGGGCCGGCCGGCGCGGGCTCGGCCGTGGACACCGGGGCCGACGCGACCGACCAGTCGCCGGAGGGGCTCTGCCCGGCCACGTCGCCGCTGCTCGCGGGGCGGGCCGCGGCGGGGGAGGTCTGCTCGGTTGCGGCCGACTGCGTGTCGACCTGCTGCGATTGCGGGACCGGCTCGCAGAGCTGGCTCGCGGCGTCGTGCGTCGCCGGCCGGTGCGAGGACAGCCTGACCTCGTGCAGCCGCACGAACGCTCGCTACTGCACGGGGGGCGGCGGCGGGGTCATCGTCGTGGCTCCGCCCGGGGGCCAGTGCGGGGGCGGCGCCGCGACGACCGGCTGCGAGGCCTGCGTCTCGACGAGCTGCTGCGCCGAGTCCCTCGCGTGCAGCCAGGACCCCGCGTGCGCCGCGCTCGAGGTCTGCGACGGGTCGTGCGCGGGCGAGGCCGAGTGCCGCGAGCGCTGCTACGAGACGAGCGGCGGGGGCGCGCTCGCACTGCAGTCGCTCGACGCGTGCGTCGCGCGCGCGTGCGGCGCTGCCTGCGAGCCCTGAGGGCCGCCGGGCTCGGCGTCCTCCGCGCCCCGCAGTCGGTGCGCCGAGGCGCAGGATCTGCGCGCCTGCCCTTGCGGCGCCCCGCGTGCCAGGCCGCGCCCGCTCCTTGCAGAGGGGCGGCCGAGGTTCATGCCAAACACAAGCTCCAGTCTGCGTTGGGCTCTCGTGCTGGGCGGCGCAGGCGTGGCCGCCATCGGGGCCTGCTCGTTCCCGGACCTGACGTACGGAGACGGTGACGCGGCGAGCATCCTCCCGGACGGGTCCCCCGCGCCGAGCGACGCTGGCGACGGTGGCGATCCGCCGCGCGACGGAGCCGGCCTCGACGCCGCCGTGGACGCGCGGCCCATCGATGCCGTCGCGGCGTGCCCGGCCCTCTGTGCGGACGCGGGGATCGGCACGTGCGGATCCGACGGCACCTGCATCGTGACGTGCACCGCCGCGGGGACCTGCGACGACCCCATCGCGTGTCCCGCGGGAATTCCGTGCTCGGTCACGTGCACGGGCGGAGACTCGTGCACGCGCGCCATCGACTGCACCGGCTCGAGCGCCTGCACCGTGGCGTGCGTCGGCGCGGGCGCGTGCAAGCAGGCCATCGCCTGCAGCGGGAGCAAGTGCAAGATCAGCTGCACCGGCGCGGGCACGTGTGCTGGCCCCGTCTCCTGCAAGGCCGGGTCGTGCGATATCCGCTGCCAGAATCCCGATTCCTGCAAAGGCACGGTGGCGGCCGACGGAAAGACGAACACCATCGATTGCTCGGGTGACCGGTCGTGCGCCGAGAAGGTCAGCTGCTCGGGCACCTCATGCACCACCGGCTGCACCGGTACCCCCAGTTGCGTCTCCGGCGCCTGCTGCGACGCCGGCACCTGCCTCGGCTCGCACCCCCTCTGCCTCTGAGGCGGCCCGTCGACGCGCGCGGTAGTCGCGGATGATCACCATCACGAAGATGGCGAGTGACATCGTGCCGATTCCCTGGCCGACGCTGAGCGCGATGAGCACCGGGGGCGGCCGCGGATCGAAGAGCGACCACATCATGAATGCGAGGCCGACGAGCGCCATCACGCAGGCGACGCGCAGCCAGCCCATCGGCGTGAAGGAGGGCAGATGGAGCTTCACGGCCTCAGCTCCGAAGGAAGTTCCGTGCCATTGGCCTTGGAGAACGGATGGGCGAATCCATGACAGCCCGGGCTCGCGCAACTGATGCGCTGAGCCCGCACGTCTTGCACGACCGCACGATGCTCGGCGACGCGCTGCCAGCCCTGCAGCTCCGTCGAGTGGCAGTGCATGCAATTGGCATTGGGAAACGGCTTGCGGATGTGGATCTTCTCGCGCGCCTCCTCGAGGCTCATGCCGTGAAACTCCGTGTAATACAGCCAGACGTGCCGCATGCCGCCGGCCTTCGTCAGCACCGTGCCGTACATGCCGTAATCGGCGTGGCACGTGTAACAGTTGACGTCTCCGAAGAACTCGTTTCTCGCGTGTCGCGAGGCGAGCCCCGTGCTCTGGGCATTCTCCGAATCCTGCGAATAGGGCGTCATGACGTGGCACGAGCCGCAGAAGGTGCGTTTGGTGGTGGCCTCGTAGCCCTGCACGTTGGCCGCCCCGGCAGCGCCGATCGGGAACACGCCGAGGCCGAACAGCAGCAGGAGCTTGGCATGGCGATCGAGCCTGGGACGCCTGAGCAGGAACCAGGTCACGATCGTGCATGAGAGCCCCGCGCACACGAGCGCAGCGAGCGTGATAGGCGAATGTTCCAAGGTTCTCTTCTTCGGACGGCTTGTGCCCTGGCGATGCTCGTCATGGTGACCCTGGCCACCCGTGCGTCCGCCGAGCCGCTGCAGCTCCGTGGGGACGCGTACGTGCAAACGCCACGCCCCGTCGGTCTGCTCGTCCTCTCCGGCGAGGACAACGCGAAGCCCTGGCTCAGCGCCGAGGGGCTCGCGTGGCTCGGCGCCGGCCAGCTCACGTCGGGCGGCGACGTGCTCACGATGGTGGTCCGGCTCCACGATCCGAGCGGGCACGGCGATCTCCGGGTCGGAAGGTTCCTCGAGACGGCGGGCGCGATCCGGCCGCTTCACCTGGACGGCGCGACGGGGCTCGCGCGGACCTCCTGGGGTACGTCGGTCGAGGGGTTCGGCGGCGCGCCGGTGGTGGAGCGCTTCGGCGATCGCGCGTACGATTGGGCAGTCGGCGGGCGCGTCGCGCAGGTGATCGCGGCGCATGCCACGGTGGGCTTCGCGTACGTCCAGCGGCGCGGTCACGGGAGGATCGCCGACGAGGAAGCCGGCCTCGACTTCGCGGCCCTCCCGCTCTCCTGGGTCGATGTCGCGGCGCGCGCATCGAAGGACGTGATCGCGCCCGGCATCACCGACGCGCTCGCCTCCGTCGCGGCGCGCTCGAAGGATCTGCGTCTCGAGCTCTTCGGGACGCGCCGCTCACCGTCGCGCCTCCTGCCGGCCACCTCTCTCTTCTCCGTGCTCGGTGACGTGCCCTCGACGCGCCTCGGCGCGAGCCTCCGCTGGAGGGCGGCGCCGCGGCTCGACGTGCTCGGGAGCGGCGCCTCGCAATCGCAGGCCGGTCGCGTCGGCGCCGAGCTCATGGCGCGCGCCACCTTGCGTACCGACGACAAGGGCGACGGGAGCCTCGGCCTCGAGCTCCGGCGCCAGGGCACCCCGGGCGCGTCGTGGAGCGGTATCCGCGGGATCGGCGTCGTCCCCCTGAAGCGAGGAATCCTGCGCGCCTCGACGGAGATCGAGATCGCTGCCGCCGATGCGCCCGCAAACCGGGGCAGCGTGTGGCCGTGGGTCCTCGTCGCGATCACGTGGCAGGCGACGCGGGCCCTCGACCTCGCCGCGGCCGCCGAGGCCGGCGCCACCAGCACCACCTCGCGCGAGCTCAACACGTTCGTGCGCGCCTCCTACGCGTGGGGCCGGTGATGCGCCGGCTCCTCCGCCTCGTGCTCCTCGCGTTGCCGCTGCTCCTCGCGGCGTGCGCCGGGATCCTTGGCATACGGCCGAAGACCGGGCCGGCGCTCTTCGAGCATCGCTCCCACGTGCTGAACGGCGTGAGCTGCCTCGATTGTCACTCCGGGATCATGGCGGCGGGCGAGGAGGGACCCCTCCACCTGCCGACCGACGCGACGTGCCGGAAATGCCACCAGAAGCCTCACGACGAACACTCCTGCACCGGCTGTCACGGAACACCGCACGAGCGCGCCAGCGCGGAGAACGCCCGGGTCACGCTGCGCTTCGAGCACCGGAAGCACATGTCCGCGGCCAACGGGCAATGCATCCGCTGTCACGTCAAGATCGGCGACCCCAGCCCGGACACGCTGCTCGCCCCGATGGCGACGTGCTTCGGCTGCCACCAGCACGAGGACCAGTTCGCGATGCGGACGTGCGACGGCTGCCACGTCGATCTGCCCGGCGAGCGCATCAAGCCAGACAGCCACATCGTGCACGAGGGTGACTTCATCCGCGAGCACGGCGTCCGCGCGGCGAGCTCCCGCGATCTCTGCGCGACGTGTCACGCCGAGCGATTCTGTTCGAGCTGTCACGGCGTGACCACGCCGGGCCTTCCCGCGCGCCTCGCCTTCGACGATCCGCGCCTCTCTGGCCTCCACCGCGCGGGGTTCAAGTCACGGCACGCCCTCGAGTCTCGCGCCCAGCCCGGGCTCTGCACGACGTGTCACTCGGAGGCGTCCTGCTCCGAGTGCCACGCACGCGAGAACGTCGGGGCGAAGAACGTCCGCGGCAGCAGCGGACCGCATCCACGCGGCTGGATCGGCGGCGGCCGCGGCGGCGGTCACGGTAACGCCGCGCGGCTCGACCCGCTGTCCTGCGCTGGCTGTCACGGCGGCGCCGGCGAGCAGCTCTGCGTCGGCTGTCACAAGGTCGGCGGTCCCGGCGGCAGCCCTCATGGCGCGGGCTTCGTCAGTCAGAAGGACAAGCGGCGCGACGTCCCTTGTCGGCAATGCCACGCGCTCGGATCATGACCAGGCGGCGCCGCATCCTCCTCCTCGGTCTCCTCGCCATCGGCGTGGCCGCGGCGCTCGCGTTCTTCGGGGTGCGCACCGTGCCGCTGCTGAAGCGGCCGCCGCTGTCGCCCTCGCTCGTGCCGCAGGAGTGGGCCGACGTCCACGACAGCCCTGGCCACCGGGCGCACGTCGGCAAGGCCGATATCAAGTGCAGCAGCTGTCACGACGAATCGGACGGCGGTTTCCGCAGCCTCCGCGAGACCGCCTGCACGAGCTGCCACGCCAAGGAGGTCGAGCACCACCACGACGGCAACTCCGAGAATCCGACCACGTGTCTCACGTGTCACCAGTTCACGGCGACGCCGGCGCCGACCTGCCTGGGCTGTCACGCGGGCACGCAGGGGAAGAGCGCGGCGGTGGCGGTGCACGTCTCGTCGGGCGCCCCCTGCATCTCGTGTCATGCGCCGCACGGTGAGCAGAAGGCGCTGCAAGCCGATTGCGCGACCTGCCACAAGGAGACGACCGCCCAGCACGGCAGCATGAAGGTCTCGACCGACGTGGCCGGTCATCCGCCGCACGCCACGGATGCGATTCACGCCGCGAGCGGCACCTGCGCGGACTGCCACGCGCCCCACGCGCACGCCGTCGTCGCCCAGGGGACCTGCCGCGGCTGCCACGAGGACAAGCCGCAGGGCGACAAGCCATCCGGCCATCCGGCGTGCGTGACGTGTCACGAGCCGCACCAGGCGACGCGCGCCGCGGTGAAAGCGTGCGTCACGTGCCACGCCGAGAAGCGCCCGGCCCTGACGGCCGCTCATACCGAATGTGCGACATGCCACAAGCCGCACGAGACGCAGCAGGCCCGCGCCTCGTGCTCCACGTGTCATGCCAACAAGCCGACGCTGGGGGCTCCCGGGATCGCGGCGCACGCCGCGTGTGACAACTGCCACAAGCCGCACGAGCCGAAGGCGTCGATGGGGAACGCCTGCGTTTCTTGCCATTCCGCGATCACCGTCGATCACGCGCCCGGTGGGGCCAGCACGTGCACGAGCTGCCACGATCTCCACCCGAAGAAGGCGTCGGCCACGACCGCGATGGCGATCGCCAAGCCGTGCACGACGTGTCACAAGGAGGCCACCTCGGACGTGACCGGTCACACGAAGGGCCTCGGCTGCACGAGTTGCCACAAGCCGCATGAGTTCAGGCTCGGCAAGCCGAAGGCGGCCCTCTGCACGTCGTGTCACGCGAGCGAGACGAAGGTCGCGATGCAGAGCCTCGGCCACAAGGATTGCATCCAGTGCCACAGCGACGTCCACAAGCCGGAGCGCGAGAAGCCGTGCGCTTCTTGCCATTCGCAGGAGGCGAGCAGCGCGCCGCCCGGCCACCAGGCGTGCCAGGGCTGCCACGCGCCGCACGATGGCCATCTGACCAAGGGGGCAGCGTGCGCGACCTGCCACGCGCAGGAGGCCTCCACCAAGCACTCCCACGTCCCGGGCGGCTGCGCGACGTGCCATCAGCCCCACGGGCCGGCGGCCCCGAAGGGACCCAAGGGGCCGTCGTCACCGCCGACCTGCCTCACGTGCCACACGAATCCCAAGCTCCCCGGCCTGCACAAGCTGATTGGCAAGAACCCGGCGGGTCACCAGCAGTGCGGGACGTGCCATTCGGCGCACCAGCCGGTGCGTGATGACCGCGCCACGTGCACGAGCTGCCACGAGGACCGGAAGAACCACCAAAAGGCCGCCACGAAGTGCAACGGGTGTCACATCTTCCGCGCTCCGTGAGCGGCGGGGCGGCGGCTCAGTTGCCGCCGCGGTCGACCACGCCGTTGACGTGAAAGGCCGCGAAGGCCGGAGAGATCGCCGGCCCGGTCATCGTCACCACCGCGTCGCGATGGCAGAGGTCGCACGCCGGGGACGCGGGATGCGGCGCGGCCGGCGGCGCCGCATGGCACGCGCCGCATGCGCGGGCGCTTCCGGTGAGGTCCGTCCACGAGGGGACGGCGGCGACGGTGCCTTCGAGGCCCGCACCATGGCAGTAGACGGCCTGGCATGATCCGCCCGTGAAGCTCGCCTGGGTACCGCGCGCGGCGGCGCGGCCGGTGAGGGCGACGGTCGCCCGGCCGCCGCGCGGATGGCCGGTGCCCGGGCCGTAGGCGGTGGGCACGGCGTGGCAACTCTCGCAAGGCGCCGCCGCGGCCGCGGCCGGATGCTGGTGCGCCGGGTGTGCAGCGGTCGCGGGCCAGGGATCGTTCCCCTTGCCGTGGCATGCTCCGCACGCGCCGCTGCCGTCGCCCACGTCGACATGACCGTTCACGTGCAGCAAGGCGGGTGCAACGAACGCGTCGCCCTTGGCATTCACCTCGCGATGGCACCCGGTGCAGCTTCCTTCGAAGTGGTCGGGCGGCGGGGATGAATGGCAATCACCGCATTTCGCGGGAGCGCGATCGGTCCACGCCACCACGGGCCGCGCCGCGGCGGGGCCGGCATGGCAGGTCGTCGCGCACGCCTTCGTGGTCGCGTCGAACGAGGCCGCCTTGCCGGCGATGACCGTGTCGAGCTGCACCTCGACGTGGCCGTTCGCGTGAGCCCCGCCGATCACGGGATTGCCGGGCATCGGATGGCACGTCGAGCAGGCGACGCCGTTCGCGTGCGTCGCGTCGCCCTCGACGTGCGCAGCGTGCGCGGTCGCGACTGCGGCATCGGCCGGGAAGAAGCAGGCGCTGCGCGGCGGATACGAACGAGCGCGCGCCTTCGCGGCCGCGCCCTCGCCGGCGCCCCCGCCGTGGCAGGTATTGCAGCCGAGCGCGCCGCCCGGCTCCTGATGGCACGTCGTGCACGCGGGCGCGCCGGGCGCGCTCGTCGTGATTCCGGACGGGCGCGACGGCGCGCCGTCGTGACACCGGCCGCACGCGGCGGGGTCGTCGGCGTCGAGCATCGGCTTCCACTGCTTGCTGCGGAGCATTCGCCCGTGACTCTGATCGGACCGCGGGTCGACGAAGCTCGGAGCGTGTGCGGTGCCGCGGAACTTGGGTGTTCCCGCGTTCACCCACGCGACGACGAGATCCCGCTCGGCGCCTGACAGGAGCGCGGCGTGCGTCGGGTCGCCGAGCACGCGGACGATCGGCGCCGGTCCGCTGGCGGGCAGCGTCACGGGAGTCCCGTCCGCGGTGCACGCGACGGCATCGAGATAGGTCGTCGCGCTCCAGCCCGCGGCCGGCGCAATCGCGCCATGGCACGTGGCGCAGCGTGCGGCGAGCAACGGCGCGACCGCGCCGTCGTAGGTCGGCGGCGAAGACGTGGAGCGCTCGACGGAGCAGCCGCTGCCGAGGGCGCTCGCGCTACCCACGCTGGCGAGCGCGAGCCCTAGACGTACTGCGAAGCTCGGCATCCGCAGCACGGCGTGAGCATCGTCCTGTGCCGCTTGCTCCGCAAGCGCTCATCGCACGACGCAAAGCGTGCGTGACGTGCAACTCGTGCGTCGCTCGTCGCGCTCACCATCGAGCTATTGCCGTGGTTCGTGGTGGGCTCTCCCTTGCAGTGAGGACCGCGATCTCATGAAGCGCCCCCTTCGCCTCCTCTTCGTTGCTGGCCTCGTCCTCGGTACGTTCGCGGCGCTGCCGTCGTGCGAGGGGCCGGAAGGACCCGCCGGCCCGCCGGGAGGCTTCGTGGCCTCCGAGGGAGGGATCACCGATGCCGCCACGGACACGTCCGTCGGTATCCCCGAAGGCGGGTTGGCAGTCGGCTGCCTCTCTCCGTGCCACGGCTTCAACGGCATCGTCAGCCAGTGGCAGACGAGCACGCACTTCCTCGCGCAGATGGCGAACAGCGACGAGGTCCCGACGTGGACCGGCCCCGCCTCGTGCGGCGGATGCCACGCGAGCGACGGCCTGCCCCGACGTCTCGCCGGCGCCGTCAACCCGCCGACCGGCGGCCCGACGAACGTGAAGCTCGGGGAGACCAACTTCCTCTCCGCCGGCGGGGCCGTCACCGAGATCAAGTACTCGGGCCAGTCGAGCATCGCGCAGATCGCCTGCGCGACGTGCCATGACACCGGCGCCGCGAACGACCCGCACCTCACCGGCGGCGTGTACGTACCCGGCAGCTTCAAGCTCCGTACGCCGTCCGGCGCCGACGACCAGATGTTCCTCGAGAAGAGCCCCACCGTGGGCGTCGTGACCGGTACGCCGGCCGGCAAGTGGGGCGTCAGCAACACGTGCATCGGCTGCCACAAGTCACGGCAGGACGTCACGCAGTACATCACCGCTGCCACCAACGTGACGAGCACCCACTGGGGTCCGCACGAGGGGCCGCACGCCGACATCTTCAGCGGTCTCGGCGGCTACGCCTTCCCGGGCCGCACCTACAAGAGCTCGACGCACCAGACGCTCGCCGGATGCGCTTCTTGCCATATGGCGAAGACCGCCGACAACGGCGGATATCCCGATCACTCGATGCGCGTCCAGGTGGCGACCTGCCAGACCGCCGGCTGCCACGCCACCGCGACGTCGTTCGACGTGCTCGGCGGGCAGGGGACCGTCAAGGCGGCGCTCGGCGAGCTCCGCGGTCTGCTGAACGACGCGGGCTACCTCACGCGCTCGGCCGCCGCTCCCTACGCGGCGCTCGGCCCGGCCGACCTGGCGGACACGAACCTCACGCTCGACCTGACCCGGCCCGCCGCGGGGCTGACCGCCGACCAGGCCGGCGCGCTCTACGACTACCTGCTCGTGGCACGCGGCGCCGCCTCGGGGGTCCACAATCCGTTCTATACGAAGGAGCTCGTGTTCGACGCGGTGTTCGCGCTTAAGGGTGCTGCGCCCGCCGCGATCCCGGTTCGACCGTGACCGACGCCGCGCCGCAAGCCCGGATCCTGGTCGTCGATGACGACCCGGCCGGCCGGACGGGGCTCGCGAAGCTGCTCGCGCTCGATGGCTATCTCGTCACGAGCGCGGCGAGCGGCGAGGCCGCGCTCGAGTCGGTCGCCGAGGCCTTTCCGGATCTGGTGCTCACCGACGTCCAGATGCCGGGCATGCACGGCGTCGAGCTGTGCAGCCGGCTCCAGGAGCTCGATCCGGAGCTGCCCGTGATCGTGATGACCGCCCACTCGGCGATCGAGTCGGCCGTCGCCAGCCTGCGTGCCGGCGCCACCGACTATCTCGTGAAGCCCCTGAGCTACGATGCGGTGCTCTGGGTCGTGCAGAAGGCGCTCGCGGCGCGGACCGCGAGCCGTGAGCTGGATGCGCTACGCAAACGGCACGAGCAGCAGCGCGAGGAGTATCTCGCGCTCGTCTCGCACGACTTGCTCAATCCGCTCAACAACATCCTCATGTGCGTCTCGGTTCTCAAGGAGTCCCTGGACAAGCAGGGGCTCGTGAACGACTCCAAGCTCGCCGCCCGCGCCGAACGTAACGTCGCCCGGATGACCGGCATGCTCACGGAGCTCACCGAGGCGACGAGCCTCGAATCGGGCATACGTATGACGCCGAGCCTCGTGCGCTGCGACGTCCGCGAGCTCGTCAGGGCAGCCATCGAGGGCATCGGCGAGGCGGGCTCGCGGCGCATCACGATGGAAGGCGACGGCGCTCCTTGCGAGGTGCTCGCCGACGCCGGGCGCCTCGAGCGCATCGTGGTGAATCTGCTGACCAATGCCCTGAAGTACTCGCCCGATGATGCGCCCGTCCTGGTCCGCGTCGCGCGCCGCGGACACGGGGTCGACCTCACCGTCACCGACCGCGGAATCGGCATTCCGGCGGAGAGCCTCACCTTGCTGTTCGACCGCTACTACCGGGCCAAGGGCGGCAAGGCTCGCGCGACCGGCCTCGGCCTCGGGCTCTACATCGCCCGGCAGATGGTGGAGGCGCTCGGCGGCCAGATCGGCGTCAGCAGCGAGCCGGGCGCGGGCAGCGCGTTCACGGTCACGATCCCGGCGCTCGCTGCCTGAGCGTCGCCCGCTAGACGACGCGCCGGATCTTCTTGGAGGCGGGGCCCGACTCGCGGCCAGCGCCCGTCGGCCGGGCCTTCGGCCGCGGCGTGAAGATCGACCGCGGCGGCGCCGGCTGCTTCGGCAGATCGAGCGCGAAGATGCAGCCCTTCCCGGGAAGGTCGCGGACGTGGAGGTCGCCGTTCATCGACTTCGCCGCCTTGACGCAGATCGCGAGGCCGAGGCCGAGGCCCGTGCGGTCCTTGCCTCGCTGGCCGAACGCGCTGAGCAGATCGGCGGTCGGCCCGGGCGGGAGCCCGCCGCACTCGTCCTCGACCTCGATGAGCACCCTCGTGTCCGACGAGAGCGCGCGGAGCGTCACCCGCGTCGCCGGCTGCGTGAACTTGAGTGCATTCTGGAGCAGGTTCGAGATCGCTGCCGCGAGGATCTGGCGATCCGCGAGGACGACGACGTCGTGATCGATGGTCTCCTTCACGAACACGAGGCCGCGGCCCTCCGCGACCAGCATCGCGCCGACCGCCACTTCCTCGAGGATCTCCCAGACGGGAATGCGCTGGACGTCGTGCAACCCCGACTCGAGCCGGACGTCGGCGAGCGAGCGGTCGATGAGCTGCTGCAGCGTCAGGAGATTGCGCTCGAGGATGGTGCCGGTGCTGCCGCCCGGAGAGACGATCCCGCGCTTGATCGCGGTGAACGAGAGCATCGCGGTGTTCAGCACGTTACGCATCTCGTGAGCGAAGAAGCCGAGGCGCTCGGTGCTCGCCTCTTCCACCGCGCGCTCGCGGTGGTCGCCGAACGCGGTGACCGCTCCCGCGATCGCGTCGTCGAGGCACAGGTTGAGCGTCTGGAACTCGTCGGCGCCGACGTCGAGCTTGTGCTCGAGCGCGAGCCCGGTGATCACCTGGCAGAGATCACCGTAGTCGTGGACCACCTGGCCGGCGGTGAAGCCCTGCGTGAAGAGGTGATTGCCGTGCTCGTGGGCACTCGTCGCGAGCGCCGAATGATCCTGGGCGCCGCGCTCGCCGGGCGTGAGCAGGGAAACGCAGAGTTGATCGAGGAACACGCCGAGCCCCGGCGCGACCTGCTCCGCCGCCCGCGGACCGCGCTCCGCGACGCGGGCGCGTGCGCGCGAGAGGATCTCCTCACGATGACCCTGTACGAAGTCGCGAAGCATGGTGCGAGCCTAGGCCTCTGCGCCAGGAACACCAACCCTGGCGAGCGCCCTTCCGCGCGCGCGCAAGGCGTGCACGTGGGCGCACGGCCTGCGCACGACACGTCTCGGCTCAGGTCGCAGGGACCGTGACGCCGAGCACGTCGTTCAGGTGCTCGAGCAGCTCGGCGTAGTCGAGCGGCTTCGTGATCACGAGCACCGGGGCGCCGAGCGGAGCATCGACGCTCGCCCGCGCGAGGGAACGAGGGTCACCCGTCACCATCACGATCGGCATCGAAGGGCTCCGTGAGCGCGCGAACCGCGCCACCTCGAGGCCATCGGCACGAGGCAGGTTGTAGTCGCTGAGCAGCGCGTCCGGCAGCGGATCGCGCGCCAGCCTCGCCAGCGCCGAGATGCCGTCGAGCGCGACCTCGGCTTCGAAGCCGTCGGCGTGGAGCATGCGGGCAAGGAGGCTCGCCGCGCGGCCGTCGTCGTCCACGACGAGCAGAAGGGGGCGCATCGCGACGGGTCGTTCCATCCTGGGATGATCGCTCAGCAAGTTGCTGGCCAACTGCCGCCCGAGATGGCGCGCGAGTTGCTGGTCATCCCGGCGAGGCTATCCCATGAACCTTCCTGCAGTTGCTGCTTCATCCCCGCCCGTCGTCTACGTCGTGGCCGTCGACGAGACCCCGTCCGCCGAGCACGTCCTCGATCTCGCCTGTGACCTCGGCGCCAAGCTCGGCGGCAGCGCGGAGCTTCACATCGTTCATGTCGTCCTCGATCCGCCGGCCGATGCGGCCATGCAGATGATCGCGATCCCGGCCCCGCAGGACTACTTCACGACGGGAAGGGCGCTGCTCGAGCGCCTCGCCGCACGCGCCGCCACGCGTTTTCCGGGCCGCGTCTCCGGGCATCTCGCGAAGTCGCGTCCCTGGCAGGAAATCGTGCAGATCGCCTCGGACCTCGAGGCCGATCTCGTGATCGTCGGGACCGCCGGGCGCACCGGGCTCTCGCGGCTCGCCCTCGGCTCGGTCGCCGAGCAGGTCGTCCGCCACGCGGGATGTCCTGTGCTCGTCGTTCGACCGAAGGAGCGTCACGCGGACCGCGAGGCGGGCAACCAGCACGAGGTCCACATCGAGCCCGCGTGTCCGAGCTGCCTTTCCGTGCGCGCGGCCAGCGGGCGCTCGACGCTCTGGTGCGAGCGGCATGCGACGCATCATCCCGGAGGGCGGCTCCACTACGAGGTACCGCCGACGTTCGGGCTGGGCTCGATGAACTTCCGGCCCGACGCCGAGGCGCGCTAGTCGCTGCCGATCAGGGCTTCTTCTTGCCGCCGTTCTGGGCAGCGCCGGCAACGACCTTCGCCTTCGCGTCGGCTTGCTTCTGCCCTTTCTCCTTCGTGTCCTGCTTCTTCGCCTTGTCCTTCGCCTTCGGTGACTTGTCGCCCATGACGTCATGAGACACCCAACGAGCGCCGGGAGCGAGCGCAATTCGTCAATTCGTTATCGTCAAGCCTCAGGAAAAGTCAGTACACCTCGGGCACGTACATGTCGTCGGGAATGGCGCCGCGGAAGTAGTCGGCATTGTGCAGACGCTCCGGGAGTGAGACCGGAGGTCGCGGCACCTCGCGATAGGGGATCTGCGACAGCAGGTGACGCAGGCAGTTGAGCCGTGCGCGCGGCTTGTCGTCCGCCTCCACGATCCACCACGGCGCTTCCGGGGTGTGCGTGCGCGCGAGCATCGCCTCCTTGGCCTTCGTGTAGTTCTCCCACAGGCGACGTGACTCGAGATCCATCGGGCTCAGCTTCCACTGCTTGAGCGGATCGCGCATGCGCATCGTGAACCTGAGGTGCTGCTCGTCGTCGGTGATCGAAAACCAGTACTTGATGAGGATGATCCCGGAGCTGACGAGCATGCGCTCGAAGTCCGGCACCCAGCGGAAGAACTCCTCGACCTCTTCCTCGGTGCAGAACTTCATGACGCGCTCGACGCCCGCGCGGTTGTACCAGCTGCGGTCGAAGAGGACGATCTCGCCCGCTCCGGGCAGATGCGCGACGTAGCGCTGGAAGTACCATTGCGAGCGCTCCCGCGGTGAAGGGGCGGGGAGCGCCACCACGCGGCACACGCGAGGGTTGAGCCGCTGCGTGATGCGCTTGATGACGCCGCCCTTGCCCGCCGCGTCCCGGCCCTCGAAGAGGACGACGACCTTCAGCTTCTGCTCGACGACCCAGTCCTGCAGCTTCACGAGCTCGCCCTGCAGCCGGAGGAGCTCGGTGAAGTACTTGTGTCGCTCGACCGCGCGCGCGTCGGCGTTGGGCGCCAGATCGCCGATCAGCTCGGACAGCCGCGTGTCCTCGAGCTCCGCCTCGAGCTCCTCGTCGAAGGCGTCGCGCTGCTCGTTCCGCACGCGTTCGGCGATGGTCTTCGGCGGGCGTGCGACCAGCTTCGCCTTCTTGGCCTTCTTCGGTTTGTCGGCCTTCTTCTTCTCGGCCTTGATCTTCTTCTTCGGCGCCATCGGGAGGCCAGGTTACCGCGCGAGCGGCGTCCCGACGCTCAGAACGTGCCGGCGAGGCCGACCGACCGGGCGCCGGCGTGCGGCTCCACGCGGACGCCATGCATCACGAGCGCGGGCGCGCCCGCTGCCGAGCTCCCGCGGTCACGATGGCCCGTGGTGAACGCGAGCACGATCGTCGTGATACCGGCGGCGATGGCGACGCCGCCCACGATGTCCGCGGCGAGCGCGAGCGTCTTGGTCGAGCTACGCCGGTCGTCGAGCGCGGCCCGGTCCGGGTTCGGCTGGTTCGCCGCGTCGTCGTACGCGCTGTGCTTGTTGGCGGCGAGCACCGCGAGCACTCCGGCGGTCGCGCCGAGCGCGACGGTTCCGCCGAGCGCCACGTAGACGGGTGCGCGGCTGCTCTGCGACCCCTCGGGCGGCGCGTAACCGAGGTCGGACGAGGGCCGCTCGACGCGCTGCGCGATGGGCTTCAGCTCGAACCGCAGGTCGACGACGGAGCTGCCGGCGACGTCGAGCACGCGGGTCTCGGTCTGGAAGCCAGGCGCGGTGACCCCGACCTTGCGGCGGCCGGCGCTCACGCGGACCGGGCCGGCGGCGCCGCGCGCCTCGTCGTCGATGGTCACGACCGTGCCCGCCGGCGCGGGCCCGTCGGGCGTGACGACCTGGAGCTTCAGCGTGGCGACGCGCTGCCGGAGCTTCGCGAGATCGGCGTCGACCTCGCGGAGGCGCTCGTCGGGGATCTTGTCGCGACCACCCGCCTCGTACGCCTCGAACGCGGCGAGCGCGCCCGCGTAGTCCTGCAGCTGGAAGAGCGTCTGGCCGAGGTTGTACTGGATGCGCGACGACGGGGACGCGGCGTTCGCGGCGCGGAACTCGGCGAGGGCAGCGTGGTAGTTCCCCTCCTTGTACAGCTCGATTCCGCGCTGGAAGCGGGCGCGCCCTTCCTCCTGGCCCGCGGGCGCACCGTCGGTGGGCGCGGCATGCCCGGTGAGCGGCACGGCGGTGACCGCCAGCATCGAGGCGAGCGCGAGGAGACGGAGGTGCGGCTTCATGGGGCGTAGGGATCTCGCTCGTCGAGAGGCCGCGCGCCGGACGCGGCGGGCCTCGGTGTCTCGGAGGGCGAGCCGAGCGGCCGCCCCGTGCGCGTGCCGGCGGCGGGCCCCGTGGATGCGGCCGGCGGCGCGACC
>JAQBQL010000237.1 GCA_028287035.1 Labilithrix sp. | reverse complement strand
CGACGTCAGCGTCACGGCGCCCGTCCGATCCGGCGGCACACCATCCCGGTGAGCGACGAGCGCCCAGCCCGCGACCGCGACCGCGACCACCGCGGCCCCGCCGGCCGCGAGGATGCGCCCGCGTCCTCGAACGGGCTCTCTTCCGCGCAGCGGCCGCGCCGCGGGCCGGGGCGCCGCGGGATCCGGCGCCGTGGGCACGTCGGCGAGGCGCGGAGGAGCGCTCGAGGGCACGGGCAGCGAGCGCGCCACCGCAAGGCGGGCGTCCGACTCCGCCGCAGCAGCCTTCAGGTCGCTCCACATCTCGCCGATCGCCCCGTAGCGGCTGCCCGGCTCCACGGACAGCGCGCGCGCCAGCACCCGCTCGACGCCGTCGCTCACGTGCATGCCATGGGTGCGGGGCGTCGGACGACGCGCCGGGTTCGTCGACGCGACGAACAGCTGCAACGTGTCCTCGCCGTCGAGCGCGACGCGTCCCGTGAGGAGCTCGACGACGACGAGAGCGAACGCGAACACGTCGGTCCACGGGCCCGTCGCCCCGTACCGTCGGTCGAACTGCTCGGGGGCGCCGTACTGCGGGCTGAACGCCGGGAGCGTGGCGCCGGTCTGGGCATGGGCGCGCGACGTCGTCACCGCGTCGGTCATGACCTTCGCGATCCCGAAGTCGACCACCTTGATGATGCGCCGACCTCCGACGTTGGCCAGGAACAGGTTGGCCGGCTTGATGTCGCGGTGCGCCACTCCTTGCGCATGCGCCACACCGAGCGCCTCCGCCGCATTGTCGAGCAGCTCGATGATCTCGAAGAGGCTGCGAGGCGCCTCGTGCCGGCTGTCGCGAGCCATCGTGTCGTCGTCGAGGGACGTTCCCTCCAGCCATTCGAGCGCCAGGTAGGGAGTCCAGGCGCCGCTCGGAGAGACCGCCGCGCCGACGTCGAGCGCCTGCACGATCCCCAGGTGCGAACGAGAGAGGCGGTGGAGAAGCCTCCCCTCGTCGAGGAACGCACGCAGGAAGCGGTCGCGCTCCTCACCCTCGAGCTCCGCCGGCAGCTTGAGGCACTTGAGCGCGACCGGCCCGTCGAAGCCAAGATGCCGCGCCCGGTAGAGCACCGCGAACCCACCCTCCGCGATCACCGCCTCGACGTGGAGCTTGTCTGCGATCGTCTGCCCGACCCATCCGAAACGATCGAGCGCGGCCATCGCCCCCGGCTTGCTTGCGGCGTGCCGCGCGTGCGTCCGGGGCGGAACGTCACTCCGAGCGCGCGTACTCGATCTGCTGCGCGTCCTTCGCCACCGCGGCCGCGGTCTCGGCGTCCGTCAACGTGCACCTCACGGCCCAGTAGAAGATGACGAGGGAGAACGCGATCACGACCGCGAGGTCGAACCCGCCAGGAAGGATGTTCCGCGCGCCCGCGCCGTAGCGGCCGACCGCCCCGAGGGCCACGTGGCCGAGCATCCAGGGCGCGACCCACACCACGTTCCGGATCGTGCGGTGCGCTCCGGTCTTTCCGTGCCTCGCGCCGATCGCGAAGAGCGCGAGCCCGAGGATCATCGCGAGCACCAGCTTCCACGTGGTGTCGAAGCCGCCCCAGTAGAGGATCAGGTTCGCCGAGCAGAAGCCCATGGGAAGCAGCAGGCGCGGCATCGGCATGCGGTAGGAGCTCGGCCGCCCGGCATCGACGCGGTGGAGCGCGGCGAGCGACACCGGGCCGAAGCCGTACATGATCGCCGTCGCGCCCGTGACCACGTTGACGAGCGCAGCCCAGCTCTTGAACGGACCGAAGGCGAGCGTCCCGATCGCTGCGCCGACGAGGATCGAGACGACCGGCACGCCCTTGGCGTTCGTGCGCGACAGCGCGCTCGGCATCTCGCGCTCCTTGCCGAGCGCGTAGGAGAGCCGCGCCGTCGTGCCGACGTAGATCACTCCGGTTCCCGCGGGAGAGATCACGGCATCGATGATGAGCACCTTGGCGAGCCACCCGGCCCCCACCGCGAGGGCGAGCGTGTACCAGGCCCCGTAGTCCGAAGGATCGGTCCCGAGCGGCTTCTTCCAGCCCTCGGCGATGTGGGCGGGCTCCAGCCCTCCGATCATGACGAGCTGCAGCGCGGAGTAGAGGACGGCGCCGATCGCCATCGCGGTGAGGATGGCGCGCGAGAGATCGCGCTTCGGGTCGCGCGCTTCGCCGGCCAGCTGCACGGCTTGCTCGAAGCCCTGCAGACCGAACACGACGCCGCCGGTGAGCGCCGCGAACACGCCATGGAAGCCGAAGGGCATGAAGCCGCCGCCCGCGTGGAAGTTCGCCGGGTTGAACTTGAGATAAGCCACGACGCCGACCGCCAGGACCGGCACTGCGGTCTTCCAGATGACGACGATGGCGTTGCTCTCGGAGAGGAACTTCGCGCCGGCGAGGTTCATCGCCGTGAACACCATCATCAGCAGGAGCGCGACGACGAGGCCGGTGCCGTTCAGGAGGCCAGCGTTCTCGCCGACCTTGTGGATCATGTTGAAGTGCTGGTTCACCCACGTGACGCTGTTCACGTACGTGATGGCGGCGAGCACCTCGATCGGGGCGATGAAGACGGACTGGAGCCACGAGGCCCACCCGGCCATGAACCCGGCGATCGGCCCGTGCGAGTAGTACGGGAACCTTCCCGACCCGCCGGCCACCGGGTACGTCGCGCCGAGCTCCGCGTACGCGAGCGCGAGGAGCGAGAGCATGAACGCCGCGAGCAGCCACGAGAGGACGGACGCCGGCCCCGCCACCTGAGCGGCGTTGAGCGCGCCGAGCAGCCAGCCCGAGCCGATGATGGATCCCAGCGAGACGAACATCAGCCCGTAGAGGCCGACCGATCGTTTCAGCTGGCCAGGCGCAGGAGCGTCGTTGGGCGTGGGCACGAGGCGCATAGTGCCAAGTTTTCCCACGATGTGCGACCAGGTAACGCCCCCGAGGCCGGGGTGCCTTCGAGGAGGCGCAGGGGCCGCTCGGCGCGCGCCCTCACGACCTCGATCTCCGAGACGCCGCCTTCCCGGTAGGGACCGCGATCGCCACGATCGCCTCGCGCACGAAGCGGCACGCCGGGTCCCCGTCGAGGGCGGTCGGCCAGAGGAGATCGATGCTCCCGCCCTCGTGCGGAAACGGGAGGGGCGATACCCGGAGATGGGGCCGCAGCTGGAGGATGTGCGGCGCGAAGAAGACCGGGATGGTGGCGACGAGGCTGCTGCCATCGACGATCGCGCCGATGCTGCTGAAGCTCGCCACCGAGCACCGGACCCGGCGCTCGCGGCCGAACATCTCCTCGATGACGCCCCGCAGATCGCCGTTGTAGGAGACGATGACGTGGTCCTGGGCGAGATACGCGCGCTCGGTGGGGCGCGCCCCGAGCCGCACGTGACGAGGGTCGAAGAGGCACACGAGCTGGCTCAGCACGAGCGGGCGTCGCGTCACCGAGGCGGGAAGCTCGTCGGCGATCGTGACCGCGATGTCGATGCGCCGCGTGGCAAGCGCCTCCCCCACGCTCCGGAACTGCACGGGGCTGCACACGAGCCGCATGTGCGGCGCTTGCTTCTCGAGGAGCCGAAGCAGCGCAGGCAGCAGCCACTCGTCGGCGATGTCGGCGAGGCCGAGCCTCACCGTGGCGTCGGTGGTCAGGGGATCGAAGCGCGCGGGCAGGAGCGCAGCCTGGACGATGGCGTCGAGGTGCGGGCGCGCGTCCGCGACGAGGCGCGCGCCGCGCTCGGTGAGCACGACACCCCGCCCGTGACGGATGACGATGGCGTCCCCGATCGCCGACTTGAGGCGCGTGAGCGCAGCGCTGACCGCCGACTGCGTGAGATACAGGCGGGCCGCGGCCGCGGTGACCGACCCGGTGTCGGCGACCGCGATGAGGACCGGCAGGAGGTTGAGGTCCAGGTCCCTCGCATGAACGCTACTCATGAGACGTATCTACCCTATTCGCTGGTTCATTGCTCCCCGCAGGCTACGTTCGGTTCATGACAAGCACGCTCATCACCGGCGCGAACAAGGGACTGGGTTACGAGACGGCACGGCGCCTCATCGCGCTCGGCCACACGGTCTACATCGGCGCGCGCGACGCGCAGCGGGGACAGGCCGCCGCCGACCGGCTCGGCGCGAAATTCGTGCAGCTCGACGTGACCGACGACGCGTCGGTGGCCGCGGCCGCGGCCTGGATCCAGCAGCAGCCCGGCGGCCTCGACGTCCTCGTCAACAACGCGGGCATCCTCGGAGCAGGTTCGCCGCGCGAGACGACGGCCGACGCCGTCCGCGCGGTGTACGAGACGAACGTGTTCGGGATCGTCCGCGTCACCCACGCCATGCTGCCGCTGCTGCAAGCTTCCGCGAATCCGGTCATCGTCAACGTCTCGAGCGGGCTCGGCTCCTTCGCGGTGGTCCACGACGAGAGCCGTATCGAGTCGAAGGTCACCGCGCTCGGCTACTGCTCGTCGAAGTCGGCGGTCACCATGCTCACGATCCAGTACGCGAAGGCGCTCCCCGAGCTGCGTATCAACGTCGTGGATCCCGGATATACCGCGACCGATCTCAACCACCACTCGGGGCCGCAGACCGTCGAGCAGGGCACCGACGCCATCGTGCGTCTGGCGACGATCGGCAAGGACGGTCCCACCGGCACCTTCCAGGATGCCGCCGGCACCGTGCCCTGGTGATGCGCGCGCCCGTGTAGAATGCGGCGATGCGCACGCTCCACGTCGCCATCGCGCCCGAGTCGCGGCACGTCGTCGACGAAAGCGAGGTCGCGACCATCGGCGCCGCCATCCAGCGGCAGGTGACGCGCGACTTCGGCCCGGCCTGGGGCATCCGGGCGACGGTGGATGTCTTCCCGGTGCTCGAGGCGGTGCCCGCCGACTACTGGCCAGTGGTCCTCACCGGCCGGCACCTCGGCGACGACGAGGGGTTCCACCTGACCCGCGAGGGACAGCCGTTCGCCGTCGTCGAGGCGATCGCCGGATGGTCGCTCACCGCGAGCCACGAGATCCTCGAGATGCTGGCCGACCCGAGCGGCGCGCGCCTCGTCGAGGGGTCGCCACCTCCCTTCCACGCCGGCGCGACCGAGCCGGTCGCGCTCGTCGACTACCTGCTCGAGATCTGCGACCCGTGCCAGAGCGCGCGCGACGCGTACCTCCTCGACGGCGTCCTAGTATCGGATTTCGTGCTACCCGCGTACTTCGATGGCAGCGGCGGCCGCTGCTCCTTCACCGGCGCGATCACCGAGGCGCACGGGCTGGCGCGGGGCGGCGCGCTGACGTACCGCGACCGCGCGCGGGGCGTCTTCGTCCACGTCCGCCATGACGACGTCCGCGAGGAGCACGTGGTCGAGGAGCGGTTCATCGGTCCCGACGACCGCCGGCCGCCCCGCGCGTTCGTCCATGCGACGGTGAAGGGCCGGAGCGATGCGCCGCGCGTCGGCGGGGCCGAGCACACGGTGATCGCGCGCAAGGAACGCAGCGCACACCGCGAGGCCTCGACGGCGCGGGCAGCCGCGCTGCGAGCAGAGATCCGGACGCTCGGGACCTCCGAGCCGCTAGGGCTGTGGCGGCTCAGCGACGATCAGGTGGGTGAGCGCGTACGGAGCGCGCTCGCGCAGCGCGCCGGGTTGCCCGCGCCGGTGGTCGCCCTCCTCGAGCAGGCGGAACGCGAGCTCGCCACGGTGCGCGCCAGCGGCAACCGGCCCGTCGCCGAGGAGCAATTCGCGCTTTCCATGGTCCGGAGCCTCGCGCCGGCGCGTGCCGGGCTTCTCACCGCTCGCGACGTCCCGGGGCTCGGCGCCTACGAGCACCACGACGTGCGCTGGGCGAAGGCCCTCTTCGAATATGCGGTGCACGCGAGAGCTCCGTTCCCCGTCTGTCCTCCGCAGGTCGACCCCCCGGAGCTCACCCATGCCATCCCGGAGGGCGCGGTGATCGCGATTGCCGGCGACTGGGGGACGCACAATGCCGCGTCGGCGCGGATCGGACGCGCCATGGCCGACGTGCATCCGACGCACACGATTCACCTCGGTGACGTGTACTACGCGGGTACCGACGACGAGGAACGCAAGTTCGTCCGCGACTGGCCTGCAGGCTCGGCGGGTGCGTTCACGCTGAATTCCAATCACGAGATGTTCTCCGGCGGACACGGATACTTCTCGATCGCCCTGCGCTCGTCGAAATTCAACGCGCAGACCTACAGCTACTTCGCGCTCCACGACGCGAGCTGGCTCTTCGTGGGTATCGATTCCGGCTATCACGCCGCGAAGAACGGGATCATTCCTTTTCAGGTCGGACGCCTTCACGAGGGCACGCCGGAGGCGGATCCGCAGGTCGACTGGCTGCGCCGCGTCATCGCGCATCCGCTCGCGAAGCGGGCCGACGGAACGCCGAAGCGGCTGTGCCTCTTCTCGCACCACCACGGGCTCGAGCCCGACGGCCGCGAGACCGTCCTCTTCGCGCAGGTGAAGGCGGCACTCGAGGGTCGCTTGCCCGACGTCTGGTACTGGGGACACGTCCACGGCGCGGCAGCCTACGAGGTGCCGTACGGCGAGCTCGTCTTCCGCGGTCGCCTCTGCGCTCACGGCGGAGTGCCCTACCTCCCGGAGCTGGAGGAGGCGAACGACCGCGCCGCTCACATCGTGTGGGCCGAGCGGCCACGCGGCGGAGCGCCCGGCACGAACGGCTTCGCGGTGATCCGGGTGGTCGACGGATCGCTCGTGGAGACCTTCCATGACGAGGCCGGCGCGGTGCGATACACGACCCGGACCTGACGGACACTCCGGCTCGCGGGGGCCACCGCCCGCGCGGGTGGGGTGGCGCCTCCCCGCCCGAGCGCGCGCCCATGCTGCATCGGGCGGGAGACGAGCGTGGGCCATGGTTTGCACGGCGCCCATGGTGCTTCTTCGCCCCTCGCGCGCTCACGTGCTCACCGTCGCGGTCCTCGTCGGTCTTCCTCTCACAGCCGCGGCGTGCTCGGGCACGAGCGACGAGGCCGGGACGAGCAGCTCCTCGTCGGGCGGCAGCTCGAGCGGCGATCCTGGCACGCTCCCCGACGGCGGGGCTCTCGACGGCTCTGGCGACGGACCGCCCACCGGCGAAGGCGGCGGACCGGACGCGAGCGCGGACACGGACGTGACCGTGACGAAGGACGCGACGTTCGGCGCGAGCAGCACCATCCATGATCTGGTCGTCGACGCGTGCGCGAAGGTCGTCCTCGACGGCGGCGTCAACATCTCGGGCAACCTGGTCGTCAAGCCGTGCGGGGTGGTGACGATCACCGGAAAGGCCCTGCGGATCCAGGGAGACATCCTGAACGACGGGACGGTCGTCGATCTCGCGGGAATCGCGTTCACCGGCAAGAGCGGACCCAACACCGCTCTGCAGACCGTGACGAATCACGACGGCAAGGGCCGATTCATGAATGCGCCCACGGTGGGGGCCGCGACCGCGACCTTCCGCGGGCTCACCATCGACAACGTCGCCACGCCGGTCGCGGTGAAGGTCGACCTCGGGGACGGAGTGAAGGTCAACGGCGCGGTGTTCATCGCGGAGCACCTCGACTTCGACAACGGAATCCTCGATATCGGCGCGGACAATCAGCTCGTCCTGCGCGCCGCCGTGACCTCGACTCGCAAGAACGGTGGCGTGCTCCGCGGGTTCGGTCCCGGAGGCGGCGGTCAGATCGCGAAGCAGTTCGCGACGGGCGCTTCGGCCTTCACCTACCACCTCTACGACAACGTGACGCCGTACGAGTACTCGCCGGTAACGGTCAGCCTCGCGTCGAACACGTTCGCCGGCCAGGTCGTCGCCCTCACGGTCTTCGACGGCGTGCATCCGGACATGGACGCCGGCGGCGCACCCGCGGCGTCGATCAGCCGCTGGTGGTGGGTCATCGCGTCGAAGGTCGAGGCGAACACCTTCGCCGGCACGATCGAGCTCCACTACCTCACCGGCGACGTCACGGGCACCGGCGCGCCCCTGCACGCGAGCGCCTGGAGCGGGTCGTCGTGGGTGCAGGGCCCCGCCGTCGCTTCCGGCAACACGCTCTCGGTGCCGTTCTCGGACCGTACCTCGGTGGGCGCGACGGGCCGCATCACGGGGCGCACGCAGTAGGCGGGGGCGCGGTACGCTGGGGAGGTGGGTCCTCGCGCGGCGCTCTTCTCCTGCGTGGTCGCGTGCAGCGCAGCCGCGTGCACGCTGCTCACCGACCTCGATGGGCTCGCGGGCCCTCCGGCGGGCGAGACCGACGCGGCCCTCGACGCGGCGGTGACGGTCAGGGACGCTTCGGCGGACGCCGAGGGCGACGCGGCGGCGCGCGTGTCGTACGCGGACGAGGTCGGCCGCGACCACCCCGTCGTCTACCTGCGGCTGGGCGATGACGCCCTTCCCGCCGCCCACGACCAACGTCCGGCGGGCGACGCCATCTTCATGGGTACGTCGGTGGTGCTCGGGCGGCCATCGCTCCTGGCGGGCGACCCCGATCCGTCGGTGCGTCTCGAGGGCACCGGCCGCATCGTGCTGCCCTACGTGGCTCGGCTCTTCACGGGCACGTTGCCCTACTCCGTGGAGGCGTGGATTGCCGTCGATGCTGCAGCGGGCGGGCCGCTCCGCTGGCTACTCGGCCGGGATGACACCGGCGGGGACCGCTCCGGGGTCTCGATCTTCGTCGACCCGGGAACCGGGATGGCCATGGAACGCTGGGCGGTGAGCCGTCCGGCGTCGCGTGTCACGGGAGCGCTGCCCCGGCCTGGCGCCGCCAGCCACGTCGTCGCCACGTACGACGGCGGGCGCATGCAGATATGGGTCGACGGGATCCCGAGCGGCACCGTCTCCTCGCCGCTCGAGATCCCTGATAATGGGTATTCGATCGTCGTCGGCTCCCAGTCGACCCAGCAGACTGCCTTCTTCCAGGGCGGCATCGACGAGGTGGCGCTCTACGATCACGCGCTGCCCATCGACCGGATTCTCGCCCACTGGCACGCCGGCACCGGGAAGTGATCCGAGCGGGAGCGCTCAGAGCGGCTTGCGCGGCCGGCCGATGCCGTACGCCTCGATGCGCTTGATCAGCGCATGACGGCCGATGCCGAGCAGCCGCGCCGCCGCGCTCTGGTTTCCGTTCGTCGTGGCAAGCGCCTCGCGGATGGCGCGCTCCTCGATCTCGTGGAGTGACGTGCGGAGGCTCGGGCCACGCGTGCTCGCCTCGGCGGCGACCTCGAGGCGGATGGTCTGCGGCGGCGGCGGGCGGAGAGATTCCGGCGCATGGAGCACGAGATCGCTCTTTGTGAGGTACTCGGCCTCCGGGTTCATCACGAGCGCGCGTTCGATGGTGTTCCTCAGCTCGCGGACGTTCCCGGGCCACGCGTAGCCGCGCAGCACGTCGCGCGCTCCGGGGGAGAGCTGCGGCGCGACGAGGCCCATCCGGCCGGCCAGCCGCGCGAGGAAGAACTCGGCGAGCGCAACCACGTCCTCCGGGCGCGCGCGTAGCGGCGGGATGTCCACGCGGATTCCCTCGAGCCGGTAGAAGAGGTCCGAGCGGAACTCGCCGCGCTCCATCGCGGCGCGGAGATCACGGTTCGTCGCGGCGATGAACCGGACATCGATCCTCGTGGCCACCCGCGAGCCGAGCCGCAGGACCTCGCCGCTCTCGAGCACGCGGAGGAGCTTCGATTGGATGTGGAGTGGAAGCTCCCCCACCTCGTCGAGGAACACCGTGCCCTGGTGCGCCGACTCGAACAGGCCGGGGCGTGCAACGGTAGCCCCGCTGAAGGCGCCCCGTTCGTAGCCGAAGAGCTCGCCCTCGAGGATCGACTCCGGAAGGGCGGCGCAGTTCAGCTTTAGGAACGGCTTGTCGGCGCGACCCGAGGCGCGCACGAGCGCGTCGGCGTAGACCTCCTTGCCCACGCCGGTCTCGCCGAGGACGAGGACGCTGAGCGGGCTCGGCGCGATGGTGGGGAGTAGGCCGTAGAGCCGCTTCGATGCCTCGTCACGCACCACCTCCACGACGGGCGGAGTGAACAGGACGCCCGGCCCCGCCGCACGGCCGGGGGCGACCACCGACTGCGCGAGGTGCACGAGCACCGTGACGGACCCCACGGTGAGCGCGCGGCCGAGCTCCACCACCGTCTCGGTGTACGGGCGCAGGCGCGCGCCCTCGTAGAACGTTCCATTCACGCTCCCGAGGTCCTCGACCCGCAGGTCGTCGCCGACCGAGACGCGGAGATGCCGGCGGGACACGCTCACGTCGGAGATGGCGATGTCGCAATCGGCGCCGCGGCCGACGATGAACGGCGACCGCTCGGGAATGGGCACGATGAGCCCGCCGGACGACGAGCTCACGATCGCGACGAGCGGCTCGACGTGCAGCGGGACGGACGGGCTCCGGACGGAAAGCGGAGCGCCACGCTGGGTCGCTTCTTCGTCCGGGCCCCGGCGCATCAGAGGCGCTGAGCCTACCACGAGCGCGCGGCTGTCCCGGCTGTCCCGTTCGGAACAACAGATCGTTCCGGACGGGACACGGCGCGCGCGGCGCGGCGCATGATTCCCGCACGTTCGGAGTGGCGTGGAACGTGCTCCTTGGCGCGGCGATGCCGACCCTCAGCAACGCCGCGGCGCACGACGCGGACGAGCTTCCCGCGGACTCCCAGTTCGAGTCCTTCTACGACGAGGCAAAGCAGGCGTGGACCCTCCGCCGGATCCCGAGCGCCCCGCCTTGCGCGTTGCCCGACGACGGCGCAGGCGACGGTACGCAAGCGTCCTAGATCTTCGTACGCGGCCCGCTTCCGGGCTGCGCCGGTGCAGGACGACCTGACTCCGGCCCCGGCTTCGTGCGCCGGCGCGCGCCGCCCGCTCGTTCGGCTGCCTGGCGCTCGGCCTCCAGCTCGGCGACGACCTCGAGCGCGACCCGCATCGCGAGTGACGTGGGACGGAGCACGCTGACGGCTTTCCGCGGCGCCATGCTCTTCATCTAACGATCCTCTTCGCTCGCGCCAGCGCGAGCAGAACCGATTTCCGCCTCGGCTCCTCAGCCGGCCGCGCGCCGGACCGCGGCCACGGCCGCCGGGCGCCGCGCGAACACACCGCTCGGACGGTCGCTACGCTGGACGCGTGCTGCGAACGCCGCCACCGTCCTGCGCAGCCCTTCCGCCAGATCGACCTCCGGCTCGTAGCCGAGCGCGAGGGAGGCGGGAAGCGCGTCGGCCGCGGTGAGACGCGTCGACATCGGCATCGACGCCGGCCCCGCGTCCACGTCCTCCGCCAGATCGACCTCGGTGCGGCCCACGCACTCCGCGACGAGGCGCGCGAGCTCGCGCACGGCGATCTCGGACGAGCCCGCCACGACGGCGGGCGTGCGCTGCTCGGCGGCCATCGTCCTCATGAGGGTCTCGACGAGGTCGTCGACGTACGCGAGTCGGATGCGACGATCGAGACGGACGTGCGGCGCGAGCCTCTCCCCCGCCGCGGCCTGCCTGATGAGCGTCGGGACGATGTGGTCACCATGCATGGGCATGCGCGGGCCGAACGACGAGGGCAAGCGGACGATGCGCGCGTCGACGCCGCGGGAGCTCGCGCAGTCCGCGGCGAGACGCTCCGCGCAGCGGACGCCTTCGCCCCAGCGCTCGGTCGACGTTCCGAGCACGAGCCGCGCGCCCTGCTGCGCGGCGACCTCGAGGGCGTGCCGCGTCCCGAGAACGCAGGTCAGCGCCGCCTGGACCGCGTCGGGCTCACATGCGGCGCGCGTGGACGGCACCGCGAGGTGAAAGACGCGGTCGACCTGGGCACTGAAGGGGGTGGTGACGTCGTGCTCCACGAACACGAAGCGAGAATGCTTCTTCAGGTGCGCGAGGTTCGCGTACGAGCCGCAGGAGAGATCGTCGATGGCGATCACCTCGTCGCCGGCCGCGAGGAGACGGTCGACGAGACCGGACCCCACGACGCCTGCACCGCCCGTCACCAGCACGCGCTTCATGGCGCCCCGCGGTGCAGCCGATGTGCCAGAGGTTTCGCGGCCTCGAGCACGCATTCTGTCGGGGTGCTCGCGCGTGAGCGCGGCGCTACAAAGCGCCCCGCGGGCTCTCTTTGTGGTCCCATGCCCCGCTCGTGCTGGCGACGCACTCGACGCTCATGAAGGCCGAAAACGCCCGCGATTTGCCGGTTCTTCAGCGTCGGAGCGAGCGCGTGGCCGGTCGTTCGTGCGGGCCGCGGAGTGCACCGCGGCCGCACTCGCAGGGTCGGCCCCCGGTTTGCAGTCGACGTTTCCAAGGAGACTGCCGGCCATGGCCATGATCGAGACCTCGCGCATCACGAACGCCCTCTTCCACCGTCGTCCGGAGCAGGGCTACAGCTTCCTCGAGCGCATCCTCACGGCGGCCGCGGCGCGTTGCTCGTATCCCGGCTGCAATCGCATGCGCCACGTCGGGCCGTGCACCAAAGAAGAAGCTCACACGGTGGAGCACGACGAGGCGCCGATCTCACGTCTCGGCGCCGCGGGCAGCACGAAGCACTACGCCTGATCCCGGCTCGCTCGCTGGCTACCGCGGACCGCGCCGGACGTCGGCATCGGGTGCTCGGGCCGTCCCCGCGTCTTTTGCAGCGACCGTTCGGACGACGACCACCGACGTCGACTCCGACGCGCTCGAGAAGACCGCAACGGACATGAGCGCCGACGCGACGACCGCCGCCGCGAGCGCCGCGAAGAGCGCACCGCTGGCGGGCGTTGCAAACGATCGCTCGGCTCCGGGGTCCGTCACCCGTCGCATCCTATGCTATCGCGAGCACGCTGATGACCGCCGCGTTCTACCCCGCCTTCGAGCCGAAGCTCGGCGTGGTCTTCGCCGGTGACGGCGCGCCGCTTTTCCATCATGCGGCCTTGCTCGACGCGCTCTGCGAGGAGCGTGGCGTCCCGCTGCTGAGCAGCTTCGCGGACGACCGCGAGCCGCCGCCCGACTTCGACGGCTTCCCCGAAGATCTGCACGACGCGATCGGCCCGTGGACGGCGTGGTTCTCCCCGACCGACGGGATCCGGTGCGTCGAGGCGCTCCTCGCGGCGCTCGCCGAGCCCGGGACGATCGCCGGCTTCCAGGGCGCGCTCGACGGCGTCGTCCGGGATCTCGAGGCGCTTCACGACGTCCTCTCCGCGGGCAAGAAGCGTCGGGCGAGGTTCCGTCTGGAGATCGCATGACGCCGCGCATGTGCCCGGGAAACAACGGACGTGGCCGCACATTCACGAGTGCTGGCAACCCGCCGTGTCGCCCGCGCGCCCCTGGATTTGCAAACTCGCCACAACCCAGGTGAGCCCATTCCGGGGCCAACGTAAGTACCTTCGAACGATCGACGCGCCGCGGGTAGCGGGCACAGGCCGTGCAAAGGGCGGCGCCTGCTCATGACGATCCGCAACGTTCTCATCACCGGCGGCGCCGGTTTCATCGGCTCGCACCTCGCCGACGAGCTCCTCTCCGAAGGCTACCGCGTGCGGGCGCTCGACGCGCTCATCCCGCAGGTCCACGGCGAAGGCCACCGCCGGCCCTCCTATCTGGACGACCGCGTCGAGCTCATCGTCGGCGACGTCCGCGATGCGGCAGCGGTGGAGAAGGCGCTCGACGGCATCGACGCGGTGTTCCACTTCGCAGCCGCGGTCGGCGTCGGCCAGAGCATGTACGAGGTCGAGAAGTACACCTCGGTCAACGATGTGGGCACGGCAGTGCTCCTCGAGGGGCTCATCAAGAAGCCCGTGAAGCGCCTCGTCGTCGCCTCGAGCATGAGCGTCTACGGCGAGGGGCTCTACCGCGATGCGTCGGGCACCTCGTGCGAGGCGCCGGCCCGGACCCTCGAGCGGCTGCGCGCCGGAGAGTGGGAGCCCCTCGACGCGCAGGGTCGAGCGCTCACCCCGATCCCGACGCCGGAGACGAAGAGCGTCACGCTCGAGTCGGTCTACGCGCTCTCGAAGTACGACCAGGAGCGCCTCTGCCTCATGATCGGCCGCGCCTACGAGATCCCGACCCTCGCGCTCAGGTTCTTCAACGTCTTCGGCACGCGCCAGGCCCTGTCGAACCCGTACACCGGCGTGCTCGCGATCTTCGCGTCGCGGCTGCTGAACGGCAACCGACCGCTGCTCTACGAGGATGGCAAGCAGCAGCGCGACTTCGTCGCCGTCGCCGACGTGGCGCGCGCGTGTCGCCTGGCGCTCGAGTCCGACGCCCGCGGCCACGTCCTCAACATCGGGAGCGGCCGCCCGCGCACCATCCACGAGATCGGCCGGATGCTCGCCGAGATCGTGGGTCGGCCCGACCTCACTCCCGAGGTCACGGGCAAGTACCGCATGGGTGACGTCCGCCACTGCTTCGGCGACATCGCCCTCGCCGGTGACGTCATCGGCTACCGCCCGCGGGTCGCCTTCGAGGACGGGCTCGCGGAGCTCGCGCGCTGGCTCGAAGGCCAGGCGGGCAAGGCCACCGACCGCGCCGCCGATGCGAAGGCGGAGCTCGAAGCGCGGGGGCTCGCGCTATGACGGTCCTCGTCACCGGCGGCGCCGGCTTCGTCGGCGCGAACGTCGTGAACACTCTCGCGAAGAAGGGCGAGCGCGTTCGCGTGCTCGACAACCTCTCGCGACCCGGCGTGGAGCGCAACGTCCAGTGGCTCGAGGCGCAGCACGGCGCCGCGGTGGAGCTCGTCGTGGGCGACATCCGGGACGAGGCCGCCGTGAAGCGCGCCGTCTCCGGCGTGGACCACGTCTATCACTTCGCCGCGCAGGTCGCGGTGACGACGAGCCTCGATGCCCCGCGCGACGACTTCGACGTCAACGCGCTCGGCACGCTCAACGTGCTCGAGGCGATCCGGCGGGAGCGCAAGCCCCCGAGCCTCGTCTACACGTCGACCAACAAGGTGTACGGCGGCCTCGCCGACGTCGCGCTCCGCGAGGACTCGACCCGCTGGGTGCCCGTCGAGGACGCGCTCCGCAAGAACGGCATCAGCGAGGCGC
The DNA here is from genome assembly GCA_028287035.1 of Labilithrix sp. The sequence continues at coordinate 81,569 of JAQBQL010000237.1, read as the reverse complement.
GTCCCCTCTCCTTCCACAGCCCGTACGGCTGCAGCAAGGGGACGGCCGACCAGTACGTGCTCGACTACGCGCACACGTTCGGCATCCCCGCCGTCGTGTTCCGTATGAGCTGCATCTACGGGCCGCGTCAGTTCGGGACCGAGGATCAGGGCTGGGTCGCCCACTTCCTCATCCGCGCGCTGCGCGGCCAGCCGATCACCCTGTACGGCGACGGCAAGCAGGTGCGCGACATCCTCTTCGTCGAGGACCTCGTCGACGCGTTCGAGCGCGTGCGCTCCGACATCACCGCCCTCTCCGGCGAGGCGTTCAACGTCGGCGGCGGCGCCGCCAACACGACGAGCCTCGTCGAGCTCATCGCCCGCATCGAGGAGCTCGGGCGCCGCGCGCCGCGGCTCGAGCACCAGCCCTGGCGCGTCGCCGATCAGCGGTACTACGTCTCGGACACCGACAAGCTCCGGCGCGCCACCGGCTGGCAGCCGAAGGTGGGCGTCGAGGCGGGCCTCGGTCGCCTGTTCGACTGGCTCAGCGCTCAGCCCGGCAACTCGCCGGCCGAGATCGCACGAACGGCGGTCGCGTCGTGAAGGTCGCCCTCGTGAATCCGCCGTGGTCGTTCGAAGGCAGCATCTACTTCGGCTGCCGCGAGCCCCACCTGCCCCTCGAGCTCGGCTACTCGAAGGCCCTGCTCGAGGCCGCAGGGCACGAGGTGCTCCTCGTCGATGCCCAGCTCGGATTCGCGTGGGCGAGCGGCGCGTCCGACGCGGTCCCGTGCGGAAACGATCTCGCGTCCGTCCACGAGGCGCTGCGCCAGTTCGGGCCGGCCCTCACCGCGCTCACCACGGCGCCGAGCTACCTTTTCTGGCGGTGCGCGCCGCCCGAGCTGCGGGTCCCGATGCGGACGCGCGAGGCGCTGCGCGACGTCGCCGGTCAGGTGGTCGTCATCGGGCCGCACGCCTCGACGACGCCCGGCGTGACGCTCCGGAAGCTCGACGCCGACTTCGCGATCCTCGGGGAGTGCGAGGACGTGCTCGCCGCGCTCGCGAGCGCGCCGCCGGCCGACCGCGGCGCCATCCCCTCCGTCATCGCCCACGAGCGCGGCGCGCCGTGCCCGGGCGGCGCGCGTCACTCGACCGATCTCCGCGCGCTCCCCGCGCTCCGCTGGCCCGATCGCGTCGTGCGCGCTCACTCGCACCATCACCACCGGTTCGACCGCGAGCCGTCCGGCCCGGGCGCCGAGCTCGAGGCGTCGCGCGGCTGTCCGTACAGCTGCACGTTCTGCGCGAAGGACAACTTCCGTAACGGCTTCCGGAAGCGCCCGCTCGAGGTGATCCTCGCCGAGCTGGACGGCCTCATCGCGCAGGGCGTCACCTACGTCTACTTCATCGACGAGATCTTCCTGCCCGACGCGAAGCTGCTCAACGCGCTCGTCGAGCGGCCCATCCAGTTCGGCGTGCAGATGCGCATCGACAACTGGAACGACGCGATGCTCGAGCTGCTCGGTCGCGCCGGCTGCGTGTCGATCGAGGCGGGCATGGAGAGCGTCACCGAGCGTGGTCGCTCGCTGCTCGGCAAGCATTGCAAGCTCACGACGGAGCAGCTCACGCGGCTCCTCGTGGTGGCCAAGCAGCACGTCCCCTTCGTCCAGGCGAACCTGCTCGACGCGACCACCGATCGCCCCGAGGACGTCGCGGCCTGGCGCGCGCGCCTCTCGGCGAACGGCGTCTGGTCGAACGAGCCGGTCCCGCTCTTCCCGTATCCCGGCTCGCCCGAGTACGTCCTGCGCTTCGGCGTCGCCGACGACCGCGCGTGGGAGCGGGCGCACGAGCACTACCTGACCGAGTTCGCCGCGTTCAGCGACATCCAGGAGGGGCTGCCTCGGCCGCTCCCCGAGCTCGAGGCCAGCGGTGCGTAGTGTGCTGCTGACCACCGACACCGTCGGTGGGGTGTTCACGCAGGCCGCGTGTCTCGCGCGCGAGCTCGCGCGCGAAGGCGTCCGCGTGCATCTCGCGACGATGGGCGATCCGCTCCGCGAGGAGCAGCGCAGGACGCTCGACGCGATCCCTTCGCTCGTCCTGCACGAGAGCACCTACGCGCTCGAGTGGATGGATGATGCCGAGGCCGACGTGACGCGCGCCTGCGCGTGGCTGCGCGGGATCGAGCGCACGTGCGCGCCCGACCTCGTGCACGTCAACGGGTACGCCCTCGCGAGCGCCGGCTTCGACGCGCCCGTGGTGGTCGGCGCGCATTCCTGCGTGCTCTCCTGGTGGGAGGCGGTCCTGCACGAGCCGGCGCCCGCGCGCTATGCGGGATATGCGGCGGCAGTCGCCGAGGGGCTCGCGCACGCGAGCGCCGTCATCGCGCCTTCCGCGGCCATGCTGCAGGCGCTCGAGCGCCATCACGGTGCGCTCGGCGGCCGTGGCCACGTCGTCCCCAACGGGATCGCTCCCGCGCCCGCGGCGTCCGCCCCGAAGGAGCAGCTCGTGCTCACCGCCGGGCGGGTCTGGGATCGGGCCAAGAACATCGAGGCCCTCGTGCGGGTCGCGCCGCGTCTGTCGTGGCCGCTCGCGGTCGCCGGGTGGTCGTGCGAGGGCGAGGCGCTCGCGCGCGCGGCGCTCCCCCTCGGGTGGCTCGGTCCGGCCGCGCTCGGCGCCTGGATGGACCGCGCGGCGATCTTCGCCCTGCCCGCCCGGTACGAGCCCTTCGGCCTCACCCCGCTGGAGGCCGCGCAGCGCGGCGCGGCGCTCGTCCTCGGGGACATCCCGAGCCTTCGCGAGGTATGGGGCGACGCCGCCGTGTTCGTTCCGCCCGACGACGACGACGCGCTCGCGAGCGCCATCGAGACGCTGGCGGCCGACGCCGACCACCGCGCCGCCATGAGCGCGCGTGCGCGGCAGCGAGCAGCACGTTTCGATGCCCGGTCGATGGGCCTGCGGACGCTCGACATCTACCGCAACGTGGTCCGAGAGAGAGAGGTCGCGCCGTGCGCATAGTGCTCTTCTGTCATTCGCTCCTGTCCGACTGGAACCACGGCAACGCGCACTTCCTCCGCGGCGTGGTCACCGAGCTCCAGCAGCTCGGTCACACCGTGGACGTGTACGAGCCCCGCGACGCGTGGAGCCTCGAGAACCTCCTGCGGGACCACGGACCCGCCGCGATCGACGCGGTGCGCGAGACGTACCCGTCGCTCGTCGTCCACCAGTACGAGGCGGCGACGCTCGACCTCGACGAGGCGCTCGACCACGCGGACGTCGTGCTCGTGCACGAGTGGAGCCCTCACGAGCTCGTGGCGCGCGTCGGGGCGCACCGGCTCCGCGCCCGCGAGCCCTACCAGCTCTACTTCCACGACACCCACCACCGGTCGGTCACCGAGCCCGACGCGATGGCCGCCTATGACCTCCGCGGCTACGACGGCGTGCTCGCGTTCGGCGCGGCGGTCCAGCAGCAGTACCTGCGCAAGGGCTGGGCGCAGCAGGTGCACGTCTGGCACGAGGCCGCCGACACGCGCGTGTTCCGGCCGCGGCGCACCTCGCCGGACGCTCCCTACGACGGAGACCTCGTGTGGGTCGGTAACTGGGGCGACGACGAGCGCGCCCGCGAGCTCGTCGACATGCTCATGGAGCCGGCGCACGCCCTCGGTCTCCGCGCGGTCGTCCACGGCGTCCGCTATCCGGAGCACGCGCTCGCCTCGCTGGCCGCGCACGGCATCGAGTTCCGCGGCTGGCTCGCCAACCACCGGGCGCCCGAGCTCTTCGCCCGCTACCGCATGACGGTGCACGTCCCGCGTCGGCCCTACGCCCAGGCATTGCCGGGAATCCCCACGATCCGCGTCTTCGAGGCCCTGGCCTGCGGAATCCCGCTGATCTCGGCGCCGTGGGAGGACCGCGAGGGGCTCTTCGCGCCGGGCCGCGATTACCTCGTCGCGGCCGACCCGGCGGCGATGAAGAAGCACATGCAGCTCCTGCGCGACGACGCGGACGCTCGCGAGGAGCTCGCGGCGCACGGCCTTGCCACGATCCTCCGCCGGCACACCTGTCGGCATCGCGCGCTCGAGCTCCTCGCCATCGTGGAGGCGCAGCTCGCGCCGCACGAGCGGGTCACCGCGCCCGTCAGGCTCTTCAACCGCCCGGAGATCGGCTCATGAATCGTCGCTCACTCGATATCGCGTTCTTCGGCTCGAGCCTGGTCTCCGCGTACTGGAACGGCGCCGCCACATACTACCGCGGGATCATCCGGGCCCTCGCCGCGCGTGGCCACCGCGTCACCTTCTACGAGCCGAACGCCTACCAGCGGCAGGAGCACCGGGACATCGAGGATCCGCCGTGGGCGAAGGTCGTCGTGTACTCCGGCACCGACGAGTCCGACGTCCACCGCGTGCTCGAGCAGGGTCGCAAGGCCAACGTGGTCGTGAAGGCGAGCGGCGTCGGCGTGTGGGACGAGCTCCTCGAGCGCGAGGTCCTCGCGGCGCGCCGCCCGGGCACGCAGGTCATCTTCTGGGACGTCGACGCGCCGGCCACCCTCGAGCGCCTCGAGCAGAATCCCGACGATCCGTTCCGCGCGCTCGTCCCCCGCTACGACGCGGTGCTGACGTACGGCGGCGGTCCGCCGGTCATCGCCGGGTACACCGGGTTCGGGGCGCGGCGCTGCATTCCCATCTACAACGCGCTCGACCCGTCGACGCACTTCCCGGTCCCGCGCGAGGAGCGCTTCGACGCCGACCTCTCGCTGCTCGCCAACCGCCTGCCGGACCGCGAGGCGCGGATCGGAACGTTCTTCTTCGAGCCGGCGCGCGCGCTGCCCGACCAGCGTTTCCTGCTGGGCGGTAGCGGCTGGGGCGACGCGAACATCCCCGCCAACGTGACGCTCGCCGGACACGTCTACACCGCCGACCACAACGCGTTCAACGGGAGCGCTCGCCTCGTGCTCAACGTGGCGCGTGACTCGATGGCCGCCTGCGGCTACTCGCCGGCGACGCGCGTGTTCGAGGCCGCCGGCGCCGCCTCGTGTCTCGTCACCGACGCCTGGCGCGGGATCGAGCTGTTCCTCGAGCCCGGGCGCGAATGCCTGGTCGCGGAGAATGGCGAGGACGTGGCGCGCTTCGTTCGCGACATCGGCGCGGACGAGGCCCGCGCGATCGGCGAGCGCGCCCGGGCCCGCGTGCTCGGCCAGCACACCTATGCGGCGCGCGCCCGCGACGTCGAGGCGGTGCTGCTCCCCGACCAGCCACTCGTCGAGGCCGCCTCGTGAGCTTCCACTACGTCTTCCTCGGGCTCTCGATCACCTCGTCGTGGGGAAACGGGCACGCCACGACCTACCGGGCGCTCCTCCGGCAGCTCGCGGCGCGCGGTCACCGCATCACCTTTCTCGAGCGTGATCTGCCGTTCTATGCCGAGAACCGCGATCTCCCCTCGCCCTCCTTCGCGACCACCCATCTCTACGGGACGCTCGAGGAGCTGCGCGATCGCTTCGCGCGCACCATCGCGAGCGCGGATCTGGTCGTCGTCGGGTCGTACGTGCCGGACGGGATCGAGGTCGGCGCGTGGGTGCAGCGGCTCGCGCCCGGCCGCTGCGCCTTCTACGACATCGACACGCCCGTCACGCTGGCGCGGCTCGAGGCCAGCGGCGACGCGGGATACCTGGAGGCCTCGCAGATCCCGGGGTACTCGCTCTATCTTTCGTTCACCGGGGGTCCGACGCTCGACGTGCTCCGCGATCGCTACGGGTCGCCGCGCGCGCTCCCGCTCTACTGCTCGGTCGACGCCGAGGCCTACCGCCCGGAGCTCCTCGAGATGCGGTGGGATCTTGGATATCTCGGCACGTATAGCGACGACCGGCAGCCGGCGCTCGACCGCCTGCTCGTCGCCCCCGCCGAGCAGTGGCCGGAAGGGCGCTTCGCGGTGGTCGGTCCGCAGTATCCGGACGACCTGCGCTGGCCGACCAATGTCGACCGGACGGTTCACCTGCCGCCCGCCGAGCACCGCGGGTTCTACTGCGCGCAGCGCTACACCCTCAACGTGACGCGCGCCGCGATGGTGCAGGCCGGCTACTCGCCGAGCGTGCGGCTGTTCGAGGCCGCGGCCTGCGGGACGCCCATCATCTCCGACCGCTGGGCCGGGCTCGAGAGCGTGCTCACCCCGGGCAAGGAGATCCTCGTCGCCGACACCACGAGCGACGTGCTCCGGTTCGTGCGGGACCTCGCCGAGTCCGAGCGGCGCCGGATCGGCGAGGCGGCGCGGAGCCGGATCCTGGCCGAGCACACCTCCGCGCATCGCGCCGAGACGCTCGAACGTTACACCGCGGACCTGCTCTCCGAGCGAGCCGCCGCGACGCGAACCCCGACCGCTCGCGCAGCGAGCTCCACGATGCGAGGAACGACATGAAGACGACGCGCGTACTGGTCCTGGGAGGAGCGGGATTCCTCGGCTCGCACCTTTGCGACCGCCTCCTCGCCGACGGCGACGAGGTCATCGCGATGGATAACCTGCAGACGGGGTCGCGCGACAACATCGCGCACCTCGCGCACCATCGCCGGTTTTCGTTCCTCGAGCACGACATCGAGGACCCGTTCTTCATGCCGGTCGACCGGATCTACAACCTCGCGTGCCCGGCGAGCCCGCCGCGCTACCAGATCGATCCGATCAAGACGACGCTCACCAGCGTCATCGGGACGCGCAATGCCCTCGAGCTGGGCCGCCGCACCGGCGCGCGCGTCCTCCTCACGTCCACGAGCGAGGTCTACGGCGATCCCGAGGTGCATCCGCAGCACGAGAGCTACCGCGGCGCGGTCAACACGGTGGGCCCGCGCTCCTGTTACGACGAGGGGAAGCGCTGCGCCGAGTCCCTGATGGCCGACTACGGACGCGTGCACGGGGTCGAGGTCCGCATCGCGCGGCTCTTCAACACGTACGGCCCACGCATGGACCCGGACGACGGCCGCATCGTCTCGAACCTGATCTGCCAGGCGCTCCGCGGCGAGGACCTCACGATCTACGGGGACGGCTCGCAGACCCGCAGCTTCTGCTACGTCGACGACATGATCGACGGGCTGGTCCGCCTCATGGACCACCCGACCGAGAGCGGGCCCGTGAACCTCGGCACGCCGCGCGAGTTCACGATCCTCGAGCTCGCGCACCTCGTCCTCGAGCTGACCGGCCGCGAGGCGAACATCGTCTACGAGAAGCTCCCGCAGGACGACCCGAAGCGGCGCAAGCCCGACATCGAACGCGCGCGCCGGCTGCTCGGGTTCGACCCGCGCGTTCAGCTCGTCGAGGGCCTCGGCCGCACCATCGCGCACTTCGAGGCCGTCGTTCGCCGCGCCCCTGCCATCCCCACGTCCGGACCGCGCGAGCTCACCCTCTCGCTGGCACGCTGATCATGTGGGGAGTCGTTCCGGCAGCGGGCATCGGCAGCCGCATCCAGCCGCTCGCATTCAGCAAGGAGCTGCTCCCGGTCGGGAGCACCGTCGAGGACGGGGGTGACCGGCCGCGCGCGGTCAGCGAGTACCTCGTCGAGCGCATGGTGGTCGGTGGCGCGACGAAGATCTGCTTCGTCATCGCCCCCGGCAAGAGCGACATCGTCGAGTACTACGGCGCGGGCTCTCCGGTCACGCCGGTCTGCTACGTCGTGCAGCCCGAGCCCAACGGGCTGTGTGACGCGATCTTCCGGGCGCTGCCGCTCGTCGACGACGCGGAGGCGGTGCTCGTCGGGCTCCCGGACACGATCTGGTTCCCCGAGGACGGGCTCGCGATGCTCGGCGAGGAGGACCTGTCGTTCCTGTGCTTCCCGGTCGAGGAGCCGGAGCGCTTCGACGCCGTGGTCAGCGACGAGAGCGGCTCGGTCGTCGAGATCCAGGTCAAGCAGCAAGGCGCGACCAGCCACTGGGTGTGGGGCGCCTTCAAGGTCCGCGGCCGGACGCTCCGCGAGCTGCACGCGCTCTGGCTGGAGCGCGGGAGCAAGGACCCGTACGTCGGCACCCTCGTCAACGCCTGGCTCGCGCAGGGTCACCGCGCGACCGCGGTGCGCTACGGCCGCGCGTACGTCGACACCGGCACCATCCACGGATATCGCGAGGCCATCCAGCTCGTCGACGGCACGCGCCGCGACCAGACCCAACGTCCCGGAGCCCGCGTCGCGAACGGGCGCCGCGGCTTCCCCACACCTGCGGGCGCACGATGAATACCGAAGAACTGAAGCAAGAGATTCGCCGGCTCGGTCCCTGGTTCCACAACATGGAGATCGGCGGCGTCATGACCGCGCCCGAGCACTTCCTGGGTGACTATCCACGCCAGAAGTACCTGCGGTTCGAGCACGCGCTGCCGCGTGATCTCCGCGGGAAGACCGTGCTCGACATCGGCTGCAATGCCGGCTTCTACAGCATCGAGATGAAGCGGCGCGGCGCGGCGCGCGTCCTCGGGATCGACTCCGACGACGTCTACCTCGAGCAAGCGCGGTTCGCGGCGCGCATGAGCGGCGTCGACATCGAGCTCCGGAAGATGGACGTCTACGACGTCGGCGCGCTGGGCGAGAAGTTCGACGTCGTGATCTTCATGGGCGTGCTCTATCACCTGCGCCACCCGCTGCTCGCCCTCGACATCCTGCGCGAGAAGGTGGTCGGCAACCTGATGGTGTTCCAGAGCATGCAGCGCGGCTCGCGCGACGTGCTCCCGCTCGAGGAGGACTACCCCTTCGAGGAGCGCGCGATCTTCGATGATCCGGGATATCCGCGCATGGCCTTCGTGGAGCGCCGCTATTCGAAGGATCCCACCAACTGGTGGATCCCGAACCGCGCGTGCGTGGAGGCCATGCTGCGGAGCGCCGGCTTCCGCATCTCGGCCAATCCCGAGGAAGAGGTCTATCTTTGTGAGGTGACCCCGTGACGGTCGAAGCGGTGATGCTCTGGAACGAGCCGAACAACCTCTCCCACTGGGACTTCCAGATGGACGAGGGCTGGAAGATCTTCGGCACGATGGTGAAGGCGGCCGGACGCGAGGTCGCGCGCGAACGGCCGGGGCTCACGCGCGTCCTGGGTGGCATGTCACCGATCGACCCCAGCTTCCTCCGCACGCTCGAGCGCCACGGCGTGCTCGACGCGGTCGACGTGGTCGCGGTGCACGGGTTCCCGCTCGACTGGAATCACTGGCAGATCCAGGAATGGCCGGACAAGCTCGCCGAGATCCGCGCCGTCACCGACAAGCCGATCTGGGTGAGCGAGGTCGGCGTCTCGACGTTCGGCGCCGAGGAGGTCCAGGACTTCGGGCTGCGCCGCACCGCCGAGCTGCTCATCGGGCGCGCGCCGCGCATCCACTGGTACAGCCTGTTCGATCTGCCGCGCGCGTGGCCCGCCACGACGCGTCACCGCGAGTCCGAGGGCTCGTCCTATTACCGACATTTCTACATGGGGCTCCTCCGCGAGGACGGCACTCCCAAGAAGGCGGCGAAGACGTTCACCGATTACGCCTCGGAGCTCGGCATCTGCCAGTGGTTCCACTTCGAGGACCACCGGCTCGAGGAGAGCGTCGCCTGGCTGAAGCGCCTCGGCGTCCGCCGGCTGCGCACCGGGCTCTCGTGGGCGGACAGCCACCGCCCGAACTCGGAGGCCTGGTTCGACCGGCAGATGAAGGCGCTCGAGGGCTTCGACGTGACCCTCACCTACTGTTACACGCCGGGCTCGCGCGGGCTCCGCGACGACCACACCTCGCCGCCCCAGGACCCCGAGGAGTTCGCGGAGTTCTGCGCGCGAATGACGCGCCGGTACTGCTGATGGACGTGGCCGTCCACCGGCCGATCCGGCGGCTGCGGCTCGCGGACGGCGCCGGGATCGATCCGCGCGTCCGCGCCGAGCACCCTCACCTCGCGTTCGAGCCGGGCGCGGCCGCCGAGGGCGACGCGGTGATCGACGCCCCCGGCTGGCGCACGCTCGCGGACTTCACGACCTTCGACGGGGCGGTGGCGGAAGGGACCTCCGACGTGCTCGCGCTGCGTGGCCACGGAGCCGCCGAGGTCGCTGCCGAGGTGCTCACCCGGTTCCAGCGTCACGCGCAGCGCACCAACGAGGCGTCCGGCACTGCGCTGTTCGCCGCCGTTCTCACCGCGCACCGGGCGCTGCACGATCTCGACAAGCCGCTCGTGAAGGCCGACCACGACCATGCGGTGGACGCGTGGCAGTGGATGCTGCGGCTCGACCCGGCGGCGTCGCTGGCGGCGCAGCTCGCGGTCCTCTTCCACGACATCGAGCGCCTCGTGAGCGAGCCCGACGTGCGCGTCGAGCAGCACGCTCCGGACTACCAGGCGTTCAAGGATGCACACGCGCGGACCGGCGCCTCGTGGGCCCGGGTCGTGCTGCTCGAGCAAGGCGTGCCGCTCGCGGTCGCCGACCGGGTGCACGCGCTGGTCGCCGGTCACGAGCGGAGGGATGCCGACCCCGAGGGTGACCTCCTGAACGACGCCGACGCGCTCTCGTTCTTCTCCCTCAACAGCGCCGGATATGCCAATTACTTCGGTCCCGAGCAGACCACGAAGAAGGTCCGGTACACGCTACGGCGCCTCTCGCCGCGCGGGCGCGCCAAGCTGCGCTTCGTGAAGCTCCGGCCCGACGTGCAGCGCATCTTCGACGAGGTGAGCGCATGCGAATCGTGATCTTCGGGCTCGCCGTCAGCTCGGCGTGGGGCAACGGCCACGCCACCCTCTGGCGCGGGCTGCTGCGCGGCCTTGCCGAGCAGGGACACCGGGTGACCTTCTACGAGCACGACACTCCCTACTACGCGGCGCATCGTGACCTGCACGAGGGGCGCGGCTGGGAGCTCGTGCTCTATCCGTCGTGGGACGAGGTGACGGCACGCGCGCGCGCCGACGTGGCCGGTGCCGACGCGGCGATCGTCACGTCCTACCAGGTCGATGCGCAGCGGGCGGCAGAGACGGTGCTCGCGGGGCCGGGCATGCGCGTCTTCTACGATCTCGATACGCCGGTGACGCTCGAGGCGCTCGGACGCGGCGAGATCGTGCCTTATCTGCCCGTCGGCGGGCTACGCGACTTCGACCTCGTCCTCAGCTACACGGGCGGCGCGGCGCTCACCGAGCTCGAGCGGCTCCTCGGCGCACGCCGGACCGCGCCGCTCTACGGGAGCGTCGACCCGGAGATCCATCGTCCGGCGTCCCCCGGCGAGCGGTTCGCGGCGGATCTCTCGTATCTCGGGACGCATGCGCCCGACCGGCGCCCCGCCCTCGAGCGTCTCTTCCTGGACGTGGCGAGCCAGCGCCCGGACCGAAGATTTTTCCTCGGCGGCGCCATGTACCCGGAGGACCTCGTCATCCCGCCCAACGTGCGCCGGACCACCCACGTGGCTCCGCCGGACCACGCGGAGCTCTTCGCGTCGTCACGCCTGACCCTCAACCTGACGCGCGATGCGATGGCGCGCATGGGCTACTGCCCGTCGGGACGGCTCTTCGAGGCGGCGGCCTGCGGCGCGCCGATCGTGACGACGTCGTGGGAGGGCCTCGACGCGTTCTTCGAGCCAGGGCGCGAGCTCGTCATGGCCGAGACCACCGAGGACGTGCTCGCGGCGCTCGATCTGGGTGACGATGCGCTCCGGACCATCGCGCGCCGCGCGCGAGAGCGAGCGCTCGCCGAGCACACCGCCGCTCACCGCGCGCGTGAGCTCGCCGCGCACCTCGCCGGAGCGCGGGCCTCGGCGACTCCGGCGACGGTCGGCGCCTCGGGCGAGCGGACGCTCAGCCCCCCTCGCTGACGTACCAGGGGCAGCTCACGACGAGCACGCGCGGGCCGCCCTTCAGCAGGAGGAGCAGCGACAGGACCGCAGCCGTGTTGGCGTGGAGCAGCACGTGGTACCAGCGCGCCTCGACGATCCGCGGCAGGACCACGACGATGAAGCGGGTCCGGTCGCGGCCTTCCATGTGCCGCACGTGCTGCACGAGCGGCCGGAGCAGCTCGCGCCTCGTCGACTCGAGCACGACGAGCTTCGGCACGGGGGTGCCGGCCCGGCGCGCGGGCTCCTCGACGCGCTCGCCCCACGTCTCGGCAAGGTCCTCGCGAGGCCCGCGCCGGTGGACCTGCACGACCTCCACGTCCTGCGAAAGGGTCACCGCGAAGCGCAGCGCCTGCTGGCTCGCGCGGTCCCAGCGGCGGATCGGTAGAACCACCTGCAGCTTCGGCAAGGGGCGAAGGTCGAGCGGTCCCTCGAGCGCGGTGCTCCGGTCGACGTGGTCGTAGTGACGCCGGATGCGCGCGAACAGCAGGACGAGCCCGGCCACGATGAGGATGCTGATCCACGCGCCCTCCGCGATCTTGGCGACGACCACGACGAGCAGCGTGAGGCCGGTCGCCGTGGCTCCGACCGCATTGAGGACGAGCGAGCGCGAGGACCCGGGACCCGGGTTCCGGCGCCAGTGCACGACCATGCCGGCCTGCGAGAGGGTGAACGATGCGAGCGCGCCGACCGCGAAGAGCGGGATCAGGTTGTCCGTGACCCCGTGGAAGACGAGCAGGAGGATTCCCGCGAGCACCGCCAAGGTCAGGATCCCCGCCGAGAAGACGAGGCGTCGTCCACGCTGCGCGAAGAACGCCGGAAGGAATCCCTCGCCCGCGAGCAGGCGACAGAGGCGCGGGAAGTCCGCGAAGCTCGTGTTCGCGGACAGCGCGAGCACGCCGATGACCGACGCGAGGGTCACGCGATAGAACCACCCGCGGCCCACGACGGCGGCGACGAGGCGGGAGATGACGCTCTCGTAGCCGGGCTCACCGGGCGGCGAGGCGACGATGCCCTGCGCGCGTGCGAGGAACGCGATGCCGAGGAGCAACACCGCGAGGAGCACGGAGATGACGATCAGCGTGCGCCGCGCGGTGGGGACGCGCGGCTCCTGGAAGATGGGGACGGCGTTGCTGACCGCCTCGACGCCGGTCAGCGCGGAGCAGCCGTTGGCGAACGCGCGGGCGAGGAGCCACACGTCGACCGCCTTCGAGGCCGCGGGGACGAGCGGCGCCGCGGCGCCGGCCGATGCCGTTCCGAAGAGCCCCATTCCCAGGGTTGCGAGGAGCGTCCCGACGAAGAGCACGGTGGGCAGCACGAACACCGTGCCCGCGTTGCGCACGCCGCGCAGGCTGACGAGCGTGAGGAGCACGAGGACGCCGAGGCAAAGCGAGACGGTGTGCGGCAGGAGCGACGGGATGACCGAGACGAGCGCCCCCACCCCGGCGGCGATCGCGACCGACACGTTGAGGACGTAGTCGAGCGAGAGCGCCGCGGCGGCGAGGAGCCCGGCGCGGCGTCCGAGGTTCTCCTTCGCGACCTGGAAGGCGCCGCCTCCGTTCGGATAAGCAGCGATGGTCTGACGATAGGAGAGCGCCACCAGCAGCAGCACGAGGACGGTCGCGCCAGCGAGCGGCACCACCCACGCGGCGCCCGCCGAGCCCACCACGATGAGCGTGGTGAGGAGCGCCTCCGGCCCGTACGACGCCGACGCGAGTGCATCGAGCCCGAGGATGCCGACGCCGCGCACGACGCCGACGCGCTCGTCGGCCTCCGCGGCGTCAGCGAGCGGCGCGCCGAGCACCAGGTGCGCAAACGATCGCCTCTTCATCGAAAATCCTTCATGCGTGGACGGCGCGAAGCGCCGCGGCGTCGGCAGCCCGGGCGTACAGAGAGACGTCGGCGGCGAGCCTTGCCTTTTCGCTCGTCATCGCGGTGGTGGCGTGCGCGTGCATCGTCAACGCGCCGCGAAAGGCGGCATACGCGAGGGTCCAGCGGTCGATGCGCGGGCCGGCATCATCGCCGGTCCGCTGGTGGTAGCGCCGGAGAAGCTCGCCGCGCGCCGGCTCGTCGAGCTCCCACTCGACGATCGCGCCCGCGAGGTCCCACGCCACGTCGGTCGGGCCCGGGAAGAAGTGGTCGTCGCCGTGCGCGACCGCGTCGGTCTTCCACACGCGGCCCCGCGTCTCCCGGACGAACTCGTGCGGCTGGAGGCGGCCGTCCACGATCACCGGACGCTCGACCTCGAGCGAGCCGAGCGCGACGTCCCGGCCGAGGACCGCCCGCAGGTTCTTCGCGACCATGGGTCCGAGATCGGCGGCGCGCGTCGCCGGGAAGAGCGTCGCGCGCGCCGCGCAGTAGCGCGCCAGCATGTCGAGCACCGGCTCCGCGAGCTCGGTGCGCTTCAGTGGAATGCCGGTCCACGGGTACGAGACCCACCCGTCACCCTCCGCGAGCGGAGCGAAGGCGAGCCCGGCATCGGCGAGAGCTTGCCCTCGCTCGAGGGCCTGCTGGGCGCCGCTGCCCATGCCCTCGTACTTGTAGAGCACCGAGCCGCCCTCGCGCGCCACGAGGGTCTTCCGGCGCTCGACCTCGGGCCACACGGCGGGCCAGTCCGCCTCGTCCGCCAGGTGGCGGGCACGCCACGCGCCGCCCGAGAGCTCGTCGCCCGGAGGCGCCGGCCGCAGCTCGGCGGCCATGACGAGGGTCCGGATGCCCCTCCAGCGGCGCTCCGCCTCGGCTGCGCGCAGAGCGGCCGGTGAGAACGCGCGGCTACACACCACGGTGAGGTGCTCGCGCGCGACGCCGTGCGCGAGCGCCGCCTCGACGACGGCGAGCAGGGTGGAGCCGGACAGGCCGGGCCCCTCGTCGACGACGACGACGTGCGCGCGCTGCTCGGCGGCCACGGTGAGCGCGCATCGCTCGGCCTCGGACACGGCGAGCGCCCGGTCGAAAGGGTCACCTCCCGGCCGGACCGTGATCCGTTCCGCGCGCACGCCGCGGGCGCGCAGGGCCTCCGCTGCGAAGGCGGCGAGCGTGGTCCCGATCGAGCGAACACCGATGACGAGCGCCCCGCGGGGCGCCTCGATCGAGGCGCACGTGCGCGCGCACGCCTCCGGGTGCAACGCGTAGAAGGCGAAGCCCTCGGGGGTCGAAATGGCGAGCTGCTCGGGCAGGGCAACGCCGGCCAGCTGCGCCGCGAGGGCGCGCACCACCGGCTCTGCGGCATTCGACGACGCTGCGGCGGCGAGCGCGTCGGTCAGCGCGGCGGCGATCGAGGCCGCAGCATGCGCGCGGTCGGCGAGAGCGCTCTCGAGCTCCCCGCAGAGCACCGCCGCATGCACCCAGGCGTGGCGGCTCGCCTCGAACGGGCCGGCCCCGAGCGCGATCTCCACGGCCCGGAGGACCGTGCGGCGCACGAGCACCGCCCGCTCGCTGCGGCGATCGTCCCGGTAGATCCACGTCTCGGCCACGCTCATGCGCGCGCCTTGTGCAAAGGGCGTGCGCAGGCCGGCGCCGCGACGAGGTTCCGCTCAGCGCCAGAGGATCGTGAGCACGCGCCACAGCACGAGGAGGGCGGAGGGCGCGAGGAAGCCGAGCGCCGCCGCCGCGAGGGTGGTGCGCGACACGCGCGGGCGACGACGCCGGACCCGCGCGACATCGTGAGCGCTGGGCGCGCGTCGCGTCGCCTGGATGCCGGCGGCGCGGAGGACGACCTCGGCGCGCCGCAGGAACTGCTCCCACTCGCCGTCGGAGAAGCCCATCGCGACCTCGTCGCCGAACCGCTGCTGGTGCGCCGCGATCATCGCCGCGTACGTTCGCAGGTCGGCGGTCTTCGCGTGGGCGTCGACGAAGCCGCCGACGAGGACGTGATGGCCCTGACGCTTCGGGCGGAGGCGCAGGTGGAGGGCGCCCTTCGACCCGCTCCGGGTCGACATACCCTCGGGCGCCGTGAGCTCCGGCTGCCACGCGCCGGCGCCGATCTGGAGCTCGCTGAGCTTCGCTGTCACCTCGTCGGCGACGGTCGTGAACTTGCGGGCGAGCTGCGTGCGGAGCCGCTCCACGTCGGGCTCCCGGTCGAGGGCGCGCGGGGCCGTCGACACCACGGCCGCGGGCGCCTCTTCGTCCTCGGCGGCGGGACCAGCGGGCGGTACCGACGGCAGGGCGGCGGCGAGCGTCTCGAGGGAGATCGGCTCGAGCGGGGTCGCCATGGAGAGGTCGAGGCGCGGACGCACCGCGAACAGATCGAACTTCTCGAGCCGGCGCGTCCCCGACGCCGCGCTCGGCGTCCCCTCCACGTCGAACTTCTCGAGCTTGCGTGTTCCAGCCATCTCTATCGGAATAGCACGGTCGGGATGGTCGGGAAGCCGTGGCGCGCCGCCGCGCGCATTCTGGTGGGACCTCGGCGGACACCGCCTGCCCTCACGCACCGCCTCCGCGTGGGACGCGCCGCGCTCGGATCACGGTGCGTGGATGACTCCCGCTGGGTCGCGGGCGATCCGCGGTGATCGGAAGCGGAGCCGCCGTTTCGTACAGCGACGGTGCGCGTTCGACAGCGTGCCCGCGGATCCGGGGGTCCGCGACGGCCGTTCGTCGACGGCGCGCCGCCTGCACTGCGAGGGGCATGCTCGCCCGGATCCTCGACAGGGCCCCTGCCCTCGGCATCACGTTCCTCCTGCTCGCGTTCGTTCCGGCGTGCGCGCCGAGCGCGGAGGACGACGAGGACGTCGTGGGCGACGAGAGCTCCACGGTCGAGGGCGAGGAGGCGAGCGGCAGCGCCCTCTCTGCCTCGCAGTTCCCGGCGCCGACCACGAGCCCCGCGGAGCGCGAGGCGGTGCTCGCGAAGTATTCCGAGCTCGATCCCGGGCACGTGATCCCGCATGCGCTGCTC
This sequence comes from Labilithrix sp., assembly GCA_028287035.1. The sequence continues at coordinate 64,922 of JAQBQL010000237.1, read as the reverse complement.
CGGGACGCGGTCGCGTTCTACGATCACAACCGGTCCCGCCTGGGTAACCGCAGCTACCTCGCGGTCGTCGACTTCGCGCGCCGCTCCGGTGACAAGCGCCTCTTCGTCGTGGACATGAATCGCGGCTCGGTGGCCGCGCACGTCGTGGCGCACGGCAGCGGCAGCGATCCCGCCAACAGCGGCCTTCCCACCCGCTTCAGCAACGTCAAGGACTCGAACCAGAGCTCGCTCGGCTACTACGTCACGGGCGAGGTCTACAGCGGCAAGCACGGAAGGTCGCTCCGTCTCGATGGCGTGTCACCCACGAACTCGAACGCGCGTGCCCGGGCGGTCGTCGTGCACGGCGCAGACTACGTCTCGGAGGGGCGGGCGCGGCAGGGGCGCTCGTGGGGATGTCTCGCGGTCTCGCCGTCCGAGCGGTCGGTGATCATCGCGGCGCTGGAAGGCGGTAGCGTCATCTATGCGGCACGCGCGGAGTGAAGCGGTGACCGCCGCGCCGTGAACGCGCCGGAAATCGTCCTGGACCATGTCGAGGGCCGGTCCCGGGCTCCGACTCCTCCCGAAAGGACCATCCGATGCAGAAGATCACGACCTTCCTCACGTACGACTCCCAGGCCGCCGAGGCCGCCGACCACTACCTCTCGGTGTTCGAGCAGGGAAAGGTGCTGTCGACGATGCCCGGCCCGGGCGGCACCGTCTCCGGCGTCACCTTCGAGCTCTTCGGCCAGACGTTCTTCGCGCTGAATGCGGGGCCGAGCTTCACGTTCTCGTCCGGGATCTCGCTGTTCGTCTCGTGCGAGACGCAGGAGGAGATCGACCGCTACTGGGGACGGCTGCTCGCGGGCGGCGGGAAGGAGCTCAGGTGCGGCTGGATCACCGACACGTTCGGCGTCAGCTGGCAGATCGTCCCCGCTCGCCTCGCGCAGCTGCTCGGCGCTCCCGAGCGCGACAAGGCGGGCCGGGCGATGCAGGCCATGATGACGATGAAGAAGCTCGACATCGGCGAGCTCGAGCGGGCGTTCGAAGGGCGCTGACGCACGGTCGAGCATCACCCTCGATGCTCGATCTCGCATGCTAGGGTCGTCAGCCGATGACGCTCCGTGCGCAGCGATCGTTCGTGGCCTTCTGGTTGGCGGGGATCGCCTCGAACCTCGCGTTCCAGATGCTCACCGTGGCGGTGGGGTGGCAGATCTACGCGCTGACCGGGCGCGCGTTCGACCTCGGGCTGATCGGCCTCGCGCAGTTCATCCCGGCGCTCGTCCTCGCGCTACCGGCCGGGCACGTGGCGGACCGCCGCGAGCGCCGCGGCATCGTGCTCCGCGGCCTCGTGGCGGAAGGGATCGCGCTCGCCATCCTCACCGGTCTGACGCTCGCGAGCCGCGTGCACGAGGTCGGCATCCTCCTCTTGCTGCTCCTGCTCGGGGTGGCGCGCGCGTTCCAGTTTCCCGCGATGCAGTCGATGGTGCCGGGGCTCGTCCCGAAGCCCCTGCTCCAGCGCGCCATGGCGGCGAACGCCTCGGCCGGTCAGGCCGCGATGATCACGGGGCCGGCGCTCGGCGGGTTTCTCTACGTCGCGGGACCCGGCGTCGTGTACGGCGTCTCGACCGTCCTCTACCTCGCGGCGGCGGTGCTCGTGTGGCGGCTGCCGCGCGTGAAGATGACCGCGCCGCGGGAGCCCTCGTCGCTGAAGACGGTGTTCGCGGGCGTGCACTTCATCCGCCGGCGGCCCGACGTGCTCGGCACCATCTCCCTCGACCTGTTCGCGGTCCTGCTCGGGGGGGCGACCGCCCTCCTGCCGATCTTCGCGCGCGACATCCTCCACACCGGTCCGTGGGGGCTCGGACTCCTCCGTGCGGCGCCCGCGGTGGGCGCGCTGCTCATGTCGTTGTGGCTCACGCACCACGCGATGAAGAGGCACGTCGGCCTTCTCATGTATGCCGCGGTGGCGGGGTTCGGCGTCTCCACGATCGTGTTCGCCCTCTCGACGACGCTCTGGCTGTCGCTCGCGGCGCTCTTCGCGCTCGGCGCCTTCGACATGGTGAGCATGGTCATCCGTCATGCGCTCGTGCAGCTGGACACACCCGACGAGATGCGCGGCCGCGTGAGCGCGGTGAATGCCATCTTCATCGACACCTCCAACCAGCTCGGGGAGTTCGAATCCGGCATGCTGGCGGCCTGGCTCGGCGCGTCGTCGGCGGCCCTCTTCGGCGGCGTCGGAACGCTGGTCGTGGTCGGCCTCTGGATGTTCCTCTTCCCGACGCTGCGACGCCGTCAGCGCCTCGAAGGAGACGCGGCGCCGCCCAGCGGCGAGCCCGGGAGCGGCGTCGCCGCCGAGATCGCCGCGGAGACCGAGACCGTGTGAGCGTGCTGCAGGAGCGGCGCCGGCGCAGCTACTTGCGCGACGCGCTCTTCTCGACGAACTTCCGGCACGCGGCCTTGAAGTAGTCCGTCTCGAGCAGCGGGCGCTGCTCACGGCGTTCGTCGCGCAGCGTGTGCTCGTAGGACGCGCTCATCGCTTCGTCGATGAGCGTCCTCGTCGCGCGGACCGCCTCGGCCGGCGCGCGGGCGAGGCGCCTCGCGATGACCTTCGCCTCCGAGAGCAGCGCCTCGTCGGGCGCCACCTTCCACACGAGCCCCCATCGTTCGGCGGTCTCTGCGTCGATCCGCTCGCCGAGCAGCGACATGCCGAGCGCGCGCGTCCGGCCGAGCCGCCGCGCGAGCACCCAGGTGGCGCCGAGGTCCGGAACGATCCCGAGCTCCTGCACCTGAGGCACGAGGAAGTACGCCGAGCGCGCCATCACGGTCACGTCGGCAGAGAGCGCGACGCCCACGCCGCCGCCGACCGCGGGACCGTTGACGGCGGTGACGACCGGGACGCGGCAGGTGGCGATGCCCAGCGAGAACGGGTTTCCGAGATCCTCCATGAAGCTCGCGATGGTGTCCCGCAGCACCGAACCGCCCTCGCGCTGCAGCCGCTCGAACCAGGTCACGTCACCGCCCGCCGAGAAGGCACGCCCCTCGCCGGTGAGGACGATGGCCCGGCACCGCGGATCGCCGCTGACCTCCAGGAAGGCCTGGAGCGAGGCCTTCACGAGCTCGGGGTCCATGGAGTTGAGCGCCTTCGGGCGATCGAAGGTGAGCGTGACGACGTCGTCCTCCCATTCGGTCTTCATGCGTCCAGGGTAACGACCCCGGCGGGTGTCGCGGCCGACATTGTGCAGGACCTACGGTTCGCCCACCGGAGTTGGGCTAGAACGTCGGGCCATGAGCGAAGTCGTCGTCACGAAGAACGGAAGCGTGCTCGAGGTGGTGCTCGATCGCCCGAAGAAGCGGAACTCGATCACGTTCGCGATGTACGACGCGCTGACCGCGGCGTTCACGTCCGCGCAGGCCGACCCGAGCGTCCGCGTGGTGCTCCTCTCCGGCACGGGCGAGGCGTTCTGTGCCGGTAACGACATCAACGACTTCATCGCCGCCGGACCGTCCTTCGATCCCGAGACGGCGCCGCCGCTCCGCTTCATCGAGTCGATGATCGCGCTCGAGAAGCCTTTCGTGGCGGCGGTACAGGGAGCGGCGGTGGGCATCGGAACGACGCTGCTGCTCCACGCGGATCTCGTCTATGCGGCGGCGGGCGCGCGCTTCTCGGTGCCGTTCGCGAACCTCGGCCTCGTGCCCGAGGCGGCGTCGAGCCTCCTCCTTCCGCGGCGGGTCGGGCAGGCGCTCGCGAACGACATGCTCCTCCGCGGGCTTGTCCTCGAGGCGGGCCGCGCGCTCGCGGTCGGGCTCGTGAACGAGATCGCGCCCGGCACGGCCGAGGTGCTCGCGCTCGCACGGGAACGCGCCGCGGAGATCGCGTCGAAGCCGCCGCAGGCGATCAGGCTCACGAAGGCGCTGGCGCGCGTGGATCCCGGCGTGCTGCGGGCGCGCGTGCTCGAGGAGGGCCGGCTGTTCGCGGCGCGTCTCACGTCCGACGAGGCGCGCGAGGCGTTCACCGCGTTCTTCGAACGACGTCCCGCCGACTTCTCGCGCTTCTGAGAGCACGGCCGTTGGCGGTGCTGCGGGGCTTGCGGCGGGGTTCCGCGGCGAGAAGCACGGGGCCGCGTGATATCCATGAAGGATGCTGTGCGGGATCTTCGTCGGCGGCGGATCGCGCCGGATGGGCGGCTACCCGAAGGCGCTGCTGCGTGACGCCACCACGGGCGAGACGCTCCTCGCGCGCGTCATCCGGGCTGCGCGCGCGGCGGACCTCGAGCCCGTGCTCGTCGGCGGCGCGACGGTCGCCGGGCTTCGCGCGGCCGAGCCGGCGTGCCGCGACCTCGTGGTCATTGCGGATGCGGCGGCCGACGCGGGGCCGCTCGCCGGCATCGTCGGGCTCCTCCGCGAGGTCGTGACGAGCGGTGACGGAGGAGCCAGCGCCGCGGTGGTCGTCGCGTGTGACATGCCCGCCGTCGACGAGGCGACGCTGCGCACGCTCGCCTCGCGGGAGCCCGACGCTCCGATCCTCGCCGCGCGCCGTGACGGCCGGTGGGAGCCCCTCCTCGCGCGGTACGATGCGCGCGTGCTCGGCCTCGCCGAGGCGCGACTCGCCCGCGGGCAAGGCGCGCTGCAGGGTCTCCTCGAGGAGGCTGGCGCGTGCGCTCTGCAGTCGCTCGCCGGGGCGCTCCTCGACGACGTGGACACGCCCGAGGCCGCGCGCCAGGCCGGTCTCGCCCCTCCTCTCCACCCCCTTCCCTCGGGCCTCCCATGAAGCTGCGCACCCGCAACGGGTCGATCCGTCTCCGTCTCACCCAGGCCGAGGTCGCGACGCTCGCCTCGAACGGGACGGTCGAGGAGCAGGTGTTCCTCGGGCCGGCGGCCGCGCTCACGTACCGGCTCGTCGCCAGCGAGACGGCGCAGGCCGTCGGTGCACGCCTCGAAGACGCGCGGATCACCGTCGAGGTGCCCGGCGCACGCGTCCGCGCGTGGGCGGCGTCGCCGAGCGAGGTGGGCATCGAGGGTGAGCAGCCCATCGTCGGGCACGACCCGCTCGTCATCCTCGTCGAGAAGGATTTCGCGTGCCTCTCCCCGCGCGCTCCGGGCGAGGACGAGGGCGCGTTCCCGCATCCCGCAGCCGGAACCGGAGCGCGCTGCTGATGAGCGGCAGCGTCGCGGTGCCGATCGTGCGGATCGACGGGCACGACCGCACCGCGAAGGACGATCACCTCGCGGTCGAGGAGCCGCTCGAGATCCGCCTCTCGTACGGCACCGGCCGCGAGCGGACGTCGAAGAGCCTGTCGATCACGATGCGCACCCCCGGCGACGACGTCGCGCTGGCGCTCGGTTTCCTCGTCTCGGAAGGCATCGTGCGGTCGGCCGCGGAGGTCGAGGAGGCGAAGCATTGCGGCCCGGCCGCGCGCGACGACGGCACGAGCAACATCGTGCGGGTCACGCTCGGCCCCGGAGCCCGCTTCGACCTCGCGCGTCTCGAGCGCCACTTCTACACCACGTCCTCGTGCGGGATCTGCGGGAAGACCTCGCTCGAGGCGGTCCGCTCGGCCGCGCACACGCCGCTCGTGAAGGGCCTGCCCCGGGTCACTCCCGAGCTGATCCACCAGCTGCCGGGACGGCTCCGCGAGGCGCAGCTCACCTTCTCTCGTACCGGAGGCCTCCACGGCGCGGCGCTCTTCGACGCGAGCGGCGCCCTCCTGTGCGTGCGCGAGGACGTCGGCCGCCACAATGCGGTCGACAAGGTGATCGGCGATCAGCTCCGCGCCGGGCAGCTGCCGCTCGAGAGTCACATCCTGCTCGTCAGCGGCCGGGCCAGCTTCGAGCTCGCGCAGAAGGCCGTGATGGCCGGCATCGGCGTGCTGGCGGCGGTAGGAGCGCCCTCGAGCCTGGCCGTCGAGCTCGCGCGCGAGGAGTCGATGACCATCCTCGGCTTCGTCCGCGACGGCCGCTTCAACGTCTACTCGGGTGAGGACCGCGTCCTCGGAATAGCCGCATCATGACCGCTCGTATCTTATCGAACGATCCAGACCGCACGAACGCGCAGCCGCCGCTCGAGGACGTGCCCGCGCGGCTCCATCCGAGATCCACCACCGCGAGCGGCGCCGGCGCGATCGAGCAGACGATGAAGCACGCGCTGCATCACATGGGCGTGCGGCGCTCGCTCACGCTCGTGCGCACGAACCAGCCGCACGGCTTCGACTGCCCGGGCTGCGCGTGGCCGGAGCCCGACCCGGCGCGTCGCGCGAGCGTCGAGTTCTGCGAGAACGGAGCCAAAGCGGTGGCCTCCGAGGCGACCCTCGCGCGCGCCACGCCGGAGCTGTTCGCGAGGTACTCGGTCGCGGAGCTCGGCGCGCAGACGGACTACTGGCACAACGAGCAGGGTCGCCTCACCCACCCGATGTACCTGAGGAAGGGCGCGACGCACTACGAGCCCATCGGCTGGGACGATGCCTTCGCGCTCATCGCGCGGCACCTGAACGCGATGGAGTCGCCCGACCGCGCGGCGTTCTACACCTCGGGGCGCACGAGCAACGAGGCGGCGTTCCTCTACCAGCTCTTCGCGCGGCAGCTCGGCACGAACAACCTGCCCGACTGCTCGAACATGTGCCACGAGTCGAGCGGGCTCGGGCTCAGCCAGAGCATCGGCGTCGGCAAGGGGACGGTCACGCTCGAGGACTTCGACCACGCGGAGGCCATCTTCCTCGTCGGGCAGAACCCCGGCACGAACCACCCGCGGATGCTGACCACGCTCCGCGAGGCGCGCCTCCGCGGCTGCACGATCGTCGCCGTCAACCCGCTCGACGAGGTCGGCAACCGGCGCTTCGCTCATCCCCAGCAGCCGGCCGACCTCCTCGGCGACGGCGTCGAGCTGTCGTCACTGTTCCTGCAGGTGCGCGTGAACGGGGACGTGGCGCTCTTCAAGGGCATCACGAAGAAGATGCTCGAGGAGGAGGACGCCGCGCCCGGCACGGTGTTCGACCACGCGTTCATCGAGGAGCACACCGAAGGATACGAGGCGCTCGTCGCGTCGCTGCGGGCCGCCGACTGGGGTCAGATCATCGAGGCCTCGGGCATCCCGAAGGACCAGATCGATCAGGCGGCGCGCATCATGATTGAGTCGAAGCGCACGATCATCTGCTGGGCGATGGGCCTGACGCAGCACAAGAACGGCGTCGCCAACGTGCACGAGATGGTGAACACCCTTCTCCTCCGCGGCAACATGGGGAAGCTCGGCGCCGGCGCGTGTCCGGTGCGCGGCCACTCGAACGTGCAGGGCGACCGCACGATGGGGATCTGGGAGCAGATGGCCGAGGGCTTCCTCGCCAATCTCTCCGACGAGTTCGGATTCCGGGCGCCGCGGAAGCACGGCTACGACGCGGTCGACACGATCAAGGCCATGGTCGAAGGGCGCATGGACGTGTTCATCAGCATGGGCGGCAACTTCGCGGAGGCGACGCCCGACACCGAGGTAACCGCGCGCGGGCTGCGGCGCTGCAAGCTCACCGTCCAGGTGCAGACCAAGCTCAATCGCGCCCACGTCGTCACCGGCGAGGAGGCGCTCATCCTGCCGTGTCTCGGCCGCACCGAGATCGACCTCCAGGCGAGCGGCCCGCAGTTCGTGAGCGTCGAGAACTCGATGAGCGTGGTCAGCAAGTCGGAAGGCCACCTCCCGCCGGCGTCGAAGGAGCTGAAGAGCGAGGTCGCGATCATCTGCGGCATGGCGCAGGCGACGCTCGGGGGGCGGTCGACGGTCGACTGGTCAGGCCTGAAGGACGATTACGACCGCATCCGCGACCACGTCTCGCGCGTCGTTCCTCACTTCGAGGATTACAACGCGCGGGTCCGGAAGGACGGCGGGTTCTATCTCGGCAACGCCGCGCGCGAGCGGCTGTTCCGCACCCTTTCCGGCAAGGCGCACTTCACGGTGACGTCGATGGCGACGCACGACCTCTCGGGCGGCAAGCTGCTCATGACGACGATCCGGAGCCACGATCAGTACAACACGACGATCTACGGGCTCCACGATCGCTACCGCGGCGTCGCCGACGGACGGCGCGTCATCTTCATGAACCCGCTCGATGCCGAGGAGCGAGGGCTGGTGGCCGGCGACTGGGTCGACATCATCGGGTGCTCGGCCGATGACGTGCGGCGCGTCGCCGAGCGCTTCGCGGTGACGCCCTACTCGATCCCGCGCGGCAACGCGGCAACGTACTTCCCCGAGACGAACGTGCTCGTTCCGCTGGAGAGCATCGCCGACGGCAGCCGCCAGCCCGTGTCGAAGTCGGTGCTCGTCACCGTCGAGCGCAGCGCCACGGCGTAGAGCGCTCAGACGTGCGGTGCGGGCGCGGGAGCCGCCGGGAGGCGGACGGTGTCCCCGTGGTGGGGGGGCGCGTCGGCGGGACCCGCGGGCGGGGCCGCGCCGTGCTTCCGCTTGTCGCCGCCGGAGAGGCGCTCGACGAAGACGAAGAGGGCCGGGACGAAGAAGATTCCGAGCAGCGTCGCCGCGAGCATGCCCGAGATGACGACGGTGCCCATGACGCGGCGGCCATTGGCGCCCGCCCCGGTCGCGACCCAGAGCGGCACGCAACCCAGGACGAAGGCGAAGGAGGTCATCAGGATGGGCCGGAGCCGGAGGCGCGCGCCCTCGAGGGCCGCCTCGACGACGGGCTTGCCCTTCTCGAGCTGATCCTTCGCGAACTCGACGATGAGGATCGCGTTCTTCGCGGTCAGACCGATGAGCATGACGAGCCCGATCTGCGCGTAGACGTTGTTGTCGAACTTGCGCGAGACGAGCCCGAGGAAGGCGCCGAGCACCGCGATCGGCACGCTGAGGAGGACGCTGAACGGCAGCGACCAGCTCTCGTAGAGGGCGGCGAGGATGAGGAACACGAAGACGAGCGAGAGGCCGAGCACCTTGGCCGACCCGCCCTCGGAAGCCTTCTCCTGATACGAGAGACCGTTCCACGCGTAGCCCATGTCGGCGGGCAAGGTCGCCTTCGCGACCTCCTCGAGCGCGGCGAGCGCCTGACCCGAGCTGTAGCCGGGCGCCGGGCCGCCCTGGATCTCGACTGACCGATACAGGTTGAAGCGCACCGTGTACTCGGGGCCCGTGACCTGGCGAATCGAGACGAACGACGACAGGGGCACCATCTCGCCCTTGGCATTGCGAACATAGAACTTCGCGATGTCGTCGGGCTTGGTGCGCACCGCCGCCTCGGCCTGCACGAAGACGCGCCACTGGCGGCCGAAGCGCGAGAAGTCGTTGACGTAGGAGCCGCCGAGATAGGTCTGGAGCGCCGCGTAAACCTCGGTGAGAGGGACGCCCTGCTTGAGCGCCTTGTCCTTGTCGACGTCGGCGAAGAGCTGCGGAACGGCCGGCGAGAAGACGGGACGGACGCCCTGGAGCTCGGGACGCTTGCGCGCCTCGGCCACGAACTTCTGGACGTTCTGCGCGAGGTAGGGGACCGAGCCGCCGCTGCGGTCCTGCAGCATCATGCTGAAGCCACCGGCAGCGCTGATTCCGGGAATGGCGGGCGGCGCGACGGCGATGACGTTCGCCTCGGCGATGCGCGAGAACTTGGCATTGATGCGGGCGAGCGCGGCGTTCGAGGTGTTCTCGGCGCCGGGCCGCTCCTCCCAGGGCTTGAAGGAGATGAAGCCGCCGCCGATGTAGCTCGCGGCGGTCCGCGTGAAGAAGCTGAATCCGGCGATGCCGTTGTAGGCGCCGACCGCGGGCTCCTCCTTCAGGATCTTGTCGATCTGCGTGTAGACGGCCTTGGTGCGCTGGAGCGAGGCGCCGTCGGGGAGCTGGAGATTGATGATCGCGTAGCCCTGATCCTCGTCGGGGACGAAGCCGGTCGGCAGCTTGCGACCGACCAGCCCGGCAAAGGCGGCAATGCCGACGAGGAGGAGGAGCGGAATGGCGATCTTGCGGATGAGCAGCTTGTTGACGGAGACGTAGCCGTTCGTCGCGCGCAGGAAGCCGACGTTGAACCGGTCGCCGAGACGGCCGAGCACTCCCTTCTTCGAGGGATCACGCTTCTTGAGCAGCATCGCCGACAGCGCCGGCGACAGCGTGAGCGCATTGAACGCCGAGATCAGCACGGAGACGGCAATGGTCAGTGCGAACTGCTGGTAGAGGCGCCCCGTGATGCCGCTGAGGAACGCGACGGGGATGAAGACGGCGGCGAGGATGAGGGCGATCGCGACGACCGGCCCCTGCACTTCCCTCATCGCCTGGAGCGTGGCCTCGCGGGGCTCCATGCCTTCTTCGATGTGGTGCTCGACCGCCTCGACGACGACGATGGCGTCGTCGACGACGAGCCCGATCGCGAGCACGAGTCCGAACAGCGAGAGCGTGTTGACCGAGAAGCCGAGCAGCGGGAAGACCGCGAAGGCGCCGATCAGGGAGACCGGGACGGTGAGCAGCGGGATGAGCGTGGCGCGCCAGCTCTGGAGGAAGACGAAGACGACGAGCACGACGAGCGCGGTCGCCTCGAGCAGCGTCTCGACGATCTCGCGGATACCGGCCTTCACGGAACGCGTGGTGTCGAGCGAGATGTCGTACTTGATGCCGGGCGGGAAGCGCTTCGCGAGATCCTCCATCGCGTCGCGGATGCCTTGCGCGACGTCGAGCGCGTTGGAGCCCGGGATCTGGAAGGCGGCGACGATGGCCGACGGCTGACCGTTGTACGTGCCGTTCTGCTGGTAGGTCAGCGCGCCGAGCTCGATGCGGGCGACGTCCTTGAGGCGGACGTTGGAGCCGTCCGGGTTCTCGCGGATGATGACGTTGCCGAACTCCTCGGCCTCGACGAGGCGGCCCTGCGCGCGGACGGTGAAGGTGAGCTGCTGGCCTGCGGGCGCCGGCTCGGCACCGATCTGCCCGGCGGGATTGACGATGTTCTGCGAGCGGATGGCGGTCTGGATGTCGGTCACCGTCATGCTCAGGCGCGTGAGCTTGTCGGGGTCGAGCCAGATGCGCATCGAGTAGTCGCTCGCGCCGAGGTTGCGGATGTCGCCGACGCCCTTCACGCGGAGGATCGCGTCGTTGATGTTGATGAGCGCGTAGTTTGCGAGGAACGTCGAGTCGTAGCGCCCGTCCGGGGAGTACAGCGAGACGGCGATGAGCGGGAACGCGAGCGACTTCTTGATGGTGACGCCGAAGTTCTTGACGTCGGTCGGGAGGAACGGCTGCGCCTGCGAGAAGCGGTTGTTGACGAGGACGTTGTCGACGTCGCCGTCGGTGCCGACGTCGAACGTGACGGTCTGGTTCATCGAGCCGTCGTTGGCGTTCGTCGACTGGACGTACAGCATCTTGTCGACGCCGTTCATCTGCTGCTCGATCGGCGTGGCGACGGCCTGCTCGATCGTGACGGCGTCGGCGCCCGTGTACGTGGTCGTGAGGTTGACCTGCGGCGGGAGGATCTGCGGATACTGGGATATCGGCAGGCCGAGGAGCGACACCGTCCCGAGGAGGACGGTGAGAATGGCAATGACAATGGCCACGATGGGCCGGCGAACGAAGAATGCAGACATGGGTCAGGTGGACGGAGGCGGCGCCGGCTGGGGCGCGACCGTCGCTCCTTCGGTGGCCTTCTGGATGCCGTCGACGACGACCTTCTCGCCCTCGGCGATGCCCTTGGTGACGATGCGCAGGCCCTTCGCGGAGGCGCCGAGCTCGACCTTCCGCAGCGAGACCTTGTTGTCGTTGCCGACCACCGCGAGGGAGTAGGAGCCCTGCACGGAGACGAGCGCCTTCTCGGGGACGGCGAGCACGGCCTTGCCCTCGTCGACGCGCTGGATGCGGACGCGACCGTACTGTCCCGGGCGCAGCGTTCCTTCGGTGTTGGGGAAGAGCGCCTGCAGCTGGATGGTCCCGGTGCTCGCGTCGACCTGGCGGTTGGCGGTGACGAGGACGCCCTTGTGCCTGTAGGTGCTCCCGTCGGCGAGGAGGAGCTCGAGCCCGGGCTCGTCCCCCTCGGCCTTCCCGCCTTGATCGAGGACGGCGAACTGCCGCGTCGCCCACGCCACGTCGCGGCCCTCGAGGCGCTTCAGGCGGTCGGGGAATTTGACGTAATCGATCTCACTCAGCGGAAAATTGACCCTGATTGGATCAACCCGGGAGACCGTGGTGAGGAGGGTGGGGCCGTCTTGACCCACCAGGTTTCCGACGCGCACGAGCGCGAGGCCAGCGACGCCGTCGTTGGGCGCTTTGATCTGCGTATACGAGAGGTTGAGCTGCGCCTGGGCGAGCGCCGCCTCGGCGGCGAGCACCTGCCCGCTCGTGTCGGCGGCGGAGGCGACGGCATTGTCAAGCTCCTGCTTCGACACGACGCCCTTGGGCGCGAGCGCCTGGTTCCGTTCGAGCCCCGCCTGCCCGTTGGTCTTCGCAGCCTGCGCGCGAGCAAGGGCGGCGCGCGCCGACTGGACGGCCGTCTGGTACTCGGTGGGCTCGATGGTGAAGAGGAGCTGGCCCTCCTTCACGGTCGCGCCATCCTTGTAGTCCTGCGTGCGGAGGTAGCCCTTCACGCGTGCCCGGATGTCGGCGTTGACGTATCCGTCGAGCGTCCCGACCGCCTCGACGTAGACGGCGAGGTCCTGCTTGACCACCGGCGCCACGAACACCGTCGCAGGCGGCGGCGCCCCCCCCTTCTTCGCCTCCCCCCCGCAGCCTGCAGCAACCCCGGTGACGAGCAGCGCCGCGACGGAGAGGCGGGCGGTGGACCTGAGGAGAGACGCCGGCCGCGTCGGACGCGACCCGGCGCCGGTGACGGCGGACGGAGTGAGGAGGGTCATGGGGGCGGCCGACCCGAGGGGGTGGCCGCGGTGGGATGCTTCGATTGGAAGACGCGTTGCAGCGTGGCCCCACTGCGGCACCCTAAGCCACCCCGCTGCTCCGCCGGGCGCACCGGGGTTGATGAGAACAACGAAGATTCGGCCGCAAGAACGCGCCTCGCCGCCGACGACTACCGCTCCGGGGTTGCTTTCGGGTTGATCCAGCCGCCGTCGGGGGCGAGGGCATCCGCCTCCCGCGGACCCCAGGACCCCTTCGCGTACGGATGCGCCGGGACGACGTTGCCGACGACCGGGTCGACCACCCTCCACGATTGCTCGGCCGCCTCCTTGGACGCGAAGAGCGTCGCGTCCCCCTCGATCGCATCACCGATGAGGCGCTCGTACGGCTTCATCGCATCCGCCGTCGAATGGCACAGGAGCGCCTCGCTCGACCGGCCTACCATCGCCTCGCCGTTCTTCTTCACGTTCGCGCCGAACCCGATCCCGGAGTCGGGGCCAACGCGGAACCGCAGGTGGTTCGGGGCCGGCTGTTCCTTGTCCTCGAGAACGGGGTGGTCCGCCCGCTTCCAGCGCACGATGGCGTCGGTCGCGGTGACAGCAAGCGCCTTGCCAGCCCGGACGTAGAACGGCACGCCCTCCCAGCGCGGCGAATCGATCATCAGGCGGACGACCGCAAACGTCTCCGTGGTCGAGCCGGCGGCGACGCCCTTCTCGTCCTGGTACCCCTCGACCTGACCACGAACGATATCGTCCTTACCGAGCGTCCGGACGTTCGCAAGCAGCCGGGCACGTGAGGCGCGCAGCGCGAGGTGGCCGCGCTCGGTCGGTAGCTCCATCGCAAGGCAGGCGACGAGCTCGAGCAGGTGATTCTGGATCACATCCCGGACGGCGCCGACCGCGTCGTAGAACTCCGCTCGTCCCTCGATGCCGAAGTCCTCAGCCATCGTGATCTGCACGCTGTCGACGTGCTCGCGGGTGAGCATCCCCTCGACCAGAGGATTCGCCGCGCGGAAGTAGACGATGTTCTCGACCTGCTCCTTACCCAGGAAATGGTCGATGCGGAAGATGCTCTCCTCCGGATAATGCTTGTGGAGCGCGCCACTCAGCTTCTTCGCCGAATCGGCGCTCTCGCCGAACGGCTTTTCGAGCGCGAGCCGTCCACCCTTGGCAAGCCCCGCCTTGGCGAGGTTCTCAGCCACCTTCTCGAACACCTCCGGCGGAAGCGCGACGTAACCCAGGACGTGTCGCGCGTCGCCGACTTCCTTCTTGATTTCGTCGAACGTCTCAGGGTTGTCGTAATCGACGGCCACATACGACAGCTGGGAGGACAGCTTTGCGAAGGTCGCCTCGTCGAACTTCCCGCTCTTCTCGATAGCCTCCTTCGCACGCGCGCGGATCTTCTCGACGCCGATGGGCTTCCGGCCCGTGGCCACGATTGGCATGTCTAGCCGACCGTGCCGAACGAGCTCGTGAAGAGCTGGCCAGATTTGCTTGAACGCGAGGTCTCCCGTAGCACCGAAGAAGACGAGGGCGTCGGAGCGTTCCGTGGTGGACGAAGGCATGCCCGCGACCCTAGCGGACCGCGAGGAACGCGTCGCTGCGGCAGAACGCGCTCCTGGGTTGCTTCCGACGGAACCGTTCCGCCCGCTGCGCGGGGGCCACCGCATTCAGGCAGGCCACCGGGGTTGGTGGTTCCGCTGGCGCGGCCAGCGGGTGGCATGGCCCGGCCAGGGGCCTGGGTGGGCAACAGCACGGGATCCCTTGCGTGGGCGATGGCGCGTCACGTGCGAAGCGGCCTGACCATCAACCAAGGAGCTTCAGTTGACCGCAGCGCGCGAAGTGCTCCCCGACAGGACTTACCTCATCACTCGGAGGTGTACGCAGCGCCAGCTGTTGCTCCGCCCGGACGATGTCGTCGAGCAGATCTATCTCTACTGCCTGGCCGAGGCGGTGGAACGGTACGGCGTCGTGCTGCATGCCTTCGTGGCGATGAGCAACCACCAGCACCTCCTCGTTCGCGACCCGCGCGGCAACTTTCCTGAGTTTCTTGGTCACCTCCACAAGATGGTCGCGAAGGCCATGAACACCTTGCGCCGGCGCCGAGAGAATTTCTGGGCGACGGAACAACCGAATGCGGTTCACGTCGTCGATGCGCACGACCGGTTCGAGAAGCTCGTGTACATCCTGGCAAACCCGGTGAAGGAGCATCTCGTCGAACGCGTTGCCGATTGGCCAGGCGCCTGCTCTTTCGGCCTCCATCTATCGGGACGCTCGATCACGGTGAAGAAGCCGCGCGTCTTCTTCCGTAGGCACGGCGCGATGCCCGACGAGGTCACGCTCATCGTGCATCGCCCGACTGGCTTCGAGACGCTCACCGAGGAGCAGTGGAGCAACAAGGTCGCCGACGCGGTACGCGCGGAGGAGGAGAGCGCTCGACGCGAACGGGTACGCACCGGGCTGCGCGTGCTTGGTCGCAAAGCCGTGCTGCGCGCCGCGCCGACGGCGTTTGCTAGGAGTGTGGAGCCTCGTCGCGAGCTGAAGCCGGAGGTCGCCTGCGCAAACCGCGAACGGCGCATCGCGGTGCTTCTTGCGTTGCGGTCGTTCCGTAACCGCCGGCGCATCGCACTGGCGCGGTACTGGGCTGGCGAACGGGGCGTCGCCTTCCCGGCGGGAACGTACCGCGTTGTGGGCGTCTTCGTGTCGGCGCCCGCTGGCCTTCCGTTCTCACTAGCTGACGGGGGGCCGCTCGCCGTGCGCGGTACACCCCCGACCGCAGGCGCACGCATCGCGCCGGAGCCTTCGCGCGCGTTCGCGTAACTGTGAGGGCAGGAGCGCTGGCTTACGGACGCGACGGCGGGTTCGCGTCGCGACGCTCGTCCGACGTACGCAGCTCTCTCTCTCGCGAGGCCAGACAAGAAGCTACGTGCGCGCGCAGTACGCCGCCGCACCGCGCAACGTTGGCCAAGCGCGCTTCGGGCGAGCCTGCACGGGCGTGCGCCGCGGGCGCCTGACCGCCTCTAGTCCCGTTCCCCATCGTCCTTCGTGATGAGCAACCAAGGAGCGCTCACCCTTGCGGAGAACAGCGGCGTCGAAGCAACCCCGGAGAGTCACCCGCCGCGAATCACGGCGCCACGCAGCGATGGTCTCGCGCGGACACCGGGGCGCCCTCCTCCTCAACCCCGATGGCGTGGTACCTCTCCTCTCATGACCAAATCCCTGCAGGAAACGCATGCGCCGCATGGCCGGTGCTTCGGGTGTGGACCAGCCAACGACAAGGGGCTTCGTATCAAGAGTTTCGTCACCGGGGTTGCTTCGGAGGGCGAGGCGGTGGTGTGTGATTTCACGCCGGAGGCCCATCACGAAGCCTTCGAGAACGTCCTGAATGGCGGAATCATCGGGGCGCTTCTCGATTGCCACATGAACTGGACTGCGATCCACCACCTCATGACGAAGTCCGGGGTTGCTCATGCGCCATGCTGTGTGACGGCGGAGTTCAAGGTGACGCTCAAGCGTCCCACGCCGCTGGGCCCGGTGCGCATCGAGGCGAAGGTGGTCTCCTCCGGGAACGACCGCGCGAACGTCGAGGCGGTCATGACGGCCGGGGGCAAGGTCACCGCGCTTGGCACTGGAACCTTCGTCGCCGTGAAGCCCGACCACCCCGCCTACCACCGCTGGTGAGTCGCCCGCCGGCAACCCCGGACATCATCACGCCAGGTCGAGGCGCGCCGAGGCGCTCGTGCCTCCCGCGGTCCGTCGCTGCAGCTGCCGCATGGCGAGGGCCGCAAGCACCGCATACGCGGACCCGACCGCCGCGTCGATCACCCAGTGATGGTCGAGATACACCGCCGAGAACACCATCGCCATCCAGTACAGGACCGACGCCGCACGCAGCTTCGGACCGAACGTCCGCCAGCCCTCCACCACCACGAGCATCGGATACGCGCAGTGCAGCGAAGGGATGGCCCCGAACACGCTGCTCGCCTTCGCGTACATCCCGTGGAAGTAGCCGATCCGGAGGTACGCATCGACGCGCGCCAGCACGGGCCCCTCGCTCGCCCGGGTTGCCAGGTCGACCGCGCAGCCGTGCGCGTGGAAGTACCAGGGCGGGGCGGCCGGAACGAGGTGGTAGGTCACGAAGCCGGCCACGTTCAGCGCGAAGAACACCCACGTGAAGCGGTGCATCGCGAGGCGATCCACGCGATAGAGCCAGATCGCGGTGCCAATGCACACGAAGATGAACGTCGCGTACGGGATCGCGCAGAACAGGTCGAGCGCGGTCGTGTGATGCACCATGAAGTAGTCGTGGAGCGTCATCGGCGCGCCGTCATACGCGTACCCGAACAGGCGCGACTCGAGCGCGCGGACGTCGCACACGTGCACGCGATCCGCGGTCAGCCCGAGCTTCTGGAGCGGCCGCATCCCGTCGTAGAGCAGCCCCACCAGCGCGATCGGGTAGAGGCCCGCCAGCAGCGCCCGCGCCCGCGGTCCGATGAACGAGAGCGCCGCGACCGCCCCGATCAGGAGGAAGTGCTCGACGCGAAGATCATGCCGCGCAGCCGAGTAGGCCGCATACAGCACGAACGGAACGAGCCGCCACAGCTGCGGCTTCTCGGGATCCGTCATGCTTCCTGATGGGTGGGGCCGTGCGCGCTCGCCGGGGCCACGTCCTCGGGGCTCGTCTCGCCATCGCCTTCGAGGCCGCGCGTCCGGAACACGAACCGCGTGTGCGTCGGATACGTATAGGCCACGCTGACCAGGATGCTCACGACGACGCGACCCGCCACGTAGGGGACCACGGGCAGGAGCGCGAGGAGCACACCGAGCAGCGCGGCGTTCAGCAGCGCTCCCCCGAACGAGACGCCCGCGTACCGCACCATCTGCTCCCCGAGGGAGCCCGTGTGCCGGTCGCGGAATGCCCACGCACGGCCGATGGCGAAGTTGCTGATGCCGCCGACCACCGCGCCGGCCACCGTGGCCACCGGCGGAGAGAGGTGAGCGAGCTCGACGAGCCCGATCATCACCCCGAAATCCACGAGCGTGGCGAGCAGCGCCGCGGTCTGATGCTTGCCGAACAACGTGAGGTCGAAGAGCCTCATCGCGGGCTCACCGGTGCGGGCGCAGCCACGCGCGCAGCAACCCCGGAGACCGCAGGGACGGCCGGCGTCGAGGCCGGGGACACGTCCGCGGTCGGCGGCGCATGGGCGGCCGAGCCCTCTGCAGCCCGCGCACCCGTCGATGCGGCGCGGGCGCCGCGGAGCAGACGCTGCACGGCCGTGATGTTGCCGACCACGCCGATGACCGCGAGGGCCACGACCAAGGGCGCGAGCTGGACGCGGTACGAGGCGTCGGGTGCCGCGCGCTGCACGAGCGGCACCGCGAGGGCGCCCAGCAAGAAGTAGGCGAGGCGGTGCGCGCGCCGCATCGGGGCACCCTTCTCGACCGAGCCGAGCTCGCGGAGGATCGACGACGCGTAGCTCACCATGTACCCGCCGACGAGCGCGACCAGCGCCACGACGAGGAGTGGCCCATCGCCGCGCACGTGAAAGGCCACTGCGCCGACGACGAGCGCCTCGACGTACCGGTCGACCATCGTGTCGAGGACCTGCCCGAACTTGCTCGACGTCGCGGTCGCGCGGGCGATGATGCCGTCGAGGGCGTCGGCCAGGGCCGCCGCCGATGCGAGGAGCGCGCCCAGCCCGAAATGCCCGGTTGCGAAGCCGTAGGCCGCCGCGGTCGCGATCGCCCCGGAGGCGAGCGTCACCGCATTCGCAGAGATGCCGAGGGCCGCCAGACCGCGCCCGAGCGGCAGGGCGGCCGAGTACACGACCTCCAGCGGGGCCTTGCCGAAGACCGGAAGCCCCGCGACGGTGTCGAGCCGCTCGAAATGCGGCTGCTCACCGCGGGCGCGGAGAGCGCGCGACGCGAGCGCAAAGGCGATCCCGGCGGTGCCGAGCGCGCCCAGGACGACCATCGACGCGCCGAAGTCGAGCGAGGAGCCCACGCCCGTAGGATGTCCTGGGTTGGTTTTTGGTTGCCCGGGCGCGGTGCCGAGAGTCGCCCGCGGCCGCAGGAATCTATGCGAGACTCCCGGAATGGCTTCGAGCGACCGGCGGCGTCATGTCCGCGTCAAACCCACGGCCGACCTTCCCGCCCGGGTGGCCCTGGCGAGCGGTGGCCTTCTGCGCGAGGCGCTCGACGTGCTGGACCTCAGCGTCGGCGGCTTCGCGCTCTCGTCCCCGCTCGTCAGCGGCAAGGCCCCCGGCGAGCGCTTCAAGCTCCAACTTGCGCTGGGCGCCGGCGTCGAGCACACCGTGGAGGTCGTGGTCCGGTGGGCCTCGCCCGAAGGCGCCGGCGTCGAGCTCGTCGAGCCCACCCCCGCGGTGGCCCAGGAGCTCCAGCGCTACATCGGCGAGCTCCTCGAGCGCGGCGGCGCCCCCTGAACGCGAAGCGGGCGCGCGGCTAGAGCGCGACGGCGATCCGCGCGAGCAGCTCGTGCAGATCGTGGGCGCTCGAGCGAGCGCTGTCGTCGACGCCCGCGGACAGCCCGTTGCCGGGTGCCTGGGCGCGGTTGGTCGACGTCTGGGCGGAGCTCGGCCCCGAGCTCGGAAAGACGTCGTGCACGTAGTCGAGCGTGAGCCGCACGTGGCGGGTCGCCCAGTAATTCGCGCCGAACGACAGCGCGTTCACCCGGATGCGGCCGTCGATGTTCCGCGCGTCCGCAACGCCCGAGCGACTTGCCGATTCGTAGTCGAGCCGGACCTGCTCCCAGCGGACGAGGAGCTGGAGGGCCTGTCTCGGCACGGCCAGGTCGGCGCGCGACCAGTCGAGCCGGGGCGGGTTGCCGTAGCCGGGCACGCCGTTGACGTCGCGGTCGCCGAACGCCCAGAAGCCGAGCATCGCGTAGTAGGAAAAGCCCCGCATCGCGCCGAAGCGCTCGCTCGTGGATGCCTGGAAGCCATCGACGCCTTCCCGCGTTCCGTTGTCCACGTAAACGATCTCGCTCGTGAGGTCGAAGCGCCGGTACGGGACGCGCAGCTCGGCGGCGAGGGTCAGTTGATCGCCGGCCGGGAGCACGTGCGTCGCTCCCTTCGAGCTCGTGTAGACGGGCGACCAGAAGGCGTAGGAGCCCTGGGTCGTCATCGCGGGATAGTCGTAGTCGACCCATTTCCGATCGCGGGAGCCGTAGCGGGCGCTGATGCCGATCTGCGCGTCTTGCAGCGTGTTGTCGCGGACCGGCGCGATGGCGAGCGGGTGAACGAAGACGCGTCCGATGACGTCGAAACGGGAGTCGACATTCGGGCGGTTCTGGCCGTCGCCGTTGAACACGCCGAGCGCGTAGTAGGCCTGCCGGCGAGCCGTCTCGCCCCACGCCATGAGCCCGAGCTCCTTGTTGGTAGGGACGCCGACCGCCCGCACCGCGAGGGACCGCTCCATGAACGGCAGGAACTTGTCGCTCGTACGGTTCTCCATGGTGAGCGGCGCGTCGGTCTGGCCGACGAGCACGTTGAAGATGCCGTCGCGCCGGTAGTTGATGAACACGTCCGTGGCCGCTGCCTGGAAGCGCGTCGTCTCGGCGGAGGCGAAGCGAGCGCTCGTCGCGGTGGGAGCCGTGCCGGGGGCGGCGGCGCTCGTCTCGTTGGTGGCGCGCGGGTTGTCGATCGCGGTGGCCCCGAAGTCGCCGGCGATCATGAAGCGCCAGTGGCCGAGCAGCTCGCCCGTCACCTCCGGACGGATGCGTCGCAGGAAGAGGGTCGGCTTCAGGGTGGTGTCGGAGACCCCGCGGCCGAAGAAGGAATAGAAATCGATCTGCGAGCGACCCTGGATGTAGAGGTGGAAGCTGTCGTGGGCGTCCCGCAGGTAGAAGAGGCCGTTGTGATAGCCGGCGAGCGGGTGGCCGTCGGCGCCGAGCGCCTGGTTGTCACGCGCAGTGGGTCCGCCGGGTCGGTCGTCGGAGACCGGCAGGTTGTAGCCCGCGCGCGACTCGGGCGAGGTCGGAGGGGGCGCCCCGACGACGCTCGGCGGCGCGCTACTCCCTTCCGCGCGGGCGGACCGCGCGCTGGTGAGCACGAGGGCACTCGCAAGGGCCGATCCAACCGCGATCCGCGACATCGTTCGCATTTCGCCGCACGCTACAACTCCCTGGGTTGCTTCACGAGGGCTTGTGGAGGGGCGGAGGGACGAATTTCGAGCGGGGCGTCACGAGGATGATGCGGGCTCCCCTCCCGCATCTCGCGCGACTTTCCGGCGCCCTCGTCGTCGTCGCGGTGGGGGCGGCGGCGTTCGCCATGGCGTTCCGCGCCGGCCTCTCCTTTCTGTATCGGACGCTGCTCGGCGCGCACGACGTGCTCGACCTCTTCCAGCACCTTCCCTGGGTTGCTCGCATTGCCCTTCCGGCGGTCGGCGGGCTTGGCGCCGGCCTCGTCGCCCGGGCCGCCGCATCGTCCGGGGTTGGTGACGTGATGGAGGCGGTGGCGCTCGGAGGCCGCCACCTGTCGGTCCGCGCCACCCTGTCGAAGGCGCTCGGGTCGTTCGTCGCCATCGGCACCGGCAGCTCGATCGGGCGCGAGGGGCCGCTCATCCAGTTCGGCGGAAGCTTCGGCGGTTGGGTCGCGAAGACGTTCGGCATCGAGGGCGCGAGCGCCCGTGCGCTCATCGCCGCGGGGACCGCCGCCGGCTTTGCCGCCGCGTACAACACGCCGCTCGCGGCCGTGCTCTTCGTCGTCGAGATCGTTCTCGGCGTCGTCGCCATCGAGCCCCTCGCGATGATCCTCGTCGCGACGGCCATCGCGACCACGCTCGTCCGCGCGGTCGTCGGCGGCGGCCCCATCTACGGCGAACGCACGTTCACGACCACGTCGCGCGTCGACCTCGCCATGTACGTCGTCCTCGGCACGCTGGCGGCGCTGCTCGGTCACGCGTTCATGCGGCTGCTCGCGACCGGCGAACGTGCGTTCACCCGGCTGGCGGTGCCCCAACCGTGGCGCGCGATGGTGGGCGCCACCATGGTGGGTCTCCTCGCGGTGGCCCTTCCGGAGGTCGCGGGCAACGGCTACGAGCCGCTCGATCTCCTCCTCGACGGCCGCTACGCAGCCGGGTTCGTCGCGCTGCTCGTGCTCGCCAAGGCGCTCGCGACCGCCGCCTCTGTCTCCTCCGGCAGCCCGGGCGGCGTCTTCACCCCGTCGCTGTTCCTGGGGGGCGGCCTCGGGCTCGTGTTCGGCTATCTCGTCGACCGCATGGTCGGGGGCGGCGGGTCGCCGTCCGCGATGGGCAGCTATGCGCTCGTCGGGATGGCGGCGGTCGTCGCGGCGACCACCCACGCGCCGCTCATGTCCTCGGTGCTCGTGTTCGAGCTCTCCGGGGACTACGGGGTCGTCCTTCCGCTCGTCCTCGCCACCGCGGTCGCCACGCTCCTGTCGCGGCGCCTGGGCGTCGACTCGATCTACACTGCGGAGCTCCGCCGCCGGGGGGTCGACTGGGAGTCAGCGCGGGCCGGCCGCTTCCCGGCTCCCCCGCCCTCCTGACCCACGGGTGCACCCGGCCGCAGAGGGCACGCGTCGCAGAGGACACACGTGGGGCACGACGCCTCGCCCGCTCCAACACCGCCCTCGATCATCAACCCAGGGAGGCTCAAAGACCCGCGAAAACCGCCCCCGAATCATCAACCCAGGGAAGCTGGGAGGCGGCGGGCCGGGAGCGCGATGTGGTGCTCGCATGCGCGACTTCGTTAGCGCGAGCGTGGTCCGGAAGTTGCTCGCGTCGAGGGTCGATGTGCTCGCGGGCTACACCATGAAATTCCACGGTGACACCATCGCTCCTACGCGGCTCCTGGGTTACTTCCAGGGCGGTCCGCCGTCGGCGCTCGGCCTCGCCGTGCACGTGATGAGGTGGGTCGTCGGAGTCGGCGGCCGGTGAGCGCCCGCGAGACGATCCTGACCCGGCTGAGCCGCGAGCTCGCCCTCGCGTGCGACGACCACGGCGTCATCACCTTCGCCGACGCGCGCGCGCTCTCCCACGTCCCGGACGCGGTCGGCCGCACCCTCGAGAGCCTGTGCGAGCCGGCCGCCGCCCCCAGCGTGAGGGCCCTCCTCGCAGAGGCATCCTCCTGCGCCGTCCGCGGCTGGGAGCTCCCGCTCGCCTTCGGCGGTCGACCCACGACCGTGTGCTTCGCCGCCGCCCGCAACGGCGACGAGACGGTCCTCGTCGGCGCCATCGTGCCCGACGCGCAGGTCACGGCCGTGACCGGCCTCGCGCACAGCAGCGCCGAGCTCGCCGGGATGCACCGCGAGGCCCAGCATCACCGCCAGGAGCTCGCCGGCCGCACCGAGGCGCTCTCGCGCACCCTCGTCGAGCTCCACGAGTCCAACAGCGGCCTCCTCGCCTTGCACGGGGAGCTCGACGAGAAGAACCACGCCATCCGCCGGGACTCCGACGTGAAGGCGCGCGTCGTCGCGAACGTGAGCCACGAGTTCCGCACGCCCATCAACTCGATCCTGGGCATCACCCAGCTCCTCCTCGACCGGCTCGACGGCGACCTCACGCCCGAGCAGGAAAAGCAGCTCCGCTACGTGCGCACGTCCGCCGAATGCCTGAGCGTCCTCGTCAACGATCTCCTCGATCTCGCGCGCGTCGAGGCCGGCAAGACGCAGCTCCGACCCGAGAAGATCGCCGTCGTCGACCTGCTCACGTCCCTGCGCGGGATGATGCGCCCGCTCGTCACGAACGAGCGCGTCGAGCTCGTCGTCGACACCTCCGCGGTACCCGGCCTGCCCCAGCTCGACACCGACGCCGGGAAGGTCGCGCAGATCCTCCGCAACCTCGTGTCGAACGCCCTCAAGTTCACGACGAGCGGCGAGGTCCGCGTCACGGCACGTTCCGCCGCCGACGGCTTCGTCTCGTTCGCGGTCGCGGACACCGGCATCGGCATCGCCCCCGAGGACCACGCCCGCATCTTCGAGGACTTCATCCAGGTCGACTCCGAGCAGCAGCGCCGGGTGCGCGGCACGGGTCTCGGTCTCTCGCTCTCCCGCAAGCTGGCCCAGGTGCTCGGCGGGCGCCTCACCGTGGCGAGTCGCCTCGGCGAGGGCTCCGTGTTCACGCTGGAGATCCCGGCCGTCCACGAGGAGGTGCGCGAGATGGTCGCCATCGAGCAGAAGGCCGAGCACCTCGATCCGGCACGCACGCCGGTCCTCGTGCTCGAGGACGACCGGAAGACGCTCTTCCTCTACGAACGCTACCTGTCTCGCTCCGGGTTCCAGGTCCTGCCGGCGCGGACCACCGAGGAGGCGCGCGCGGTGCTCCGGCGCACGAAGCCCGCCGCCATCGTCTTCGACGTGATGCTCGAGGGCGAGACCACGTGGCAGCTCGTCGAGGAGATCAAGAAGAACCCGGACACCGCCGACATCCCGCTGATGGTGGTCACCGTGGTCGACCGCTCGGAGAAGGCGCGCGCGGTCGGCGCCGACGAGTTCTGGCTCAAGCCCGTCGACGGCGAGCGGCTCATCCGGAAGCTCGCCGACCTCGCGCGGCGCGGCCCCATGACGAAGGTGCTCGTCATCGACGACGACGAGGCCGCCCGCTACTTGATCCGTCGCCTGCTCGAGGGCACCGACTACAAGGTGATCGAGACGGGAGATGCCGCAGAAGGCGTCGAGCTCGCGCGCGCGCTGCACCCGCACGTGATCCTCCTCGACTTCGTGCTCGACAACGCGACGGCGTTCGACGTCATCGATGGGCTCAAGAGCCATCCCGACACACGGCACATCCCGATCGTCATCCAGACCTCGAAGCGCCTCGACGGCGACGAACGTGCGCGACTCTCCACGGAGGCGAGCTCGATCCTGTCGAAGGCGCACCTCTCGCGCGAGGTCGCGATCGGACGCATCCGGGACGCGCTCGTCGCGGCGGGCGTCGCCACCGTCACTCCCGTGGCACGCCCCGCGCATCAATCGGACAACGCTCCACTCGCGGGAGCCGACCGATGAACGCAACCTCCGCCAGCCCGTCGCCGCTTGTCCTCGTCGTCAACGACGTCGAGAGCGCTCGTTACCTCCTCTCCCGGATCGTGCGCTCCGCCGGATGGCGCGTCGCAGAGGCCGCCGAAGGCCTCGAGGCGATGCGCCTCGCGCGCGAGCTGAAGCCCGACCTCGTGGTGCTCGACGTCAAGCTGCCGGACATCCTCGGGTACGAGGTGTGCCGGCGGATGAAGAGCGACCCGGAGACCGCCGGCATCCCGATCATCCAGACCTCGGCCACGTTCGTCACGGGCGAAGGCAAGGCGCGCGGCCTCGACGCGGGCGCGGACGCCTACCTCACGCAGCCGCTCGAGGCGATCGAGCTCATCGCGATGGTGCGCAGCCTCCTGCGTCTACGGCGTACCGAGGCGGAGCTGCGGGAGCGTGCGCGCGCCCTCGGCGAGGCCGACGAGCGGAAGGACGAGTTCCTCGCGATGCTGGCCCACGAGCTGCGAAACCCGCTCAGCTCGATCCTCGTCGCGACCGGCGTGCTCGAGGACGACGGCATCGACCGCGACCACATGAGGCGCATCGGCCGGACGATCGGGAGGCAGGCGCGCCACCTCGGGCGCCTCGTCGACGACCTGCTCGACGTCTCGCGCATCACGAACGGCAAGATCCAGCTCGTGAAGAAGCCGCTCGATCTGTGCGCGCTCGTCCTCGCCGCGTACGAGGGCGGCCACCCTTCGATCGACGAGGGCCACCACCACCTGACGCTCCACATGCCGGACTGCCCGATCTGGGTCGCCGGCGACGCGACGCGCCTCGAGCAGGTGCTCGGGAACCTCCTCACGAACGCCCTCAAGTACACGCCGCGTGGCGGCCGCATCAAGGTCTCGCTCACGCGGAAGAGCACCTCCGAGGGCTCGCGCGCCGTGTTCTCCATCCAGGACGATGGCGATGGCATCGCTCCCGAGAACATCGGCAACATCTGGGACCTGTTCTTCCAGGTCGACCGGAGCCTCGCCCGGTCCAAGAGCGGGCTCGGCATCGGGCTCACCATGGTGCGTCGCCTCGTGGAGATGCACGGCGGCACCGTGTCGGCCGCCAGCCCGGGCGTGAAGCGCGGCACCGAGTTCAGCTTCGAGCTGCCGGAGGTCGAGGCCGAGCCCGTGAGCGAGCGCGTCCCGCTCTCCGCGGCGACCGTCGCCCGGCTCGAGGTCCTCCTCGTCGACGACAACGTCGACTCCTGCGAGCTGCTGGCGTACGCCTTCGAGCGGATCGGCCACCAGGTCACCTTCTGCCACCTCGGCCAGGAGGCGCTCGACCACGCGCTCGGGCGCAGCTTCGACGTCGCGGTGCTCGACATCGGCCTCCCCGACCTCGACGGCT
Organism: Labilithrix sp.; assembly: GCA_028287035.1. The sequence continues at coordinate 38,796 of JAQBQL010000237.1, read as the reverse complement.
ACGAGCTCGCGGGCCGCATCAAGGGGGAGCTCGGCGGGGACGCGCCGTTCCTCATCGCGCTCACCGGCTACGGCCGTCCGCAGGACCGCGCGCGCGCGCTCGAGGCGGGCTTCGACGTGCACCTCGTCAAGCCGGTCGACGTGAGCTCGGTGGGGGCGCTCTTCGAGCAGGCAATCGCGAAGAAGCGAGCGCGGCACGACGGGGCGCCCGCGGTCAGCACCACCGCCGAGTGATCGGCACGAGCGACCCGGGGCGCGCCGGAGTCACGTGGCTGCCGGCGCCCTCCGACGCGGCAGCGAGAAGCTCATGGTCGCCCCCTTCCCCACTTCGCCCTCGGCCCAGACCCGCCCCCCGTGCCGCTCGATGATCCGGCGGACCGTGGCGAGCCCGATCCCGGTGCCGGTGAAGTCGGCCTCCCGGTGGAGACGCTGGAAGGGCTGGAACAGCTTCTTCGCATACGCCTGATCGAAGCCCGCGCCGTTGTCGGCGACGTGGAAGACGTCCTGCTCCTCGTTCCTCTCCCGGGTGACCGAGATCCGGGCGCCCGGCGTCCTCGAGGAGAACTTCCAGGCGTTTCCGAGCAGGTTCTCGAACACCGCCTGGAGCAGGCGCATGTCAGCGTGCGCGATCATCCCGGGCTCGATGACGGTCTCCACGTTGCGCCCGACATCGCCGCGCCGCAGCGACCCGAGCACCATCTCGGCGAGCGCGGTCACGTCGGTCTCGGTCCGGCGCAGCTCGGTGCGTCCGACGCGGGACAGCTCGAGGAGATCGTCGATGAGCTCGCCCATGCGCTGGGCGGCCGCCCGGACGCGCCGGACATGCTCCTTCGCGGTGGCGTCGAGGTGATCGCCCGCGTCTTCGACGAGCGCCGCGCTGAAGCCATCGATCGAGCGGAGCGGGGCGCGCAGGTCGTGCGAGACCGAATAGCTGAAGGCCTCGAGCTCCTCGTTCTTCCGCTGCAGCTCCTCGACGAGCGCAGCGCGTGTCTCGGCCAGCTCACGGGCGGCGCGCGCCTCGGCCGCCTCGAGCTCCTTCCGGAGCAGCGTCTCGCGGATGCGGCGGCCCTCGTCCTCGAACTGCTTGCGCCGGATCTGCGCGCGGACGCGCGCCTTCAGCATGCCGTCGTCGCTCTCCTTGGCCACCACGTCGTCGGCGCCGGCCTCGAGGCTCTCGATCACGCGGCTCCGCTGGTCGCTCGCGATCAGCGCGATGAGCGGGACGTCGCGGAGCCCGGGCGCGGCCTTGATCCGCCGGCAGGTCTCGTCTCCCGAGAGGGTGGGCAGGTCCAGCTCGAGCAAGATGCAGTCGACGAGCTGCACGGCCAGCAGCTCGAGCGCCTCCTCCCCGCTCCGCGCGAGCACGACGTCATAGCCTTCCCCGCCGAGTGCCTCGCTGACGTGAGCGCGATACGCCTCGCTCGCGTCGACGACGAGCACGCGCTGCAGGGCCAGGCTGCTCGGCGGCGCGTCACGGCTCATCGCGGCCCGCAGCGCCGCCGCGACCCGCGCCAGGATGACCGCCATGTCCTCGCCCTTGTGCACGAACGCGTCCGCGCCCGCATCGAGCGCGTTCAGCTCCGCGCCGCCTCCGTCGCGCGCGGTGAGCAGCACGCAGACCGTCCCGCGCAGCGCCGGGTCGAGGCGAATGCGCCGGATCACCGTCGGCCCGTCGATGCCGGGAAGCTCGCCGTCCACCACGACTGCCGCGGGTCGATGCGCAGCGAGCGCCCTCAGCCCCTCTTCTCCGGTGCCCGCGACGAGCACGCGGTACCCCGCCCCCTCGAACGCCTCGCGCGAGGCCTCACGGTAGGTCGGGCTGTCGTCGATCACGAGCAAGCTCGGACGCCCGCCGACCGCGCCGACCCCGCGCGCGCGGAGGAGCTCGCGTGCCTTGCCCACGACGTAGCTCGCCTCGTAGGGCTTGCCGACGTACTCGTCCGCCCCCATGGCGAGCCCGCGAACGCGGTCCTTCACCTCGGCCTCCGCCGAGAGCATGAGGACGATCAGGCGGTCGCCGTCCGGGCGCGCCCGGAAGGCCTCGAGGAGCTCGACGCCGTCACCGTCGGGGAGCCGCACGTCGAGGACCGCGACGGCGATCGGCTCGCGGTCGACCGCTTCGCGCGCCTCGCGTGCCGTCGCGCACGGCATGGCGCGGAAGCCTGCCTCGGCGAACGCCTCCGCGAGATCCATGCGGACGGTCAGGCTGTCGTCGACGATGAGCACCGCGTCGATCATCGGCTTCGTTCTCCAGTGCCGGTCACGAGCTGCCCGATCGCGGCGCCGATCTCCTGGAGGGGCAGCACCTGCTCGGCCGCCCCGAGGAGCGCCGCCTCGCGCGGCATCCCGAAGATCACGGAGGTCGCTTCGTCCTGCGCGATGGTCGAGCCGCCGGCGCGGCGTATCTCGAGGAGCCCCGCGGCGCCGTCGCGGCCCATGCCGGTGAGCAGGCACGCGACGGCCGCTCCGCCGTACTCGCGCGCCACCGACTCGAAGAGGACGTCGACCGAAGGACGGCACGAGAAGCGCTCCGGTCCGCCGTCGAGGCGGAGGTGGCCGCCACGAACGACGAGATGACGGTCCGGCGCCGCCATGACGACGCGCCCGGCGAGCGAGCTGACCGGCATCCCGTCCGTCGCACAGGCCACGCGGCGCGGCGACTGGGTGTCGAGCCATTCGGCGAGCGCGCTCCCGAACTTCTCGCCGATGTGGAGGACGATGAGGACGGGCAGCGTCACGGCCGGAGGGAGTGATCGCAGCACGTCCACGATCGCCCCGGGCCCGCCGGTCGACGCGCCGATGACGATCACCTCGGCCCGTGTGCCGCGCGGACGTGCCGCAGCCCGGCCCGCAGCGGACGCGGCACCAGGAAATGGCGTGTTCCGGAACCGCGCCCGCAGATGCGTGATGACCTTGATGCGCGAGACGACGCGCAGGGTCGACAGGAGCGTCGCCTCCCAGGCGCCCTCCGCCTCGTCACCCATCGGCTTCTCGAGCACGTCGACGGCGCCCGCCGAGAGCGCGTCGTAGGTCTTGAACAGCTCGCCCCGGTTCGACGACGAGGACACGATCAGGATCGGCGTCGGCTGGTGCGCCATGATGTACTCGGTGGCGGCGAGCCCGGTCATGACCGGCAGCATCATGTCCATCATGATGACGTCGGGCCGGAGCGCCGTGCACAGCTCGATGGCACGCTTGCCGTCCGCCGCCTCGCCGACCACCTCGAACCCGGGGCCGGCGCTCACCACTTCCACGAGGCGGCCCCGAACGGTGGGTGAATCCTCCACGATCAGCACACGGATCTTCGGCATCAGCTCACCAGCTCCCGGATGCGGGCGAGCAGCTCGTTCTGATCGAACTCGCCCTTCTGGATGTGACCGTTCGCGCCCACCTCGCGTCCGCGCCGGCGGTCCTCCTCGTCGGCGCGCGAGGTCACGAGGATGCACGGGATGTCCCGCAGCCGAGGATCGGCGCGCACCGTCTCGATGAACGTGAACCCGTCCATCCTCGGCATCTCGACGTCGACGAGCACGAGCGCGAAGTCGCTCGCGCGGATCTTGTCGAGGCCCTCCTCGGCGGAGCTCGCGACCTCGACGTCGAAGCCGGCGGACTCGAGGATGCTCTGCTCCAGCATGCGCGTCGTCATCGAGTCGTCGATCACGAGCACCCGGCGTGCTGCCCGCACCGGCGCCGCCGCCGCCGTGACGCCAGCCCCTCGAGCGGCGAGCACGAGGCCCTCCGGATCGAGGACGAGCTGCGGGTTCCCGTCCGCATCGATCGAGGAGCCCGCGACGACCGCGGTGGCGGGCGCGAGCGCGGGCAGCGGCCGCTGCACGACGGTCGCCGTGCCGAGCAGCCGGTCGACGCCGATCGCCGCGACCCCGCGCGCGGACCTCACGACGAGCGCGGTGATGAAGGGCGCCTCGCCGGCCGGATCGGCGGAGGTAATCGCCGGCGTCCGCGAACGCCGCGAGGCGAGCAGCTTGCCTAGCGGAACGAATGGCAGCACCTCGCTGCCGTGCGCCAGCTGCTCGCCGGCGGGAGTGCGGACCACCGACCCGCGCGGCAGACGAATCGTCTCGCGGAGGGCCTCGAGCGGGATCGCCACGGTCTCCCCGGCGGCCGTGACGAGCAGCGCGTGGACGGATGCGAGCGACACCGGCACGAGCAGCTCGAACGTCGACCCCTGGCCGGCCTCGGTCCGCACCTCGACGTGGCCCGCGAGCTGCTCGGCCGCGGCGCGCAGCAGATCCAGCCCGATCCCGCGCCCGGAGAGCTCGGTCACGGAGGCCGACGTGCTGAGACGCGCGTGCAGGAGGAGCTGTAGCAGGCGGGCGGGCTCGACGCTGACCTCACCCCTTGCGACGAGTCCCCGCTCCTCGGCTTTCGCGCGGACGGCCTCGAGGTCGATGCCGCGCCCGTCGTCGCGGACGAGGAACGAGACGCGGCGGCCGCGACGGACGATCTCGAGGATCACGCGGCCGGTCGGGTCCTTGCCGGAGGCGCGCCGACGTTCCGGGTCCTCGATTCCGTGGGCGACCGCATTCCGTGCAACCTGCAAGAGAGCGCCCTGCACCGCCGCGAGCACGTGGGCGTCGAGCCGGACGTCGCCGCCGCGTCCCTCGACCACGACGCGCTTGCCCTGCGCCTGCGCCACGTCGCGCACGGCTCGCTCGAGCGCCGCGAAGAGCGACGCTGCCGGGACGAGGCGGAGCTGCTCGGCGGACTCGCGGACCTGACGGAGCTCCTGATCGAGCTGGTCGATGCCGGGACCGAGCGTGCGCTCGAGACCGTCGAACACGTCTTGCAGCTCCTCGGCGAGCGCGTACGTCTTCGCGGCCGCGAGCGCACCCGTGGGGCCAGCCCCGCGCATCGACTCGCGAAGCCGAGGGCTCGCGAGCTGCGACGCGAGCAGGTCGACGAGGCGCCGCGCGCGACCGAGCGGCCCCTGGCCGCGGCGGAGCGTGCCGAGGAGCGCGCTTGCCTCACCGATCCCGTCGACAAGGAGATTGATCTCCGCGACGCTCGTCCGGACCGTGTCCTGCGGCGGCTCGGGAGGAGGTGCCGCCGGCGCGGAGGCCGCCTTCGCTGGCGCGACGCCGAGCTTCTTGACGAGTGCCGCGATGCCGTCGACGCGCGCGAGCAGCAGGTCCACGTGCTCACGCGCGACGCCACCTTCTCCCTCGCGGTAGGGCCCGAGCACCTCCTCGATCGCGTGCGCGTGATCGGCGATCTCGCGCTGACGCACCACGCGCGCGGCGCCCTTCAGCGTGTGCGCGAGCCTCAGCAGGCGCGCAACGATCGCGGCGCGCGCGCCGCTTCCCCCGTCCCCGCGCTCGAGGGCGAGCACGCCCTGGCCGAGGTCCGCCTGCAGCTCGGCGGCCTCGATCCGGAAGTACCTGTAAGGGTCCGCGGCCATGGCTCAGACGCGCGCGCGGGAGGGTTCCACGAGCGTCAGCAGGCTCCTCGACACCGCGGTGAGCTGCGAGATGGCCTGGAGCGTCTGGTTCGAGCTCGCCTCCGTCTCGCGCGTCGCCTGCGCGACGTTCCCGATGGCGAGATTCACCTGCTCGACGGCCGTGGTCTGCTGCTTCGTGGACAGCTCGATCTCGCGCGACGCCTCGGTGGTCGTCGAGACCAGCGTGGCGATCTGCTTGAACGAGGAGGCCACGTCGACGAACTGCCGCGCGCCGGCGTCGACCGCCTTCGACCCCGTCTCGGTGGTCATGACGGTGGTGTTGACGGCGCTGCGGACGTCCTCGATGAGCGTGCGGATCTCCTTCGTGGAGCCAGCGACGCGGTCGGCGAGCTTGCGGATCTCGTCGGCGACCACCGCGAAGCGGCGGCCCGTCTCGCCCGCCCCCGCCGCCTCGATGGTCGCGTTGATGGCGAGGATGTTCGTCTGCTCGGCGAGCTCCGACACGATCTCGAGCACCGCGCCGATCTGCTGCGACTTCTTCCCGAGCTCCAGCATGTTCACGACGATGAGGTCGACCTGGCGGCGGATCCCCTGGATCGACTCGCTCGCGCGGCTCACCGTCCCGTCGCCGGTGCGGGCGGCCACCACGGTCTGCTCGGCGATCTGCGCGACCCGCTGCGCGCTCTCGGCGATCTGGCGCGACGTGGCGAGCAGCTCGCTCATCGTCGTCGTGATCTCGTTCATCGAGGTCGCGGACTCGCGCGCGCCGGTCACCTGTTGCGCCGCGGCCGACTGGAGCTCGGCGGACGAGCCCTGGACGTTGCGCGCCGCCGCGCCGATCTGGCCGCTCAGCGAACGCGTGAGATAGACGCCGACCAGCACGACGAGCACCAGGCTCGCGGACGTCCCGGCGACGATGGTGCCGCGCCCGCTGCTGGCCGCGGCCTCCACCTCCTCGGCACGCTCCTTGAGCAGCTGACGCTCCTCGATGTCCATCTTCTCGAGTGACAGCCGGAGCTCGTCCATCGCGCGCTTCCCGGTGCCCTCCCTGACCACCTTCTCCGCCGCCTCGAGGCCGCCGGTACGCCGCGCATCGATCGGGCGCTTCAGCTCGTCGAGCTTCGCGCGGACGTTCCGCTCGATCTCGTCGAGTCGCTGCTGCTCCCGCGGGCTGTCGGCGGTGAGCACGCGCAGCTCCCCGATCACGCGGACGACGTTCGTGGTCCCCGTGCGATACGGGTCGAGGTACCCGTCGTCGCCCGTGATGATGAAGCCGCGCTGACCCGTCTCGGTGTCGCGCATCTCGCCGAGCACGCCGCTGACGTGCTCGAGCACCGTGTGCGTGTGAGCGACCGCGTAGCTGGTCCTCGTGAGCGTGTCGATCCCGCGATGAGCCATCACCCCGATGAGGGCGACCAATGCCGAGGAGAGAAAGAACCCCACGGCGAGCTTCTTGCCGAATGTCCACATGCGCTTGCTCCCTTCAACCCTTCCCGGTGGCGGCTTCGATCCCCGCCGCACGCTTGCCGAGCGACGCAAGCAGCGCCGCCACGTCGACGACGGGCCGTGATGCCCCGTCGTGGCGCACGACCTCCGGCAGCGCCGGGCCCCCCGCGGCTGCGGCCGCGACGTCCTCCGGCGCGACACGGACGTGCCCATCGAACGCGGTGAACGCGAAGCCGACGAGGGCTCCCGCATGGGTGACGAGCACCACGTAGCGGAGCGGATCCCGAGCCTCGCCAGCCCCGAGGAGCGCTCCGAGATCGTACACGGGCGCGACGTCCCCTCGGAACGCAGCCAGGCCGATCAGCTCCGCGACCGGGCTCGGCACCGGCGTCATCACCTTGTCCACGAAGAGCCCGCGCAAGCCGTCCAGACGCAGCGCAAGCCGCTGCTCGCCGGCCCGGATGACGAGCAGCTCGACGCGGTCCGGGCGCTGCGCGGGCGGCGCCTCCGCGAAGGAGGCATCGAACGCGAGACGCAGCTCGCGCGCGCGATCATCGAACGTCACGTCGCGTCTCCGCAGGCCGCGAGCTCGTGGCAACACAGGGTGGCGAGCGCCTCGGCGCCGAAGCCGCCGCCGAAGAGCAGCAGCCGGCGTGGATGCTCGCCGTGCAGGAGCGACAGCGCCTGTGTGAGCTCGCGGCGCGCCGCCGATCGGTCGCCCGCGCGACGCGCGAGCAGGCCGAGGTGGAGCCGCGGCATCGCGAACGTCGGGTCGAGGTACGCGGCGATCCGGTGGTGGTCGGCGGCGGCCTCGCGCTCGCCTGCAGCCTCCCGCGCCACGCCTGCGAGGTAGTGCGCGCCCGGGTCGAGCTCGTCGACCTCGAGCAGCGCCTCGCAGAGCCGCCGCGCTTCCTCCGCCGCGCCACTCTGGAGGAGGAGCGCCGCGTGCAAGACCGCCACCGTGGTCCCCTTGCGCACGTCCTCGGGCAGGTCCGCCACCAGGGCGAGGGCCTCGGCGAACCGCTCGCGCGCGAACAGCGTCAATGCGTGCTCCACCTCGTCAGCGCCGGGCGCAGCGTCGGGTCGAGGCTGGGGGAGCTCGGGAGGCGCCGGTGCCGCGAGCGACACCTGCGGCGGCGGCGGCACGCTTCCGCCGTTCAGCTCCTTGCGCTGGTAGTAGAAGGTGTCGTGGGTGTGCCGCAGGCGCAGCTCCGTGCTCGTGCCGCGCAGCGTCTCGGCGTGTCCGAGGAAGAGATAGCCGCCGGGCGCGAGCGCCCGCGTGAGCCGCGCGAGGACGGCGTCGGCATGGGCTGGCGTGAAGTACATCATCACGTTGCGCCAGAAGACGATGTCGAAGGATGCCTCCGGCCACGGCGGGTCGTCGGGGTTCGTGAGGTTACGTTCCTCGAAGGTGACGGCGCGGCGGATGCTCTCGTGGATCCGGAAGAGGCCATCTTCGTCGACGAACCAGCGCGCGCGCACCGCGGGCGGCGTGTCGCGCAAGGACCACGCGGTGTAGAGCCCCGTCCGCGCCTTCGCGAGCATGGCCGTGTTCACGTCCGCGCCCACGATGCTGACGTGAAACGAAGGATCCAGCCTCGCCTCGTGGACGAGGATCGCGAGCGAGTACGGCTCCTCGCCGGACGCGCACCCTGCGGAAAGGATGCGAAGCCGACGGCTGGCGTCCCGCGCGCGGGCACGCGCGGGCAGCGCCACCTCGCGGAACGCATTCAGCTGGTCTCTTCCGCGAAAGAAGTACGTCTCGGGGATCGTGAGCGCGACCGCGAGGGCGCGCAGGTCCTCCGTCCCCCCGAGGGTCTCGAGGCGCGCGAGGTACGCCCTGGCGCTCAGGCCGCTCGGCGCCGCGTGCTTGCCGAGGATCTCGGCGAGCGTCGGCACCTTCGCATGTTCGAGCGCGAAGCCGAACGTCCGCTCGACGAACGACCGGAACCGAGCGACGTCCTCCGAGTCGACGACCTCGCTCATCGTCGCACGTTCTCCGCGAGCGCCGCCCAGGCCTCCTCCGGAACCACCCGCAACGCATCGATCACGACGAGCAGCTCTTGCCCCTGCACTCCGATGGCGGCGAGGGCCTGACGAGCGCCGCCGAGGAGCTCGGCCAGCGGCTCGGTCCGCGCTCCGCGGAGCCCACGGACGCCGGTGACGCCGTCGACCGCGAGCACCGCGCGGCGCGCGCCCACGCGGAGCACGACGAAGCGTGCGCCCTCCGCGCCCTCGCTCGTGACCCCGAGGAGGCGGCCCGCGTCGACGACCGGCAGCGGCTCACCGCGCAGAAGGGCGACGCCGCGCACCACGTCGGGCGCTCCGGCGAGGGGCTCGACGGGGAGCGGGCGCGACGTCTCGACGACATGCTCGAGGGGAATCGCGCAGCGGATTCTCCCGATCGTGCAGAGCAGCGAAGACCACGCGGCCGGCATCGCGACGAACCCCCATCGCCAGGGTACGCGGCTTTCCAAATCCGTGAAAAGACATCGCGCGTACCCCGTGAGGAGTACGCGCGATGGAGGTGCCGATGCCTCGCTCGTCCCGCGGTCCGCGGGACGAACGAGGGCGGTGGTCAGTAGGCCGGTGCGGGCGCCGGCGCGTTCGGATCCGCGGGCGCCGGAGCGACGACCGGCGGGTTCGGATCGGCCGGGGGCGGCGGGATGTCGGAGGGCGGCGGCGGCTCGTCGTCCTTCTTCTTGTCCGGCGTCGTGTAGCCGACGGTGATGCCGATGATGTTGACGAAGCCGCCGTAGTCCCCGGGAAGCTGCGGGACGGTGCTCGTCTTGCCGGTCAGCGCGATGAACTGGTAGCCGAGGTCGACGTGCAGGCCGAAGTCCGTGCGGTACGTGCCACCGGCCGCGAGGTTCACGCGCGTCGAGTCCGGGATGTCCGGCGTCAGGGTGTTGTCCGGCGAGGGCGACGGATCGATGAGGACACCGCCGCGGGCCTGCCAGTGCTTGCCGATGTTGCCCTCGGCGCCGATGTGGAAGTTGACGGTGTCGTGCCAGTGCTTCGGCTGCGAGCTGTTCAGCGAGCCCGACGCATCCTCGGGGTAGTTGAGGTCGACGGAGCGCAGCTTGCTGTGCCCCATCCACACCACGTCGACCGCGAGGTTCAGGTCCTTCAGCACCCTGCTCGACACGCCCATCGCGAGCGAGTCGGGCTGCGTGACCGAGCCCATGACGGGCTGGTCGTGCAGCTCGGCCTGGAAGGACTGCGGGACGTTCGAGAAGTGCGCCTTCGCCTCGTCGAAGTCGAGCTTCACCGCGCTCCGGTAGTGAGCGCCGAAGTTCAGGTACTGCTTGATGGCCTCGACCTGGACGCCGACGTTGTACCCGACGCCCCACGCGCCGCCGCCGAGGTCGGCGTGGCCGTAGGTGTCGTTGCCGAAGTTGAGGTCCTTCTGGAGCTCGAGGGTGCCGCGCGCGATCTGAAGACCGGCGCCGATGCGCACGGGCCCGATCCGGTAGGCCGCGGTCGGGTTGATGTAGTACGTGCGCAGCGAGCTCTCCGTGATGAGGCTGCGGCCCGCCCAGCCGGCCGGCCACTTCACGTCGAGACCGAACGGCGTGAACACGCCGACGCCGACCGACAGGTTCTCGGTGATCCCGCCCGAGGCGTAGACCTGGAACGGGGTGACGATGCCTTCGGTCGAGGCCTTCGCGCCGCCGTTGGACGGCGTGATGCTGAAGCTCGGGATGACGATGTTGACGCCCGCCTCGACCATCAGCTTCTTGCCCTGCGCGATACCGGCAGGGTTGAAGAAGATGGCGGACGAGTCGTCGATCCACGCCGTGGTCGTGGACGCCATACCGGTGGCGCGTGCGCCCTGGATGTCGAGCGCGGTTCCGGCAGCGTGCGCGTCGGACGCGCCGACCGTCGAGAGCGAGAAGAATGCGCCGAGGGTGGCGACGCCGGTGATCCCTAGGATTCGTGTCTTCATGAAGGGTTCTCCTGCGCTCACTGGAAGTTGCCGGTCGCGACGAACGTGGCGGCCTGGGTCTGCGCCTTGGTCGTGAGACCGACGCCGACCGCCGTGGCCGCGGGCGGAACGAGCAGGAACGGATGGCGCTTGTTCGTCGGCACCGTCGTCTTGTCGAAGCCGTCACCAGCCTCGGTGAACTCGTAACAGAAGAGCGGAGCCTGGCAGCCGAAGCTCGGCGGCGCCGCCGGGTTGAAGGTGCGGTTCGCCGCAGCGACCAGCGCGAAGTTCGAGCCGTTCGGCACGGTCTCGTCGCCTTCGATGAACTGGATGAAGGCCTTGCGCGTGGGCGACGGCGACGTGACGCCGTTGCCCGCGTCGGCCGGGTGCGTGAGGCGGTAGCCCATGTTCGCCGGATCCGCCGGATCGATGATCCACTGCGCGAAGCCGATGAACTGATCGAACGCCGCGGTGCCCGGGAGGAGGCCCTGGCCGGCCAGCGTGTCGTAGAGCGCCTGCTTCTGCGCGGCGAACGACGGAGCGGTCAGGATGATCGAGACGAGCGCGCCGCCCGGGACATTGAGGACGACGTTCTGCGTGTCGGGCGACACGGCGTTGAACAGCGTGCCCTGGATGCCGCCGAGCGACTGGCCGACGTAGTTGATCTTGGTCGGGTCGAGGTTCAGCGGCGTGCCGCCGTTCACCGCCGCGACCTGGTTACCCAGCTTCTTCGGGTCGGTGCTCTTCAGGATCGACGTGAGCTGCGAGAGGTCGATGACCTGCTGGCGGAGGTTGTCACGCGTCGCGAAGAAGTTCGAGAAGTTGAAGATGTTCCAGCCGCTGATCGCCGGAGCGCCGGTCCCGCCGGCGAGGAAGCCGGCGTTCGCGCCTTGGCACTTGCCATCGGCGGCGCAGCGGCCCTGGCCCGCCACGGCGCAGACGCCGTCGCCGAGGGGATCTGTGGGGCTCGGCGCGCAGGCCGCGCGAACCGCGTCATCGCGCAGGACGCACAGGCCCTGACCGAAGTTGGTCGTCGACCCGTAGGTGCCCTCGTCGCACTTCATGATCGTCGGGTCGGCGCACGAGGCGTCGTCGCTCGCCGCGCCGGTCGCCGACTTCGAGCCGGTGCACGACGTGCGGTCACCGTGGAAGAGGACGTCGGACGCGATCACGACCTGACCCGCGCCGGTGAGGGCGTTGGCGATCGCGAGGAAGTTGTTGCGGTTGCCGGTGAAGCCATGGCCGAAGATCGTGACCGGGTACCCGCCCGCCGGAGCCGGCGCGGAGGGAACCGCCATCGCGAAGTTGATCGGCTGCGGCTTGGCGCCCGTGAGGCCGGGATTGAACGTCCCGCTCGCGCCCGTGATGCCGAGCGGCGAGAGGAACTGGCCGGCGTAGAACTTCCCGACGTTTCCGATCGGGATACCCGAAGCGCCTGCCGCCCCGGTGTAGGTGGCCGTCGCGTCGCGCGTGACGAGCGGATAGTCCGGAAGCCCCATCGCCTTCGCCTGCGCCGGGACGGTGTACAGCTGGTCGAGGACCGTCGCCTCGGATTGCGTGGTGAACGGGAACGCGAGGGTCACCGACGTGCGCGGCACGCCCGCCTTCTCGAGGCCGGCGAACGCCGGTGCGAGCGCGAGCCGGAGCTGCTCGAGCTGGGCCGACTGCGGATCGGTGAGGAGGGTCACCTGCGTCTTGCCGCCGACCGAGAGCGGCGAGGTCGAGCGGAGGAGCGCGAACGTCGGGCTCGGAACGACCGCCTTGCCCTTGTCGTCCTTCACGCCGTTCGTGACGTAGCCGAGGTACGTGGTCTTTTCGTCGAGCGGCGCGTTCAGCTTCCACTGGAGCTGCTGCGGCTGGACGGGCACCGTCGTGCCCATGACGGGCTGCGAGGACACGCAGTTGATGCAGGGCGTGTAGCTCGGCGCGGTGCGCTCGGCGTCAGGGGCCGTCGAGGCGACCGGCACGAGGCCGACCGTCTTCGTGTCGAGCGTCTTCTCGTCGATCAGGGAGCCGGCGCTCACCGCGCCGCGCGTCGGCGAGTTCTCGCTGACCGGCGGCACGAGCGTCGAGAAGCCGTCGAGCGTGTTGAGCCCGCAGATGAGGAGCGTCGCGGTGTCCTTGGCCGCTGCGCACTCCGCGGCGGTCGGCACCTTGCCGGTCGCGGGGCTGGGGAGCGCCACGGTTCCGCCGGGCCCGGTGCGCACGACGTCGTTCGGGAACGGGATCGTGCTGGTTGCGGGATCGAAGGTCACCTCGGCGGCGTCCGCGATCGTGAACGTCCAGCCGAGCGGCACGTCGCTACGCGACTTGCCGAGGAGCCCTTGCAGCTTGTCGAGGAGCGGCGCGTAGGCGAGCCGGATCTGCTCGAGCTGCTTCGCCTTCGCCGTCTGATCGACGAGCTGGTCGGCGAACCCCGACTTCGTGGTGGGAATGATGTCGACCGTCGGCTTGCAGTCGCCGCTGAGCGTCGCCTGGTCCGTGCACGACACGAGCGGCGTGGTGCTCGACACGAGCGACCACGTCGGTGACCCGATGACCACCTCGTTGTTGGCGCCGCGGAGGCCCGTCTCGCCGGCGAGGAGCGCGACCGCGTACTGATGACCACGCGTCCACCCGCCCTCGGGCGGCGCCACGCTGATCTGCTTGTTCGCGTAAGCCGGCTTCACGGCGACGGGGACCGGCAGCTGCGGGTTCGTGATGTCGATCACGAGGACGTTCTGCGCGGTGACGGTGGCGGGGTTCAGCTCGCCGGACGTGTGCGCCGTCGCGGTGCTCGCCGCGGGAAAGTTGTCGAGCGTGTTGAGATACTCGCGATTGAACTGCTTCTGAGCCTCGGAATCGCCCGGCTGATCGGGAATCGCGAGGTGGCCGTCCACCTTGGGAATCAGATCGTTCGGAGTCGGGATCACCGAGTTTGCGGGGTCGAACTCGGCGATGATCTCGCCGGTCGGCGCGGAGTCCTCGGCGATGTCGGGCGTACAGGCCGCCACCACGACAAGACCTACAAGCGGAAGGTACTTCTTCACGTCGAATCCTTTCCGAGAGTGCACCCAGGGCACTCGCGTACCAGGGACGCTATCTCAAAGAATGCTCGCGACGCGGAAAGGAAATCGCCGAGTTTTTGCTGCACCGCGTCGAATGACCGGGGCTGCGTCACCGGTGGCGCAGGAAGGGCATGACGCCGGCGTCGTGGTCTGCGAAGCACCGACGCAGAACACGACGTGACGACCCTCCCTCCCGACGACTCCCCGCCCCTCTCCCGGCGCCGCGCGCACGCGCTGCTGCACTTCACGGTGCTGCTCTGGGGCATGACCGCGATCCTCGGAAAGAGCATCTCGATCGGCGCGCTGCCGCTCGTCTTCTACCGCGTGGTCGTGGTCTCGCTCCTGATGGCGCTCGTGCTGGTGCGGCGCCGCATCCCGTTCGGCGTGCCGGCGCGGCGCGCGGCCGAGCTCGCGGGAGCGGGCGTCCTCGTCGCGCTGCACTGGGTGCTCTTCTACGGCGCGGTGAAGGAGGCGGGGGTCGCGATCGCCGTCCTCTGCCTGTCGTCGGTGACCTTCTTCACCGCCGTCTTCGAGCCGGTCTTCTTCCGGCGGCCGCCGCGGCGCCACGAGCTCGCGTTCGGCGCGCTCGTCGTGGTCGGCGTCCTCCTCATCCTGCGGCTCGGCACGCGCGCGACGCCGCTCGGCTACGCGATGGGCCTCGGATCCGCGGTGTTCTCGGCCGCGTTCGGCACGTGGAACGGTCATCTCGCGAGGGTCGAGCGCGCCGAGCGCATGACGTTCTACGAGCTCGCGTCGGCGGCGGTGGTCTGCGCGATCGCGTTTCCTCTCGTGGGCTCCTCGGTCGGCCACTTCGTCCTGCCGTGGGACGTCAGCCTCCGCGACTGGACGCTCCTCGCGGTGCTCGCCGTCGTGTGCACCCTGCTCCCGTGGCTCTGGTCGCTGCGGGTCCTGAAGACGCTCTCGCCCTATTCCGTCGCGATCTCGATCGCGCTCGAGCCGGTGTACAGCATCGCATTCGCCTTCCTGATCTGGCGGAACGAGGAGGGGCTCGGCGCTCGGTTCTACGGCGGGGCGCTCCTTCTCGTCGCGCTGGTCGTCGTCGACGGCATCCTGAAGAGCACGCGGCGGCCGCGGGACACGTGATCGCCGCTCAGCCGGCGGCGGGTGGAGGCCCGCGGAACGCATCCTTTCCGGGGACGGCGGGGAGCTTCACGGTGCGCCCGTTCTGCATCGCCTCGTAGATGGCGGCCATCAGCTTCATGTCCTGGAGCCCCTCCTCACCCGGCGTGTGCGGCCGGCGGTCCTCGAGGATGCACGATGCCATGTGGTCCATCTCCGCCGCGAACTGGTTCGGGGCCTTCATGCGGCGCACCGCGATCTCCTCGTCGTCGCCGCCCGTCTGCTTCTTCCCGACCCTGAGCTGCAGCCCCTCGTACGAGAACGCCGGATCGAAGTCCGCCCAGCCGCGGTCCCCGAGCAGCCGCAGCGTCTTCGTCTGGTGCGCGCTGTAGGAAGAGGAGCAGGACGCGAGCAGGCCCGACGGGAACCGCAGGCTGAAGGACACGTGCTCGTCGACCTCGGTGAACCGCGGATCGCCGGGCGTCGAGTGCATCATGCCGGCGACCTCGACGGGCTCCTCCCCGGTCAGATAGCGGGCGGCGTTCAGGCAGTAGATCCCGATGTCGGGCAGCGCGCCGCCGCCGGCCATCGCCTTTCGCAGGCGCCACTGCGCGGGGTCGCCCTGGGTCTGGCCGTTGCTGGCGACGAGGTCGACGAGGCGGCCCAGCTCCCCGGCGCGCGCCATGCGGATCGCCTCGCGATGGTGCGGCTCGTACTGGAGCCGGTAGGCGATCATGAGCTTCTTCTTCGCCTTCTCCGACGCGTCGATCATCGACTGCGCCTCCGCGACCGTGCTCGCCATCGGCTTCTCGCAGAGCACGTGCTTGCCGGCCTCGAACGCCTTCGCCGTGTACTCCGCGTGCATGCTGTTCGGGAGCACGACGTAGACGAGCTCGATCGCGCGATCGTCGCGCATGTTCTTCATGTTCGCGTAGTCGTAGATCGAGCGCGCGGAGACGCCGTACTGCGCGGCCACCGTCTGCGCCTTGGCGCGCTCGCCGCTCACGAGGCCCACGAGGCGGCAGCGCTTGCTCGCTGCGATGCCGGGGAGGATCGCCTCGAGCGAGAGCCGACCGAGACCCACGACCGCCACGCCGACCCGGGCGTCCGGAGCGAGCGGCGCAGGCATGGCCTCGGACTCCTGCTCGCTCCCGTCGAACAGACGCGGAAGCTTGATGGGCCCCGGCGGCGTCCGGCTGCCCGTCCCCTGCGCGGTCGCGCTCGAGGTGCTGCAGTTGACGAGCCCGAAGGCTCCGGTGGCAACGACGGCGGCGCCCGTGCTGCTCAGGAAGTCACGGCGGCTGAACATCCGGCGCCAGGCTGCAATCGTGGTGCCGCGACGCGCGCGCACGATCACGCGCTGCGGCCGAGAGGAGCGTCGAACGAAGGCCGCGTGTCCGCTAGGATCGCGCGGCATGGATCTCGCGTCGCCGCCGCTCGACGTCCTGAACCGGGCGTTTCACGCGCAGTACGACGCGGCGCGCGTCCCGCAGGAGGCCCCGCCGGTGCTCGCCGTGGTGGGCGACGAGCTCGTCGTGTTCCATCGCGGCGGCCGCCGCGCGCACACGTTCGTGCCGCACGCCTCGCACGTCCTCAAATCGGCAGCGCATGCGCCGGTGGCACTTTTCCTCACGCTGCTCCGCCTCGGGACGCGCTCGCTGGCCGAGGCGAGGGCGAAGCTCGAGCCGCTCCGCGCCCGGGTCGCAGAGGCCCGCGCGCGTGCCGGCGACGAGGGGCTCGAGCCCGAGGCGCTCGCCGACGTGGAGCGCGTGCTCGACGTGACGGGCAGGTTCGCGGAGCGCGCGCTCTCCTCGCTCCCCGACCGCGAGGAGCAGGAGACGTACGCGCGCGAGGTCGGCCCGACGCTGCTCGCCCTCACCTCGCACGCGACGAAGCTCCAGCTCGCGTCGCTCGACCGCATCGTGGACGAGGTCCTCGCCACGTTCACCTCTGACGAGCGGCGACGCCTGCAGGTCGTCGTCACGGGGGACCACCAGGCGCGCGCCCGCAACCTCGCCATGCAGTACTTCGGCAAGCGCCTCCGCGAGCCCGAGGGCGAGCCCGAACGGGTCACCTATGCGGAGGCGGTGTCGACCGCCGAGGAGGCGTTCGCGCTCGTTGGTACACGCCAGCTCGACGCGGTGGTCGCGACCGCGTTCTTCGGCGACGCGAAGCGCCTCCAGCAGGACGTGCTCGGGGACGCGGTGGCAGCGCAGCTCGAGCACCTCGACCTCGGGCACCGGGACGACTGAGAAACGAACGTCATGGCCACGAAGAAAAAAACGCAGCGCACGAAGAGCTCCCTTGCCTCCCGGGGCGCCGCCCCTCGACCGTCCCGCCGGCGCGCCGGCCGTCCACCCCTACCGAAGGCGCCCACCGGCATCCCGGGCTTCGACGAGCTCACGAACGGCGGCCTCCCGGCAGGACGCCCCACGCTCGTGTGCGGCGGGCCCGGCTGCGGGAAGACGATCTTCGGCATCGAGTTCCTCGTGCGAGGCATCGACCGCTTCGACGAGCCCGGCGTTCTCATCGCCTTCGAGGAGAACGTCGACGATCTCGCCGCGAACGTCGCCTCGCTCGGCTACGACCTCGCGCAGCTCCAGGCCGACCGGAAGCTCGCGGTCGACCACGTCTACATCAACCCGTCGGACATCCAGGAGGCGGGGAGCTACACGCTCGACGGCCTCTTCGTCCGCATCGAGGCGGCGGTCGCCTCGGTGAAGGCGAAGCGCATCGTCATCGACACCCTGGAGGTGCTGTTCGCGAGCCTTCGCGACGAGGCGGTCCTCCGCGCCGAGCTGCAGCGTCTCTTCCGCTGGCTACGCGACCACGACCTCACCGCCATCGTGACCGCCGAGCGTGGCCAGGGCATGCTGACGCGCCACGGGCTCGAGGAGTACGTCTCCGATTGCGTCATCCTCCTCGACACCAGCATCGAGGATCTCGTCACCACGCGACGGCTGCGCGTCGTGAAGTACCGCGGGTCGAGCCACGGCACGAACGAGTACCCCTTCCTCATCGACGCGCAGGGCATCTCCGTCCTCCCGCTGACGAGCGTGAGCCTCGACTACGAGGTGTCGCGCGACCGCATCCCGACCGGCGTCGCGGATCTCGACGAGATGCTGGGCGGCGAAGGCTACTTCCGCACCAGCACGATCCTCGTCTCGGGCTCGGCGGGCACCGGCAAGAGCGCGCTCTCGGCAAGGCTCGTCGACGCGACGTGCCGGCGCGGCGAGCGGGCCATCATCTTCGCGTTCGAGGAGTCGCCGTCCCAGATGATCCGCAACATGCGGTCGCTCGGCGTGGACCTCGAGCGCTGGCGCAAGAAGGGCCTCCTCGAGATCCGGTCGACCCGTCCTTCGTTGTACGGGCTCGAGATGCATCTCCTCACGATGCACAAGCAGATCGACATGTTCGGCCCGCAGCTCGTCGTGGTCGACCCGATCTCGAGCCTCATCACGGCGGGCACGCCACGCGACGTGAAGGCGATGATGGTGCGCCTCTTCGACGCCCTGAAGAAGAAGCAGATCACCGGCTTCATGACCTACCTCACGCCAGCGAAGGGCGCGCAGCACACCGACGTCGGCATCTCGTCCTTGATCGACACGTGGATCGAGGTTCGCGACGTCGAGGTGCAGGGCGAGCGGACGCGCGGCCTCTACGTCATCAAGTCCCGCGGCATGAGCCACTCGAACCAGGTGCGCGAGATGGTGACCTCCGACGAGGGGATACGGCTCGTCGACGTGTACCCGGGTCCGGACGGCATCCTCACGGGCTCCGCGCGGGTCCTCCACGACGCGCGCCTCGCGCAGGAGGAGACCCAGCGCAAGACCGACGAGGCCCAGAGCGAGGAGCTGCTCCGCCGCAAGGAGGCGGCGCTTCGCGCCCGGATCGCCGAGCTCGAGGCGGACCACGCCAGCGACGTCGATGCGACGCGGCGCGCCCTTTCCGACGCGCGCCGCCGGGCCGAGGGCCAGCAGCACGAGCGGGACGCGATCGCCTCCGCGCGCTCGCGGGCCGGCGGCTCGGCCTCCCTCGGGCGCGCCGCGAACGCGAAGAAGAGGAGCTGAGATGGCCGCTGCCAAGCCGCGCAAGCCCGCCCCCGAACGCTGGGAGCTCCGCCTCTACGTGGCCGGCGAGACGCCGCGATCGCGCGAGGCCCTCGAGCACCTCAAACGGATCTGCGAGGAGCACCTGAAGGGCCGCTACTCGATCGAGGTCATCGATCTCCTGAAGAACCCGACGCTCGCGGCGGGCGACCAGATCGTTGCCATTCCCACGCTCGTCCGGAAGCTGCCCGCGCCGATGAAGCGCATCATCGGCGACCTCACGAACAGCGAGCGCGTCCTCGTCGGGCTGAACCTCAAGCCGCTGCGCTGAGCCATGGACCGTTACGTGCTCCACCTCTACGTTGCGGGGACCACTCCGCGGTCGATCCAGGCGGTCGCCGCCCTGCGCGCCATCTGCGATCGCAACCTCGCCGGCCGCTTCGAGCTCGCGGTGTTCGACGTCTACCAGCAGCCCGAGCTCGCACGCACCGCCCAGATCGTCGCCGTCCCCACGTTGGTCCGGCTCTCGCCCGAGCCGGTGCGGCGCATCCTGGGTGACCTGAGCAACACGGCACACGTCCTCGCAGCCCTCGACCTTCCTCCGGAACCCCATGAAAAAGCGCGCCGCAAGACCCCGAAGCGCTGACGTCGAGATCGCGGAGCTGCGCGCCCGGCTCGAGGAGGCGGAGGACACGCTCGAGGCGATCCGCTCCGGCCAGATCGAGGCCCTCGTGATCTCCACCCCGACCGGCCCGCGCGTCTACACGCTCGAGGGCGCCGATCACCGGTACCGGCGGCTCGTCGAGACCATGAACGAGGGCGCGCTCCTCGTCAGCAAGGCCGGACTCGTCCTCTATGCGAATGCTGCCTTCGCAGCCATGGTGGCGGCGCCTCTCGAGGCAGTCAGCGGCCGGCATCTCGCCGACTTCGTCGACCCTGCCTCGCGCGCCGCGTACGAGGCGCTCCTCGCGGCCGGCGCCACCGAGCACGACGCCGACGAGATCACGCTGCGCAGCGCGCGCGGCCTCCCGGTGGCCGCGTACCTCTCGATGAGCCCGAATGACGGCGACGACGAAGGCGAGGCGGGGGTCGCGGTGATCGTCACGAACCTCACCGCGCAGAAGCGGAGCGAGGAGATCGTCGCTTCCGAGCGGCTCGCGAGCTCGATCCTCGAGCAGGCGGCAGAGGCGCTCGTGGTGTGTGACCCGAACGGCATCATCGTGCGGGCCAGCCAGGCGGCGCGCGAGCTCGCGGCCGGTCAGGCGCTGCGCCACCACGTGTTCACGGCCTTTCCGCTCCGCGCCGACGGCGACGAGGAAGGGAGGCTCGGTCATCCCGCCTCCCGCGCGCTCGCCGGCGAGATTGCCGACAGCATCGAGATGCTGCTCGATGTGCCGGGCCGCCCGCCGATGCACGTCCTCTGCTCCGCGGCCCCGCTCCTGAGCGACAAGAAGGAGATCCGCGGCTGCGTCATGTCACTCGTGAACATCACGCGCCAGAAGGCCTTTGCCGCCGAGCGCGCCGAGCTGCTCGAGGCCGAGCGCGCCGCTCGCACCGCCGCGGAGCGCGCGCGCGCCGAGGCCGAGACGAGCAACCGCAGCAAGGACGAGTTCCTCGCGACCGTCTCTCACGAGCTGCGGACGCCGCTCAACTCGATCGTCGGCTGGTCGCGCATGCTCGCGCAGGGCACGCTGCCGCGGGAGCGGCAGAAGCACGCGATCGACGTGATCCGCCGGAACGCCGACAACCAGACGCGGCTCATCGAGGACCTCCTCGACGTCTCGCGCATCGTGTCCGGCAAGATGAGGCTCGACGTGCACAGCGTGGAGCCCGCCAAGGTGATCCGCGCGGTGATCGAGTCGGTCCAGCCCGCGCTCGACGCGAAGGGCATCACGCTGCAGAAGGAGATCGACGCTGCCGAGGGACGGATCGTCGCCGACGAGTCGCGCCTGCAGCAGATCGTCTGGAACCTGGTGTCGAACGCGGTGAAGTTCACGCCGCGCGGCGGCACCATCCGCGTCACGCTGCGACCCGGGCCGGAGAACGTCGACATCATCGTGTCCGACGACGGCCAAGGCATCGACCCGGCGTTCCTGCCCTTCGTGTTCGACCGCTTCCAGCAAGCCGACGGGACGATCTCTCGTCAGCACGGCGGGCTGGGGCTCGGCCTCGCGATCACGAGGCATCTCGTCGAGCTGCACGGCGGCAGCATCAGCGTCGCGAGCGAGCGCGCCGGACGGGGCGCGACGTTCACCACGCGCTTGCCGCGCGCAGTGGCACACGACGCATTGCTCGCCCTTCCGCCCGAATCGGGGCCGGGCAGCGAGCGCGGCGGCAGCGAAGCACTGACCCAGCTCGACAAGCTGCGCGTGCTGGTCGTCGAGGACGACGACGACTCGCGTGAGCTCCTGGTCTCGATCCTGACGCGGTGCGGGGCGAGCGTCACCGCCGCCTCGAACGGCAGCGAAGCGCTCGGGCTGCTCGCGGCCGAGCCGGAGGAGCGTCTTCCGCGCGTCATCGTGTCGGACATCGGAATGCCCGAGATGGATGGTTACGCGCTGATCCGGAGGATCCGCACGCTACCTCGGGCCGAGGCGCGCCGCATACCGGCGCTGGCGCTCACCGCCTATGCGCGTTCGGAGGACCGAAGGCGCGCGCTCGCGGAAGGGTTCCAGATGCACATGGCAAAGCCGGTGAACCCGAGCGAGCTGGCGGTGAGCGTCGCGAGCCTGGCGCGTTACACCGCGGCGTGACGACGACCCGCGAACCCCATGATGGCGAGGATCACGAGCGCGCCGATGACGCTGCCGATGAGGCCCGAGGTGTGGAGGTCGAGGACAGACTCGTGCGTGAACATGCTCCCGACGAAGCCGCCGACGAACGAGCCCGCGATTCCGAGCAGACCGGTCATGACGAGACTCATCGATTGACGGCCCGGCATGATGGCGCGCGCGAGGAAACCAGCAATGATACCGAACAGGATGAAGAGGATGATCGACATGATGTTCGGAGATAGTGCAAGGCGGGATCCAATCCCGGCCGGAATAGGCAACTGGCTCAACCGAGCCGCATGAGCACGTCCGGACCCGCGCGCCAGGGCGTGGATTCGCGCAGAAACTGCTGCTCCGCGGGCCGAACGACGCGTCGCCACACGCCGCGTGGCCGCGCCGTTGCGCACTGACGTCTTGTGGCGACGTTCCCCGCACAGCGCGTTTCCACGGCAGCTATGCGGCTTTCCACCACTGGCCACCCCGCCGGCCCCACGTTAACCAAGGGACATGGCGCGGGGCGACGACCGGGAGCTGGTGGAGGTGGCGGCGAGCCTCGTCCCTCTTGCGGCCGACGGCTGCACCATCGACCTCGTCGATGACCACGCGCTCGTCTGCGTGGCCGCGAGCCACGTCTCGCAGGAGGCCGAACGGACGCTCCACCTGCCGGCGGAGCGCAGCGACTTCACCGCCCAGAGCCGGTGCGCCATCGTCTCGGGCGGCGAGAAGATCGGTGAGGTCGCGGCCTGGGGCCCTGCGCCGCTGTCACCGCTCGCGGAGGCGCTCGTCTGTTCGGCGGCGGCCCAGGTCGGCGCGCTCCTCGAGGCCCGGGCGTGCCGTCACCGTGCTCGCGTGCTCGAGGCAGAACGGTCCGCCATCATCTCGATGGTCGGCCACGAGGTGCGGGCGCCGCTGCAGACGCTCACCGTGGGCGTCGAGCTCCTGCAGATGCGCGTTCGCGACACCGTGGACGAGATCCCGCGCGACTGGATCAGCGCGCGATGCGAGCAGCTCGCGAAATCCGTCTCCCGCCTCACCGACGTCGCCCAGCGTCTCCTCGACGTGTCGCGCCACGACGCCGGCGTCGTGAAGCTCGAGAGCCGGGACAGCGACCTCGGCGCCCTCGTCACCGAGGTCATCGAGCGGATCCGGAAGGATGCGGACTGGGCGGGCTCTCCGATCACCGTGAACGACGAGGGCGGCCTCACCGGTCGCTGGGATCGGCTCCACCTCGAGACCGTCATCGAGAACCTGCTCACCAACGCCATCAAGTACGGCGCCGGCAGCCCCGTCACCGTGAACCTCACGGGCGACCCGAGCGAGGTCACGATCGAGGTGGTCGACGGCGGCTGCGGGATCCGCGCCGGCGACGTCGGGCGCGTCTTCGACCGGTTCTTCCGCGGCGCGGCACCCGGCCGTCAGGCGGGCCTCGGGATCGGCCTCTGGATCGTGAAGCGCCTCGTCGAGGCGCACGACGGGACCATCACGTGCGAGAGCGTCCCCGGCGAGGGCACCGTGTTCCGCGTGGTCCTTCCGCGACGACTCAGCGCATCGGAGTGGGTCCGAGCACCCGCTCGATCGCTTCGCGGAGGCCCTGGACGTTGAAGGGCTTCACGAGCAGCTGGTCGTAGCGCGGGGCATCGGCCGGAATGCTCATGGGCGCAGCGGTCATGAGGATGACCGGCAGGCTGGCGAGCTGCGGATCGTTACGGATGATGCGCAGCGTCTCGATGCCGTCCTTGAGCGGCATCATGAAGTCCATGAGCACGAGGTCCGGGCGCCGCTTCGCGAGCGCCTCGAGGGCGCGCACGCCGTTGCTGGCGGACACGAGGACGTGACCATCCCAGGTGAGGAGCTCGACGACGGTCTCGACGATCGTTCGCTCGTCGTCGACAACGAGGATGGTCGCCACGGCGCTACTTGGCCTTCCCGCGGCTGCGCGAGGTGGTGGCGTTCTTCTTCGTGTCCGAGGTGCCTCGCGGCGCCTTGACCGTGACTCCCGGCTTCGCGCGCGAGCCTGCCTCGAGGCGGGCGCCGCGCTCCGCGAGCGCCGGCGCCCCCCGCTGGCTCGTGGGGCCGCCGAGCATCAGGTGATGGTCGTCCGGGGAGAACGGCGCGACCACCTCGACCCCGCCGTCGCCGATCTCGTAGCGCCACAGGCGCCGGTCCGCGGCGCTGTCGCGTGTCTTCATGATCGACAGCAGGCGCAGGAGCTGCGCCCCCACCTCGACGTGGCGAAAGAAGAAGATGTTGTGGAAGATCGCCGAGACGTTCTGGGTCGGGATCTCGATCTCGCGCACGAAGAGCTCGCGCGTCTCGTCGGAGATGAGCGTCGTGACGCCCTCCGCAATGAGCATGTCGCTCACGATCGAGAAGACCGTCGAGATGCGCTCGGTCGGATGCGTCGTACGGAATCCGACGAAGCCGTCGATGAAGAGACGCTTCACCTTCCGCTCGCGGACGATCTTGAGCAGCACGGCCACGAGGGCGTCGATGCGCACCTCCGCCGGACGCTGCCAGTGCACGGCGAGGCTTCCTTCGTCGACGAAGCGCGCGAAGTCGAAGCCGAGCCGCGCCGCCTTGGACAGGATGCTGTCCACGGGCTCGTAGAAGCCGAAGTGCAGGCACGACTCGCCGCGCCGCGCGCCCTCGGTGAGAAACTGCATGCCGAGCACGGTCTTGCCGGTGCCGGACGCACCGAGGAGGAGCGTCGTGGAACGGGCGACGAGACCGCCTTGGAGGAGCGGGTCGAGGCCCGGGACGCCCGTCGTGAGGCGGCCGGTCTCGAACATGTCGACGTCAGCGAGCACCGTCGTCTCGGTACGCGGGTAGACCTTCACCCCGTCGTTCGTGATCTGGTACGAGTGCTGGCCCTCGACGAACGCGGCGCCGCGCAGCTTCGTGACCGCGATGTGGCGGAGGTTCCGCATGCGGAACGTCTCCGAGGACAGCTCGATGATCCCGTCGACCATCGTGTGCTCGGGCGAGATCGTGCCGCCCATCCCGTTGCTCGTGACGAAGAACACGGTGCAGCCGACGACGCCCACCCACGTCTGGAGCTCGCTGATGAAGCGCTTGTACTCGGCCTCGGAGCTCGCGAGGCGCTCCGCGGTGACCATGCCGTCCAGCACGAGGAGCGTCGCCCCCTTGTCGCGCACCATCTGACGTACGAGCTCCAGCAGACCCGGCAGACCCTGCTCGGTGACCGCTTCGAGCGCGTTCAGGTACGTGAGCTCGCCTCCGATCCGCGTCTCGTCGCAGAACGACAGCATGCGCATCTGCGCGATGAGCTTGGCGTGGGTTTCCGCGAGGAGCGTCGCGTACACGACGCGGCCGCCCCCACGGACGTGCTCGAACGCGATCTGGTTGGCCAGGATCGTCTTGCCCGCGCCCGGTCGCCCCGAGATGATGTAGAGCGAGTCCGGTACGAGACCTCCGCCGAGAATGGCGTCGAGTCCTGGTACACCCGTCGATGCTCGTGTCGCTTCAGCCGCTTCAGCCACCGAATTGCCTCATCCTTCTCGCGCGATCCACCATTGCATGCGGACGGCTCCCGGGAAACTGGCAAGTGGCCGCAGCCGCCGGCACGGTGCATGCTCATCGGTCATCACAGATGATGATGATGATCGACGACGAGCTCGAGGACATGGAGGACGAGGAGATCGAGGGAGACCTGGGCGAGCGCGCCTTCCGGCTCCGGGACGTGCGCGTGCTGGTCGTCGAGGACGAGCCGGAGACGCGCGAGCTCCTCGCCGAGGTGTTCGAGCGCATCGGCGCGCAGGTGCTTGCGCTCCCCTGCGCGGAAGATGCCCTCCGCGACTTCGGCTCGTTCGGCCCGGACCTCGTGCTGAGCGACCTCTCGCTGCCGCAGCTCGACGGGCTCGAGATGCTGAAGCGCATCCGCCAGACGCCCGCGGGCGCGACCATCCCCGCCATGGCGCTCTCCGCGAGCGCCTCGCTCGAGGATGCCGCCCGGGCCATCGACGCGGGATTCGACGCACACGTCGCGAAGCCGCTCAGCAGCGAGGCGCTCGTCCGCGCCGTGCTCAGCATCGTGGACGTCCGCCGCCGCGTCGCGTCGTGACGCGGGCGGCGGCTCAGTCCGGCAGCTCGACCCAGACCTCGTTGCGGCGGAGGACGGGCAGCGCCGTGGGCGCCTCGTAGGTGGCGAACGTCGTCGGGCCCGAGCCCTCGAGCCCGAGCTCCTTCACGCGGTCGAGCAGGCGGTCACGCATCAGGCGCACGCGCCCGACCCCGACCGCGCCACGAAAGCGCAGGGCCGCCACACGGCGTTCCGGGAGCGTGTCGTATTGCACCCGCGGCTGCGCGGACCGCTCTTCACGGTCGGGGATCTCGATGGTGACGACGAATCCACCCTCGCCTTCCCCGTCGACGGCGGGGGTGGTCGTGAACGGCGGGCCGTGCGGGAGAATGGTCGCGAGCCGCGCGTACCCCTCCTGCAGCGAGGCGACGAGCGGCCGGTCGACCGACGTGGAGGCGACGGACCGCGTGCGATACCGGCGGAGCTCGAGGGCGCCGATGCGTCGCTCGACCGCATACAGGGGCGGGCTCGCGAGCACGCGCCGAAGCTCCCGGGCCCCGAAGCTCGCCGCGAGGACCGACAGCGCAGGGAGGAGCGAGCGCCTCATGGCGCCGCGCCGTGCACGCCATGTGCCCGCCCCCTCCCCCGCTCCGCGACGCACGCGAGGCCACCGGTCGATGCTGCTACGTTCGTCCTCCCACCATGAAGAACGAGAGCGAGATCGCGAGCTGGAACGGACCGATCGGCGAGCGATGGGTCGACTTCCAGGAGAGCATGGACCGGCGCATCAGGCCGTTCGGGGCGGCGGCGCTCGCGAAGGCCCGCCTCGCTCCAGGCCAGCGCGTCCTCGACGTGGGTTGCGGATGCGGTGACCTCGCCCTCGATGCCGCGAAGGCCGTCGGAGATGCGGGGCACGTGGTCGGCCTCGACGTCTCGAGGCCGATGCTCGCCCGCGCCGCCGAGCGCGCGCGCGGGCTCGCGAACCTCGAGCTCGTCGAGCACGACGCGGCGACGTACGCGGTGCGGGAGCCGTTCGACGCGATCGTCTCCCGCTTCGGCGTCATGTTCTTCGACGATCCGGCGGGCGCCTTCGCGAACCTCGCCGCGGCGCTCCGGCCCGGCGGCATCCTCGCGTTCGCGTGCTGGCGGCCGATGGCGGACAACCCGTGGTTCGCCGTGCCGCTCTCGGCGATGCTCCGCGTGCTGCCCGCGCCGCCGCCTGCTCCGGCCGACGCGCCGGGCCCCTTCGCCTTCGCGGACCCCGCACGGGTGACGGCGATCCTCGGAACGGCCGGCTTCCGCGACGTCGCCCACGAGGCGCTCACCCTCCCGGTGCCGCTCGGCACGGACCTCGACGACGCTCTCGAGTTCGTCACCAGGATCGGTCCCTCGGCGCGCATGCTGAGGGAGCTCGACGACGACACGCGAAGCCGCGTGCGCGACGTGCTCAGGCAGACGCTCGCCTCGGCCGGGCCCTCCTTCGCGCTCGACGGGTCGGTGTGGGTGTTCACGGCGACGCGCTGAGCGCCGGAACGCAATCGCGTCGAGACACCTGAACGACGGCCTAACCGACGACGCAGTGCGGCCGAACGAGCAGGCGCGTTCGGGTATCTTCCCGGGGTGCACGTCCTGGTCGTCGACGACAACGTCGAGCTGCTCGAGCTCGTGGCGACGTCGCTCGAGCGCGAGGGCCACCGCGTCACGTCGCTCACCTCGGCGGGCGCCGCCGAGGAGCACATCGGCAAGACCCCGTTCGACGTCATCGTCCTCGACATCGGGCTGCCCGACGGGTCGGGCATCGACGTGTGCCGCAGCGCGCGGGCCCGCGGCGTCCCGACGCCCATCCTCTTCTTGACCGCGAATGCTGCCGTCGACCAGCGGGTCGAAGGTCTCGACGCGGGCGCCGACGACTTCCTCGGCAAGCCCTTCGCGGTCGCGGAGCTGCGGGCGCGCGTCCGGGCGCTCGGTCGTCGCTCGGGCCGGTCCGCGCCGCGCACCTGGTCACGCGGCGACGTCTCGCTGGATTTTCCGAAGCGGCTCGCCACGGTCGCCGGCCGCGAGGTGCCGCTCACCGCGAAGGAGTGGAACATCCTCGACGTGCTCGCCGCGGCCGAGGGCCGGGTCGTCGCGCGCAGCAGGATCCTCGACGAGGTGTGGCGGGGCGGCGACGCCTCCGCCGCAGCGAGCCTCGACGTGCTGATGACGCGCATCCGGAAGAAGCTGGGCAGCGAGACCGTGCGAACCTTGCGCGGTGAAGGCTATGCGCTCGCATGAAGTGCCCCGGCGTACGTCCCTCCGGGCCCGCGTTGCCGTCGCGACTGCGGTCGTCGCGGCGGTCGTCGGTCTCGTTGCCGCGGGCGTAGCCTTCCTCGTCGTCGAGCGCCTCGAGCTCGCCGCGCAGGACCAGCGCCTCGTCGACGCGGCGGAGATCATGGAGCGCCTCGTGAAGGCGCGGCCCGACCAGGCGACGCACATCGCCGACGTCGAGGCGGCCGAGGTCGCGGCGGTCGGCCTGCATCTCGCGCTCTTCGAGGAGGGTCGCTGGCGCGGCGGCGCCGATGACGTCCTTCCTCCGCTCGAGGATGGCTGCACGACGAGGATCAACGCGGCGGGGCGCTGGCGGACCTGCGCGCTCGGGCCGCCCAGCCGCCGCGTGGTGGTCAGCGCGCTGAGCGCCAGCCAGCGCAGCCAGGGTCTCGCGTATGCCGCGGTGCTCGCGACGGCGATCATCGCGGCCCTCGTCAGCGCCCTCGTGAGCCGCGCGCTCGCGGGATGGGCGCTCGCCCCGCTCACCGCGCTCGGCGAGCGGCTCGAGCGGATCCCCGAGGATGCGCCGGCCGACGCCGACCTCGGCGCGGCCGGTACGACGTCCGAGGTGGAGGCGCTTCGCGACACGATCCGCGCGCTGCTCGGCCGGCTCGGCGCCGCGGTCGATCGCTCGCACCGCTTCGCGGCGTCGGCGGCGCACGAGCTCCGCACCCCGCTCGCCACGATGATGGCGGAGCTGGATCTCGCCGCCGAGGATTCCCCGCAGGTCGCCGAATCGCTCGCCCGCGTGCGGCGAACGGTGGGGCGTCTCTCGGTCCTCGTGGAGCGTCTCCTGATGGGCGCGACCGGCAGCGCCGCAGCGCTGGTCACCGAGGCGGTCGCGATGGAGGACGTCGTCCGCGAGGTGATCGCCTCCCGTCCCGAGGCGGAGCGCGCGCGCCTCGTGCCCACCATCGAGGCGAGCGGAATGGTGCGCGGCGACGAGGCGCTGCTCCGGATCATCGTCGACAACCTCGTCGACAACGCCCTGAAGTTCGCGCGCACGGGGCCCATCGACATCCTCGTCGCGGAGTCGAGCGGCGAGGTGCACGTCGTCGTCCGGGACGAGGGGCCGGGCATCGACCCGAGCGACGCGAACCGGCTGCTCCTGCCCTTCACGCGCGGCCGGCCGGTCGGCGCGGCGGCGGTCCCCGGGCATGGGCTCGGCCTGTCGATCGTCGCGCACGCGGTGAGGCTCCACGGCGGTGAGGTCCGGTTCGCGTCGCCGCGTGAAGGCCGCCGCGGCGCCGAGCTCCTCGTGACGTTGCCCGCGTGGTCTGGTTCCAGCATCCCCTGAGGGCGGCCTGGCCGAACGAGCGACCACGCGGGTCGAGAGTCGCGCGGTTTGCGCAGATTCCCCGCATGGATCGCAGGTTCTCACGATGGGTCTCGCGCCCTCGGTCGCGTGCTCGCGCGGATCGCTCGCGCGCCTCGGCGCGTCGCGGTCGAGCGAACGCGCGAGATCATGGCTGTTTCCAGCGGGCCCCTAGCAGCGGGGCACATGGCACGAACGCTGCTCCTGCGTCCGCCTCGTGTCCCCCATCGTTCCTCGCGAGAAACGTCGGTTCGCGATCGCCGGCGGTGCGCTCGGCGCCCTCGCTCTCTCGGCGTTCGTCGTCGTGCGGATGGCCGGTGCGCGGGGCGGCGTCGCGCCCGGTCACGTCGGCGAGGCCTCCGAGCCCGCGACGACGACGACGCTGAGCAGCGGCGAGCACGCGGGTCCGAGGCCCGTCTCGAGCGGCGCGCCTTCCGGCTCGGCCGCGGCGGCAGCTCCGGGAGCCGATCCGGTGGCGGCGCTGCGCGCCGGGCTCGCCAGCGACGACGAGAGCGTGCGGATCGCGGCCATCGAGGCGGCGGTGTCGACGACCGCGACGAGCACGCTCGGCGACCTCGAACGCTTCGATCTCGTGAAGGACCCCGAGGCAGCGCCCACCGTCATCCACGCGGTCGCGCTGCTCGGCGCGAGCGCCGACGGGAAGGAGCGCGACGTCGCCGCGGGGACGCTCGACCGATGGCTGCGTGACGAGTCGCGCCGCGACACGGCGGATGCCGTCGGGAACGTCTCCAACCTGGTCGAGGCCATCGGCGACGTGGGCGGCAGTGACGCGGCGCGCGCGCTCGGGGCAGCGCTCGATCGCGGCGACCTCCCCCTCCACGTGCAGACGCTCGCCGTGCAGAAGCTCGGTGAGCTCGCCGACGCGAGCGCACGCGGACCCGTCGAGCGTTTCGGCAAGCGCGTCGCCGCGCTGCCCGCGACCGACGGCTTCGACGAAGAGCTACGGGTCGAGGCCATCCAGGCCGCGCAGACCACCCTCGCCAGACTGTGACCAGGAGAAGACGTTCCATGAAGCTGATGACCCAGTTCGGTGCGATCGCATTCGCGATCGCCAGCACGATGATCGTGGGCTGTACGAGCCCCACCGATACGGCAGGCGAGCAGCCCGACGAGGCTGCGGTCGCCGACGCGGACGACGCCCCCGACGGCGAGGAGCCGGTCGACAGCGTCTCGGAGGCGCTGAGCGGCGACACGTGCGCTCCCTCGCGCGCGAAGGGCGCCGTGTCGACGAAGCGAAAGGCGCTCCTCAACACCATCGCGACGACCGAGGGCACCCGCGGCCACGGCAAGGACGGCTACAACGTCACGTTCGCGTATCACTACTTCTCGAGCTGCACGCACCATCCGAACAAGGTGATCTGCTCGGGCGGGTACTGCTCGTCGGCGGCCGGTCGTTACCAGTTCCTCTCGAGCACCTGGCGCGGCCTCGGCTACTCGAACTTCGGTCCGGCCAACCAGGATCGCGGCGCCATGAAGCTCGTCTCGCGCCGCGGCGCCAGCGTGCCGAAGTCGCGCGCGCTCACCGCGACGGAGTTCGCGAACGTCATGAACCGCATCTCGTACGAGTGGGCGTCGCTCCCGCCCGGACGCTACGGTCAGCCCTCCTACAACATGAGGGAGACGCGCCGGAAGTACTGCGGGTTCGCGGGCTGCTGACCGCGCTCAGGGTCTCCAGAACGCGGCGACGAGGCGCGCGCGGCTGTCGACGCCGAGCTTCCGCATGAGGGCCGTGGCGTGCACCTCCACGGTGCGCGCCGCGCAACCCAGCGTGAGCGCGATGCCCTTGTTGGTGTCGCCGTGGACGATGCGCGCGAGCACGCGAGACTCGGCAGCAGTGAGACCGTGAGCAACCCGGAACCGCTCGAGCCGGCTCGCGAGCGACGCGTCGCCACGCTCGACCACGACCACGTGGTGCGAGCCCTCGCCGACCGTCGCGACAGGGTGGACGATCCGGACGCGCGCGGAGGGCGCGCGCGTCGCAACGGCGTCGAAGCAGTCGGCGAGCAGCGTGCGGTCCTCCTCGAGGCGCGCGCGCCCGCGCCGGTTGGCCATCACGACGCTCCCGCGACCGTTGACGAGGAACGCCGGCTCCTCGATGAGCTCGAGCGAGACGACGAGCAGGTCGAGCGCGGTCGCGCTCGGGGCGCCGAGCTCCTTCTCGGTGGGAAGATCCTGCCCTTGCATGCGCACGCCGATCGTACACGGGGATCGTCGGGCGGGGGCGGTAAGTCGTGGAGATCAGACGAAGAACCTTCCGTCTACGTGGAATCACCTAGCCTCGCCACGCGCGCACCTAGGGCTGAGCGCCGCACCCATCCTTCGGTATTCTCGCGCTCACGGGTCACCACCGTTCATGGACGAACGCATCACGAACCTCGATCTCAGCGAGCTGCTCGAGCTCCGCGGGGGGCGCGCGCACGGGCCAGCCACGTTGCGTCGTGTCGTCGACGGGCTCGCGGACGTGCTCGGCGCGACGACGCTCGCGTACCGGCCGGAGCTCACCGCGCAGGGTTGGGCCACCGAACAGATGGTCCACTCGGGCGACGCGCGCGCCGCGCACCTCGCGCAGCTCGCGACCTCGTATTTCCCGCAGGCGCCGCTGCGCTACGGGCACTACGACGCGCTCCTCGTCGAGGCCGATCAGCGAAACCGCCTGGTCGGCGATAGAGAGTTCCGGGCCATGCTCGCGAGCGGTGAGTCGCCGGTCGTCCGCTCGGTGTACCGCCCGTCGGGCGTCCTGCCGCTCGGGCACGCGCGCGTCGTCATCTCCGACGGACCCTTCATGCTCTGCTGGCTCGGCCTCTGGCGCGAGGAGCCGTTCTCGGCCGAGGAGGAGGCAAGCGTCGCCTCGATCGTCCCGGCGCTCGGCGACCATCTCGCGGCCGAGCGCTTGCTGTGGGGCGGCACGCCGGGGTCGTTCGACGCGGTCAGCCAGACCCTCGAGCTCGTCGCGCGTCCGGCCTTCGTCATGAACGCGGCCGGCCAGCTCGCGTTCGTCAACGCCGCGGCTCGGGCGCTCATCGATCGCGATCGCGCGGTGCTGGACGACGTGACCGACGCCGCGGTGCGCGGCATCGCCTCGCCGCGTGTCCACTCGATCACGCGCGTCGCCAGTGCGGGCGCGCAGTCTCACTTCATCGTGCTCACGACCGAGGAAGAGGAGTCGGTCGACGCCCGCCTCGCCGCCGTGGTCCGCGATCATCGGCTCACCGCCACGCAGGCGCGCGTCCTCGCGCTGCTGGTGCGCGGCGACGCGAACAAGGATATCGCGACGAAGCTTCGCTGCGCCCCGCGCACCGTGGAGCTGCACGTGACGGCGGTGCTGAAGAAGTGCGGTGCGGACTCACGTACCCGCCTGATCGCGTGGTTCTGGACGAGGCACTGAGCATGGGGCTGCGCTTCGAGCAGAGGGGCTCTGGACGTGACGTCGTCATGCTGCACGGCCTGCCTTCCACGCCCGCCAGCATGTGGAACGTCGGGGACGCTCTCGTCGACGTCGCGCGCGTCACCAACGTCCACCTGCCCGGCTACGAAGGAAGCCCGCCGCTGCGTCCGTTCGTCGAGGCCGAGGCGATGGACCTCGTGCTCGAGGCGCTCCGTGCCGCCCACGTGCGCCGGCCCGTGCTCCTCGGCTATTCGGGCGGCTCGTACCGGGCACTGTCGCTCGCGCTCAGGCCGGAGGTCGAGGCGTGTGGCCTCGTCGCGCTGGGCGCGATGCCGTTCGTGTCGGCGGACCACGGCGCGTCGCTGCGCGCGAGCGCCGCCGTCGTGCGCGAGGCGCCCGCCGATCTCACGGCGCGATTCGCGCCGGCATTCCTGTCTCCGAAGGGGCTCGGCAATGCGGCGTTCGTTGCCGAGGTCGACGCGTGGCTGCACGCCATGGAGCCTGCCGACCTCGCCGCCGAGCTCGAGGCCTTCTCGCGCGTGCCCCCGCTCGACCTGCGGACGCTCGCGATGCCGGTGCTCGCGCGCGTGGGCGACGCGGACCTCGCCACGCCCGTGGCGCTGACCGACGCGCTGGTCGCAGCGGTGCCGCACGCGATCCGGCAGGTCGTCCCCGGCGCCGGACACGCGATCATGCTCGAGGACCGCGAGGCGACCGCCGCCGCGGTCCGCGCCTTCGTGCGATCGGTGCGCGCGACGTGACGAACGGGCGGGAGTAGAATCGCGCGCCATGAAGCGCCCTCCCTCCCCCTACGATTTCCTTCCGGACGTCCCGTCGTTCACGCTCACGAGCACCGACGTCGCGGACGGCGTGACGCTCCCGAACGCCCAGGTCTCGGGCCTCCTCGGCGCCGGCGGCAAGGACGTGTCGCCCCAGCTCGCGTGGTCGGGCTTCCCGCCCGAGACCAGGAGCTTCGTCGTGACCATGTACGATCCGGATGCGCCGACCGCGAGCGGGTTCTGGCACTGGGCGGTCCTGAACCTTCCGCTGACGACGACCGAGCTGGCCGCCGACGCGGGCAACCCGGACGCGATCGACCTGCCCGCCGGCGCGATCACGCTGAAGAACGACGGTGGCAGCGCGCGTTACGTCGGCGCCGCACCGCCGCCCGGTCACGGCCCGCACCGCTACTTCATCGTCGTGCACGCGGTCGACGTCGAGAAGCTGGAGGTCACCGCCGACGGCAGCCCGGCGTTCCTCGGCTTCAACCTCTTCTCGCACACGCTGGCGCGCGCGACGCTCACACCGACGTACGAGGTGCCCGCGAAGTAAGTCTCTCTGGGCGCGAGGACGACCGAACTTCGCGAGGCCTTCCAGGGCCTTGGACAACTTTGACGGTGTATCGGTAGCGTTGGGATCATGAAGTTCCGCAGCGCCGTCCTCGCTTCCTTCCTCGCCGCCGGTGGCCTCGCGGCGGTCGCGTGTGGCGACAGCTCCGCGGGCTCCGAGTTCGACGCCGGCACGAGTGGCCTCAACGGCAGCTCGGGCGCGTCGGGGACCTCCGGCGCTTCGGGCACGAGCGGCGCCTCGGGGAGCAGCGGCTTCGGCTCGAGCGGCACGTCGGGCTCGAGCGGCGCCGGCGACGGAGGCCCCGAGGTCTGCGACGGCGTCGACAACGACGGCAACGGGATCGTCGACGACGTGGACGTCGGCCACGACGGCGTGTGCGACTGCCTCCGGATCGCGACGCTCGGCAAGAAGGGCCCGTGGGGCGCGGGCGACGTGTTCGCGACGTGGCTGAACGGCAAGAGCACCGCAGGCGCGGTCGACCTCTCGACGCAGGTGCTCACGCCCGCGCTGCTGAACCAGTACCAGGTCATCGTCGCGCAGGACGTGAGCACCATCGGCCGCAGCTACGCCCCGGCCGAGATCGCCGCGCTCGGCGACTGGGTGAAGGCGGGCGGCGGGCTCCTCACGCTCATCGGGTACGCGGGCCCCGAGGAGCGCACGAACGTCAACGCGCTGCTCACCACGTTCGGCATGAGCTACGCGGCGACGCCGATCCTCGCCAAGCAGGGCGGGTCGACGGTGCCGGTCACGACGTGGACGAACCCGCACCCCGTCACCGACGGCATCATGCGCATCGGCGTCGACAACGGCTACGAGGTCACGGGCGCCGGGGTCACGCTCGCCAGCGAGAACAGCCTCGTCATGCTCAAGGGCCAGGAGGTCTCGAGCGGCCACGTCCTCGTGTGGGGTGACGAGTGGATCACCTACAACACCGAGTGGAAGGACCACCCCGACTACCAGGTCGAGCGCTTCTGGCTCCAGATGCTCAAGTGGCTCACGCCGCCCAAGGAGTGCCAGGTCGCGATCCCGATCACGGTGAAGTGACCGGAGCGCTCACAGGTACGGGGTGAGCCAGGCCATCTGCGGAGCGTCCTTGCCCGCGCTGGGGTCGAGGACGAAGGGGTAGCTGGTCGGCCACCACGGGCCGCCGCCCCACCACGTCCAGCCCTGCAGGACGTCGGTGCTCTGCATCATGTACGCGAGCATGCCCTTCACCGCGGCGGCGCAGGTGGCGTTGTTGCCGCCGGCGAGCTCACCGACGATGCCCTTGAGGTGGTGGGCACGGAGCCAGTCGACGAACACCGCGAGGCGCCTCGCGCCGATGGTCGCGTCGACGCACGTGCCCGCCTGGCCGCCACCGCTCGCGTCGAGGTACTGGTGCGCCTCGAAGAGGACGTTGTCGGCCGGGTCGTCGATGGCGAGCATGGCGACCGAGTTGGGGGTGCCGTAGGAGCTGCTCGTCCAGGTCCAGCCGCCCGTCCAGGCGTTGCCGGGGACAATGATGGTGTTCGTGGCGCCGGTCGACCGGATGGCAAGGATCGCGGCATTCGCGGCCGAGACCCACTGCTCGGTGGGCATGTCGTGCGGCTCGTTGACGAGGTTGAACATCACGTTCGCGTGGTTCGCCCACCGCGCCGACAGCTTGTTCCAGAAATTCGCGAAGACGGCATTCGGGACCGCCGCGGACCCGATGACCTGCCCGTAGTAGCGCGCGAAGTTCTGCGGATTGAGGACGACGTGGGCGCCCTTCGACTCGGCATAGCTGACGAGCGAGTACAGCCGATTGGCATACGTGGCGTCGAACGTGCCGTAGGCGGCGGGCTGCAGGCGCTCCCACGCGAACCCGATGCGGAACGTGTTCATGCCCTTGCCGACGTAGTAGTCGACCTCGGCGTTCGTCGGGAACGTGTAGTCGCGGCCGAACACGCCCGGCAGCGCGCTGCCGAAGTCGGCGGAGTTGAGGTTCACGCCGCGGTACGGCATCACGGTCAAAGGCGGAGAGGCCTTCGCGTTGCCGCTCTCGCCGCCTGCCACGCCGTTGCCGAGCGCGCCGGAGGTCTCGCCGGTCTTGGTGCCCGTCGCAGGCCCCTCGCCGCTCTCGCTCACCGTCGCGCCCGTGAGGGTCGACTCGCTCGTCGCCGGAGCGCCCACCGCGTCGGCCGTGCAGGCGCCGAGGAGGAGAGACGCGAGGACAACGGCGGTCTTCGTGGCGCGAGAGGAGAGAGCGAGGGTCATGCGTGAGCTCCGTGAAGTGATGAAGGGGGCGACGCCGCATGGACGACGCCCTCGCCGCCGCGCCCTGATGGGCGATGCAGCTGTGCCGTGGCTTTGCGCGCCGCTCTGTCCGCGTGCTCGCGCGCGCTGCGACAGGGCGCAGCTCGGGCGGGCACGGCGACGAAGCAGCGACGAGCTAGCGGAGCTCGGTGCGCATTCCGTGACGCATCAGCACTATCTCGTAATCGGCATTGTGTCGCAAGCGCCAGCGTGAAAACAGAGGCGACAACATCGCCACAGACTCACACGACCAGAATCGAAAAGACCAATAAATGCCTGTTATCGAGCTAGCTGTAGCAGGCATTCCGAGCGTGATCTTTTTTCATGCTCGGGCTGCCGCCGAGACATTTCGCGACCAGCCGCTCAGAACCAGTCGCTGCTGGCTCGAGCGTACGAGTCCTCGTTGGTGAGGCAGAGCTGGGCGAGCACGCGGGCACGCGGGACCTCGGTGAGGAGCCAGTACTGCGCCGCCGCGAGCTCTCCTTCGTGGAAAGCCCGCTCGTCGGCGCTCGTCCCCTTTCCGAGCGCATCCTGGGCAAGGGCCGCCATGACCGCCCAGCGCCAGCCCACCACCACGATCGAGAGGAGATCGAGGAAGTCGAAGCTGTGCCGCAGCATCGCGTCGGGGTCGCCGTTCGCGCCGAGCTGCGCGAGGGCGCGCGTCACCGTTCCTGCGGCGGAGGCCGCCGCGTCGAGCTCGTCCAGCCAGGTTGCGGGCACCCCCGCCTGACGCGCGCGCCCCGAGGCTCGAGCGATGTCCTCGAGCAGGCTCGCGAGCGCCGCGCCGCCGCCGGCGAGCACCTTGCGGCCGAGGAGATCGAGGCTCTGGATCCCGCTCGTCCCCTCGTGGATGGTGTTGAGCTTCTGGTCGCGGAGCCACGCCTCCGGCAGATACTCGCTCGTGTAGCCGTAGCCGCCGTGCACCTGGACCGCGAGCGCGTTGGACTCGAAGCCCTTCTCGGCCGGGAAGCTCGTCGCGATCGGCGTGAGCAGGTCGAGTGTCAGGCGGGCACGGTCGCGCTCCGCGGCGGACGTTGCGTGCTCGGCGAGGTCCTGCTGACGTGCCGTCTCGACGAGGAGCGACAGCCCGCCTTCCACGATGGCCTTCTGGCGGAGCAGCATGCGGCGCACGTCGGCGTGCTCGATGAGCGGCACCTGCGGGCTCGTGGGGCTCTTGCCGGTGACGCTCCGGCCCTGGGTGCGCCCGCGCGCATACGCGAGCGCCTCCTGGTAGGCGACGGCCGCCGTCGCGACGCCGTTCAGCCCGACCATGATGCGGGCCTCGTTCATCATCTGGAACATGTAGGAGATGCCGAGGTGGGGCTCGCCGACCAGCCAGCCGTGGCAGTCGTCGTTCTCGCCGAAGTTGATGGCGAGGCTCGGGAGGCCGCGCCACCCGATCTTGTGGATGACGCCCGCGACGCTCACGTCGTTGGAGACGAGGGCGTCGCCCTCGGCGGGACGGCGGCTCGGAATGGCAAATAGGGATACGCCCTTGATGCCCGCCGGCGCGCCCTCGATGCGGGCGAGCGTCAGGTGGACGATGTTCTCGGTGATGTCGTGATCGGCGGCGGAGATGAAGATCTTCGAGCCCCGCACGAGGTAGTGGTCGCTGCCGGCGACCTTCGCGGCGCGGGTCGTCACGTCGCTCAGGCTGCTGCCGGCCTGGGGCTCGGTGAGCGCCATGGTCCCGGTCCACTCCCCGGCGTACATCTTCGCCATGAACCCGGCGCGGAGGTCCTCCGTGCCGAACGACTCGAGGAGGCGGGCCGCGCCGGTGGTGAGGCCCACGTAGCCGTAGGCGCTCAGGTTCGCGGCCATGAGGTAGACGTGCGCGAGGGCCGCGACCGACGACGGGAGGCTCGCGCCGCCCACCTCCTGCGGCCTCGTCGCGGTGAGCGTCCCGAGCTCCACGAGGCGCGGGTAGATGTCCTTGAGCGCGGGATGCACCTTCACGCGGCCGTCCGCGAGGACCGGCGGCGCCACGTCCATGGGCTTGTACGTGGGGAACAGCACCTCACGCGCGAGCTTGCGGGCCGACTGCACGTACATCGCGCACGTCTCCGGCGTGTGATCGGAGAACGCCGGCAGCGCGAGCAGGGCGGGCAGGTCGAGGACCTCGTTCAGGAGGAACTGGACGTGGCGATCGGAGAGAAGCGGGTTCGCCATGGCGGGCGAGTCTACCGCTGCGTCGAGAACCGGCGGAGGGCCTTGTCGACCGCGGCGTCGTCGTGGACGTCGTCGCTCGCGAGCGCGTCGAGGACCTGCCGCGTGGGCTCGTGGACCACCGCCTCGGCCGCGACGCGGATGCGGGCGGGCGGCTCGCCGGCGACGCGGAGCGCGAGCGCGGCGCCCACGCGCTGCTC
>JAQBQL010000229.1 GCA_028287035.1 Labilithrix sp. | reverse complement strand
GCGGCCGACGCCGGCGCGGCCGATGCTGGGCTCGACGAGCTCGCCGCGCCGCCGCCGCCCGACGACGAGCTCTACGGGCGCATGAAGCACCTGCTCGAGGCGGTGGCGCAGGACAACCCCGATCTCGCGGGGGACGTCCTCTTCCCGCGCGACGCCTACCTCGCGTCGCGCGAGGCGGAGGGCCCGCAGAAGGCGTGGGAGAAGCGCATCTCGGGACAGTTCCGGCGCAACGTCGAGCGCACGCACAAGAACAACAAGGGCATCGAGAACGCGAAGTTCGTCGGCTTCGAGCTGGGCCGATCCGTGACGCAGCTCACGCCGAAGAAGCACGACTTCAAGAAGCCGCTCTGGCGAGTGAAGCACTCGAAGCTCACGTTCACGATCGACGGCAAGGTCCGCCACCTCGACATCGCCGAGCTGACCGCCTGGCGCGGCAACTGGTACGTGACGCGCCTGCGCTGACCGGCGCGCTTTAGGTCTTCGGCGTGTCGCGCCGGACTTCGTCGAGCAGCTGGTCGATACGGTCGCGGCGCTCCTGGCCCGCGTCGTATTCGAACTTGAGCTCGGGGGCGACGCGCAGCTGGAGCCGTCCCGTGACCGCCTTCTTGAGGCGACCCGCCGCGCGCTCCAGCGCGGTCTGCGCGTCCTTGCAGCGCGCCTCGAACAGCGGCCCTTCAGGCGCTTCGAGGGTGACGAGCCGCCAGAACACCTTGGCCATGCGGAGGTCGCCCGTCATCACGACGTTCGCGACGACGAGCCCCTCGAGCCGCGGATCCCCGAGATCACGCGCGACGAGGCGCGCGAGCTCCTGACGGAGCTCGGCACCTACGCGCGCGGGACGGGTCTTCGCTTCACTCGGCATGGTGCGAGATCAGAGCCGCTGCTTGATCTCTTCGATCTCGAAGGACTTGATGATGTCCTTCTCCTTCATCTCGCTGTAGCCGTCGAGGCTGATACCGCACTCGAAGCCTTCCGAGACCTCCTTGACGTCGTCCTTGAAGCGCTTGAGCGCGGCGATCTTGCCTTCCCAGATGGCCTGACCATCGCGGAAGAGACGCGCCATGCCACCGCGGATGACCTTGCCGTTCGTGCACATGCTGCCGGCGACGATGACGCCGCGGATCTTGAAGATCGCGCGGACCTCGGCTTCGCCGGACGGCTTCTCGAGCTTCGTCGTCGGGAGGAGGCCTTCCATGGCCGCCTTCACGTCGTCGACCGCTGCGTAGATGATCGAGTAGAGCCGGATCTCGACCTTGTTCTCCTCGGCGAGCGCCGAGGACTTTCCGGCCGGGCGGGCATTGAAGCCGATGACGATCGCCTTCGACGCGATGGCGAGGTTGACGTCGCCCTCGGTGATGGCGCCGACGCCGCCGTGGATGATCGTCAGCTTCACGCGGTCGGTCGAGAGCTTGTTGAAGGCGCTCGCGAGCGCCTCGAGCGAGCCCTGAACGTCCGTCTTGACGATGACGCGGAGCTCCTGCTGGTCGGCAGACTCCATCTGCTTGACGAGACCGGCGAGCGAGATGCGCGCGTCGTCGCCGATGAGCGACTTGTCGCGCTTCACCTTGCGGCTCTCGGCGATCTCCTGGGCGCGCTTCGGGTCCTTGACCGCGTGGAGCGGGTCGCCGGCACCGGGGACGTCCGACAGGCCGAGGATCTCGACCGGCGTGGACGGCGGAGCCTCGTGGACCTGCTTGCCGTGCTCGTTCGTCATCGCGCGGACCTTGCCGAAGCCGGGGCCTGCGAGGACGAAGTCACCGACCCTGAGCGTGCCCTCCTGGATGAGGACGCGCGCCACCGGACCACGACCGCGATCGAGGAGAGCCTCGAGCACGACGCCGTTGGCCGGCTTCTTGGGGTTCGCCTTGAGATCGAGGACCTCGGCCTGGAGGCCGATCATCTCGAGCAGCTGCGGGATGCCTTCGCCAGTCATGGCGGAGACGTTCACGAAGATCGTGTCGCCGCCCCACTCCTCGGGCTGGAGGCCCTGGTCGACGAGCTCGCGCTTGACGCGCTCCGGCTCGGCGCCGGGCTTGTCGATCTTGTTCACGGCGACGATGATCGGGACCTTGGCCGACTTCGCGTGGGCGATGGCTTCCTTGGTCTGGGGCATGACGCCGTCGTCGGCGGCGACGACGAGGACGACGATGTCCGTCGCCCCGGCGCCGCGAGCGCGCATCGCGGTGAAGGCTTCGTGGCCCGGCGTGTCGAGGAACACGATGGTGCCGCGGTCGGTCTTCACCTTGTAGGCGCCGATGTGCTGCGTGATGCCGCCGGCTTCGCCGGAGGCCACGTTCGCCTTGCGGATCTTGTCGAGGAGGCTCGTCTTGCCATGGTCGACGTGACCCATGACGGTGACGACCGGGGGCCGCGTGATGGCGCCCGCATCGACTTCCTTGGCGATGACCGGCGCGCCCGCAGTGGCCGGCGCGGAGGTCTCTTCACCGCGGGCTTCCGCGATGATCTGCTCTTCCGTCTGCGCGACGTCCTCGACCTCCCAGCCGAACTCGCCGGCCAGGATCTTCGCGGTGTCCGCGTCGAGGGTGGTGTTGATGTGCACGCCGGTCATGCCCATGCCGAGGAGCCGCATGAGCAGCTCGGTCGACTTGAGGGACATCTTCGCGGCCATCTGGGAGAGCGTGATGTTCTCCTCGATGCGGATGACCTTCTTGTGCTCCGACATCTCCTTCGTGGAGACGTTGACCGGACCACGGCGCATCGGCTGCATGCCCGGGCGACCGCGGTTGCCCATCATGCCGCCGCGGCCCATCATCCCGCCGGGCCCACGCTGCTGACCCGGGCGCATGCCAGGGCGAGCGACGTTGGCGCCTGCGCGCGGATCGTACTGCACGCGGCGCTGGAGGGCGCTCGCGGGACCGCCACCGATGCCGGTGCGCGGAGCGTTCATCGGGGTCGGCATCGGGACGCCCGGACGGCCGGCCCAGTACTCGACGCCCGTCTTCGGGGCGGTCGAGCGCGTGGCCGGAGCCGGAGGCTCGGTGCGGACCGGCGGGGGCGGCGGCGGCGGCGGCGCGGAGACGACGGGCGCCTCCTCGGCGCGCGCC
>JAQBQL010000218.1 GCA_028287035.1 Labilithrix sp. | reverse complement strand
GTGCGGCGCGCACGGCGAAGCGGCCGCGCCGGGCGGCGCAGGCATCGCGGGCGCGGCGTCCGGCGTGGACGCGGTGCCGAGGACGAGCGCGAAGACGAGCGCAGCCGGGCTACGGGGGTGCGCTCGTCGTCCGATCACTGGACGATGACGGTCCCCTTCATGCCGGAGCTCACGCAGTGAGGCTGGCAGAAGTACTCGAAGGTGCCCGGCTTGTCGTAGGTGTGCTCGAAGTGCGCGCCGAAGTCGCTCTGGAGGGGCGACTCGAAGGCGCCGTCGCCCTTGCAGTTGGCGCCCGAGACGACGTTGTGGCTGCCGCCGCCCCAGATCCACTCGACGGTGTCGCCCACGTGGATGGTGACCTGCGCCGGCGTGAACTCGTTGCTGGTGACGTTGACCTCGACCACCTTGCCGCCGGTCGACGAGTCACCGGCGCCCGAGTCACCGCCGCCCGAGCTGCCGCTGGATCCGCTGGACCCGCTGGACCCGCTGGAGCCGGAGGACGAGCCCGTGCCGGGCGTGCTGTCGTCCCCACAGGCGGCGACGACGACGCAGGCAAGGCTGCAAGCAAGCGTG
Organism: Labilithrix sp.; assembly: GCA_028287035.1. The sequence goes on along the minus strand of JAQBQL010000218.1, from coordinate 39,069 downwards.
ACGAGAAGCTTCTTCATGCGCGGGAAGGTACCCGCGCAGGCGCGAGCTTGGCAAGACGAACGCCCCCGAGCAGGCCTTCGATTCCCGAGCTCGCGCGCGATTCAGTGCATTCAGTCGGTGAGGCCGTGCGCGAGCGTGCGGGCGTCGTCCTTGAAGAGGATCTCGACCTTTCGGCCTTCGAGGAGGCGCGTCACGATGCCGTCGCCGAACTTCGAGTGGCGGACGAGGTCGCCCTCGTTGAAGATCTCGGAGGTGCGGTACGCGCGGAACTCGTTGACGGCGCGGCCGTTGACGGCCTTTTCCCACGACTTCTCGCGGTCGAGCACGAGCTGCTGAGCCTTCGTCGGCCCGCGGACGGAGCGGGGACCCGCGGTGCCGCCTGCCGCCTTCGCGCGGGTCGTGCCCGCTGCGGCCGGGGCCTTGTCACCCGGGGCGCGAGCCCGGAAATTGTGGTGGGAATTGCAGGTCGAGCACTCGACGCGTGCCGGAACGGTACCCACGAGCGCGATGATCCGGTGATTCAGGACGAGCTTGCACTTGGTGCACCAGCTATCGACCTCACCCCCCGCACGAAGCGGCTTTGCCATGGCGCCCTTATAGCAAGAGCAGGGCGCCGCGCGCAGCCTAAGTGTGCGATGCGCGGATCACATCGAGGTCCGGCGACCGCGTGCACCACGCCGCGCGGGATCGCGATCGTCACGGCGAACGGACACGGACGTCTTCACCTCGGGCTTCGGGAGCTTGCCGCTGCCCGAGGCAGGACCATCCTTGTCGCTCGAGCCGGGCGGGGCCGACGAGGAGCCGGACGTCGAGCGCGGGCCCTCGTCGCCCTCGTCGCCGTCCTTGCGCGGCGGATCGCGTCCGTCGTTGGGGGTGAACCGGATGGTCGTGTTCACCTCGAACTGCACGGTCGTGAGGAGCTTCTGCACCTCGCCCGCGAAGTTCGTGTGCTCGAGGAAATCGCGGATCTCCTTGGCCACGACCCGGAAGAGCCCGTTCTTCGTGTCGTCGATCTGCTGGAAGATGACGTGCGCCACCTCCTTCGGGAGCTTCAGGTCGGCGACGAACTGACGCACGTTGTCCGGCGACTCGCGCGCCTTCTCGACGCCGATCTCGACGGCGCGCTTCAGGATCTCCGGGATCACGCCCTCGAGCCGGCTGCGTCGCCCCTCCTTGGGGAAGACGGAACCGGGCGGGTCCGACGGATGATCGTCCGGCGGCGGCGCTTCCTCGTCGCTCATGACGCGGGTTTACTCGCGGGCCTGTGAGGCGTCAAACCGGCGCTCAGGCGGCTACGCCGAGCAGGATGCGGCTGACCCCTGCGGCCGTCTGGTCGAGGTCACGCTCGACGCGCTCGCCGGGGAGCGCGCCCGCGCCGCGGCGCTGGCGACGCGCGCAGAGGAGCACGTCCTGGCCGCCGACGGACAGGAGCCGCACCTCCACGTCACGCCGCAGGCTCTCGACGCGCGACGTGACGGAGTCGCTCATCGTTCCCCAGCTGCCCTCGGCGAGTAGCGGGGCGTACGCGGCCAGCTCCTCACAGACGGGCCACGAGCCGGCCCCCGCGACCACGACGCCCGAGGCGTCGGCCACGACGATCGCGTCGAGCTCGCCGCGCGAGCGGGTCTCGCTGAGCTGGTAGTGCAGGGCGACCAGCGGATCGGCGCTCCGGCGTCGGCGCCGGTCCTCGGCTGCATGCGCGTCGTTGTTCATGGGCGAAATTCTCCCCTGCGGGTCCCCCGAGGGCCAAGTTTGGTCGTTCCCCTGACCCGAAGCGTGCGAGACTCCATCTCGCGTGTACCTCGTCGTCCCTCCCGGCGGCTCCTTCCACGAGACGCGGCGCATCGAGCTCGGGCCCGCCCCGCTGACGATCGGCCGCGCCGAGGGATGTGAGATCCGCGTCGACATCCCCGGTGTGGACCAGGAGCACGCCAAGATCAGCGAGGTTGCGCTGATCGCGCTCGGCCCCGACATCGCGATCGGCGACGTGCCGCTCGACCAGGGCTCCCGCCGCCTGCTGATGCCCGGCGACGAGATCCAGATCGGCAGCGTCGTCGTGGTCCTCGAGGGCGACGACCCCTCCGTCGACCTCGGGAGCGGGAGGAACACGAAGGCGCTCGTCGTGCCGCGCGTCCGCGTGGTCGAGGGCACGAACTTCGGCGACGAGCTGGTGCTCGAGACCGAGAACCGCGAGTACACGATCGGCCGGGGCGCCACGTGCGACCTCGTGATCGAGGACCGCGAGGTCTCGCGCGAGCACATCAAGCTCCTTCGCCGCGGCCTCAGCGTGTTCGTCCAGGACCTCTCGTCGACGCGCGGATCCTGGCTCGGCCGGTCCGCCGTCTACACGGGGTCGACCATCGAGTGGAGCCGCCCGCGCATGCTCCGCGTCGGCGTGACCGTCCTCTCCCTCGAGGTGCCGGAGGCGTTCCGCCGCGCCGCGCCGCTCGCGCAGCCGAGCGCCCCGATGACCCCTCCGCCGCGCAGCCGCGGGCAGCTCCCGCAGCCGACGCCGTCGGCGCCCGCCGTCTCGTCGCACGACACCGCGCCGGGCACACCGGAGTCGCTCGGTGAAGCCGGGCGAGGAGCGCAGCCGCGCGGCAACGGCGCGCCCCCGGGCGCCGGGGCGACCGCCAAGATGGGCGGCTTCACGTACGAGGCGCAGCCCGCATCCGGCTCGGGCGGAAGCCTGCCGGCCCCGGTCGTCTACACGCCGAAGGCGATGCCGGCGCCGCTCTCCCGTCCCGATCCCGAGGTGGTCCGCACGTACGGGCCCAACGCGGTGACCAACTCGAATTCGACCCCGCACGTCCCGCCCGCCGCGACGTCGAGCCAGCCGATGATGATGCCGGTGTCCCCGGCGCCCACGCGCGCGCAGCGGAAGGCCTGGAAGAAGTCGGGCCCCGTCATCGGTCGCGCTTCCGGGCTCCTCCTCCTCGCGCTCGCGGGCCTCGCCATCCTGGGCGCTCTCTTCGTGGTGTTCTCGCTCCTCGAATAGCGCACGGGTGGTGGTACGATCACGGCCATGTGCACGTGCCACAGCGAGGTCTTCAACAAGCGGCGTCGGGCGTTCCTCGAGGCCATCGCGGCGCGCGCGGCCGACGGTGACTCGGTCTGCGTGTTCCCGGCCGCTCCCGTGTTCACGCGCAACAACGACGTCGAGCACGACTACCGCCAGGACTCGGACCTCTTCTACCTGACCGGATTCAACGAGCCGAACACGGTGCTCGTGATGACCGGCACGTCCGATGCCGACGGCAACGCGGCCTTCCGCTCGACGTACTTCGTGCGAGCGCGCGATCCGGAGCGCGAGATATGGGACGGGCCGCGGTTCGGGGTCGACGGCGTGAAGGAGCACTTCGGCGCGGATGACGCGTTCACGATCGACACGCTCGCGGCCGAGCTGCCCAAGCTGTTCCAGAACAAGAAGCGCCTCTACTACCGGCTCGGCGTGAACCGCGCGATGGATGACGTCGTCCTCGCCGCCGTCGACAAGGCACGCGCGCGGGCCAAGCTCGGGTACTCGTGGCCCGTCGAGATCGTGGACCCCGGGACGGTCCTCCACGAGATGCGCCTCTTCAAGTCGGACGAGGACCTCGCGGCGATGCGCAAGGCCGCCGACATCACCGCCGAGGCGCACATCCGCGCGATGGGCGCGACGCGCGCCGGCATGCGCGAGTTCCAGGTCGAGGCGCTCCTCCTCGAGACGTTCCGCACCCACGGCTCGGAACGGGCCGCGTACGGCAGCATCGTCGGGTCGGGCGCGAACGCCACGATCCTCCACTACCGCCAGAACAACCGGACGATGGAGAAGGGCGATCTCCTCCTCATCGATGCCGGCGCCGAGTACGACTACTACGCGGCCGACGTCACGCGGACCTTCCCGGTCGGCGCGGGCTTCTCGAAGAACCAGCAGGCGATCTACGAGCTCGTGCTCGAGGCGCAGGAGGCGGGCATCGCGCAGACGGTGGTCGGCTCCACGCTCGAGAAGATCCACGCGACCTGCGTCGACGTCATCACCCGCGGCCTCGTGAAGCTCGGCCTCCTCCAGGGCGACGTCGAGCAGCTGATCAAGGACGAGGCGTACAAGCCGTTCTACATGCACAAGACGAGTCACTGGCTCGGCATGGACGTGCACGACGTGGGCAACTACTACCTGGGCGGTCACGCCCGGCCGCTCCAGCCGGGCATGGTGCTCACCGTCGAGCCCGGCATCTACATCGGGCGCGAGTACGAGAAGGTCCCGGCCGAGTGGCGCGGCATCGGCGTTCGCATCGAGGACGACATCCTCGTCACCGACGGCGCGCCCGACAACCTGACGCGCGTCATCCCGAAGACGGTGGCGGAGCTCCAGCGAGCGGCGGCGGCGTGAGCTCCGCGCGTGCGGCGCGGCGGGCATCACGCCGCCGCGCCAGCGCGTAGCCGAGCAGACCGCACGCGAGCCCCACCACGAGGCCGACCGGGATCGTCCCGAGGCACCAGTCGACGAGCAGGGAAGGCGCCTGCTCGACGATGTTGTGGCGATTCAGGATCGCCCACTCTCCCGTGCGCAGGCGGTGCGCGAGCTGCACCTCGGCGAGCGTGATGAACGGCGTGAACAGGATGTTCGACGTGTGCGAGCCGATGTAACAGAAGAGGCGGTTCTTCTTCAGGAACGTCGCGACCGCGATGGCGATCCATGGCCTCAGCCCGACCGCCGGCGTGCACCCGCAGAACGCGCCGACCGACACCGCCCAGAAGATCTCGCGGGGCGACGCGCGCTCCGACTTGGCGCGCAGCCAGAGCCGCTTGAATGCCTCCCAGAGCCGCCGGAACAAGGGCCGCCAGCCTAGCACCAGCCCGCCGGACGCCTCGCTTTCTTCTCCTTCGCGGGCCGAGGCGGTAGGCTGGCGCGGGTGGAGCTACGCGCGCTGAAGGCCTCGTTCCTCGTTCATCTCGAGAGCGAGCGGCGCGCGTCCCCCAACACCGTCGAGGCGTACGGCCGCGACCTCGATGCGCTGCTCGCCTTCGTCGATGCGCGCACCGAGGCGCGCCCCGCCCGGCCCACGAGGCAGAGGCGCCCCGACCAGGAGGCCGCCGCCGCCCTCGATCTGTACGTGCTCCGCGCCTGGCTCGGCGAGCTCGCCCGGACGTGCAAGCCGAGCTCGGTCGCCCGCAAGATCGCGAGCGTGCGCTCGTTCGGTCGCTGGATGAAGCGCCAGGGCCACTCGCGCGTGAACCCCGCCGAGCAGCTGGCCAGCCCCAAGGTGCGGCGCGAGCTCCCGACGTTCCTGTCCGCCGACGACGCGGCGCAGGTGGTGGAGTCGCCGGACGTCGACACCGTCGCGAATCGCCCGGCCGTGACGAGCCTCGAGCGCGCCCGGCGTGATGCGCTCGTCCTGCGCGACCGCGCGCTGCTCGAGGTGCTCTACGGCGGCGGGCTCCGCGTCGGCGAGGTGAGCGGCCTCTCCCTCGATCAGCTCTCGCGCGACGAGCGCACCGTGCGCGTGCTCGGAAAGGGCAACAAGGAGCGCATCGTGCCGCTCGGCACGAAGGCCATCGAGGCGCTCGATCGCTGGCTCGGCGCCCGCAGCGTCCTCGCCCATGCGCGCACGCGCTTCCTCGATCCCGCGGCGATCTTCGTCTCGACGCGCGGTCGCCGGCTCAATCCGCGCGCCGTGCAGCTCCTCGTGCGCCGCTACGGGCTGGCGGGCGCCGGGCGCGCCGACCTCCACCCGCACGCCCTCCGCCACACGTGCGCCACGCACCTGCTCGACGGAGGGGCCGATCTCCGCGCCATCCAGGAGATGCTCGGGCACGCGTCGCTCTCGACCACCCAGCGCTACACCCACGTCTCCGTGGCGCACCTCCTCAAGGTCTACGATGCGGCGCATCCGCTCGCGAAGCCCGCCGGACCGGGAGCGCGCGGCCCCGGCCGCGGCGACGTCGCGGAGGCTGTCGAACGGCGTCGCAAGGGCTGACGGGGCCTCGGGTTCTGCGCTAGAACACGGCCGTGCTCCGCGCCGCGCATCGCTTCGTGCTCGCTCTCGGGGGCGCTGCGTTCGCGGCCTTCGTCGTCGCGATCCTCGAAGCCCGCGCGATCGCCGGCAAGGCAATCGAGGGCGGCGCGCCCGAGGCGCCGTCGACCTCGGGGCTCGTGCTCGCCGATCTCGGCGTGCTGTTCCCGGTCGTGCTGCTCGTGGCCGCCGGCGTCGCCGTCGCGGCGCTCGTCCTCGAGCCCGGAGAGCCGCGGAGCCCGCTCGCCTACCTGGCTGCCGTGCGCGCCGGCTCCGGGGCAGCGCGCCTTCGTCGTGCCGCGTTCGCGCCCCTGCTCGTGCTCTCCGCCTTCGTGTGGACGCTCGGCTCGGCGCACGCCGCGCGTTCGGCGCTCGCCGTCGGCAAGCCGGCGGAGTCGGGGCTCACCGCGGGCATCGCGTCGGTGGCCCTCTTGCTCGGGCTCCTCGTGGTCGCGACGTCGCTCGTGCCGGTGACGCGGCGTGCGCTCGCCGCTGGCAGCGCGCAGGTGCCGAGATTGCTCGACCCGGCGCTCACCGGCGGCGCCGCCCTCGCGCTCGTCGTCCTCCTCTTCCTCGTGGGCATCGCGAGCGGGGACACCGGCGGCGAAGGCGGGGTGCTCGCCATCTTCGGCGTGCTGAAGCGCGAGGAGCTCGATCTCCGCCCGGTCGCGAATCTGCTCGTCCTCGCGCTCGGCGCCTACGCGGCGCCGATCGCCCTCGGGCGCGGTCCCCTGAAGGACGCGGGCGGCAAGCCGGCGCCGGTCGCGCTGGGCGGCGCGGCCGCCGCGGTCGTCGTGCTCCTCCTCGTGGGCGGCCTCTGCCTGCGCGCGTCCGGCGCGCTCGACGCGGACGCGCTCGTCGCACGCGGCATCGAGCGCGACGCGCCGCTCGGCAAGATCGCGCTCGCGGCGCTCCGCAAGTCGGACGACCACGACAAGGACGGCTTCTCCGCCCACTACGGCGGCGGCGACTGCAACGACGCCGACCCGCAGGTGAATCCCGGCGCCATCGACGTGCCCGGCAACGGCATCGACGAGGACTGCAACGGCGCCGACACCCCGGCTCCGACCACGCCCACGCCCGACAAGGTCGCGGCGAAGGTGCCGCCCAAGAAGCGCCGCACCTACAACCTCGTGCTCTTCACGGTCGACACGCTGCGCACCGACCTCGGCTTCCTCGGTTACCCGAAGCCCACGTCACCGAATCTCGACAAGCTCGCCGAGAAGGCGACGGTGTTCGAGCGCGCGTACTCGATGGCGTCGTACACCGGCAAGAGCGTCGGGCCGTTCATGATCGGGAAGTACCCGAGCGAGACGCTCCGGGACTTCAACCACTTCAACACGTACTACCAGAAGAACACCTTCGTCGCGGAGCGCGTGCGCGACGGCGCCAACGTGCGGACGTTCGCGGGGCACTGTCACTGGTACTTCAAGTTCCCGACCGGCCTGAACCAGGGCATGGACGTCTGGGACACGTCGGCGATCCCGCCCGGGATGGGCGACAACGACAACAGCGTCACCAGCGAGCGCATGAGCGACCTCGCGCTGAAGATGCTCGCGAACCCGCTCAACACGTCGCCCGGGGCGAGCGCGCCGCCCGCGGGCGAGCCGGACGCGGGCGGCGACGCGGGCGACGTCGACGGCGGGCTCCCGGTCCAGAACGCGGCGGGCATGCTCGACGGCGGCGCCCCCGGCGATCCGCGCCGCTTCTTCGCGTGGTTCCACTTCTTCGATCCGCACGCGCAGTACGTCCCCCACGAGGGCGCGCCGGAGTTCGGCAACACGCAGATGCCCACCAAGAACCTCTACGACGGCGAGGTCTGGTACACGGACAAGCACATCGGGAAGGTCATCGACTACATCAACTCGCAGCCCTGGGCCGAGGACACGGCCATCGTGCTCACCGCTGACCACGGCGAGGCGTTCGCCGACCACGGCATGAACTGGCACGGCATGGAGATCTGGGAGTCGCTGGTGCGCGTGCCCCTGCTCGTCTACCTGCCGGGCGTGAAGCCGCGGCGCGTGCCCGTGAAGCGTTCACACATCGATCTCGCGCCGACCCTCAACGAGATCCTCGGCGGCCCGCCGCCCGAGGAGGGCGAGATGAGCGGCCAGAGCCTCCTCACCGACGTGTACCTGCCGGAAGGCCAGGAGCACGAGGAGCGCGACGTCTTCATCGACATGCCCGCGGGCCCGTACAACGGCATCCGCCGCGCGCTCATCACCGGGCCGACGCCCGGCATGAAGCTCATCAACCAGGGCGGCGCGGCCTACCAGCTGTTCGACCTCGACAAGGATCCGAAGGAGTCGAAGGACCTCGCCTCCGACAAGGAGAAGCTCGCCCCCGTCCTCGAGCGCATGCAGCAGATGCGCGCCCGGCTCAAGGAAGTGAAGGTCCCCGAGACGGGCGGTCAGTAGCCGGGCGGCAGGTACCCGAGGAGCGCGGTCAGCGAGGGCACGAGCAGGTCGGGCCTGCTGCCGAGGAGCCTCTCGCGCTCGGCGATGCCGAAGACGCCGACCGTGAAGGCGCCGGCCGCCTTGCCCGCGCCGACGTCCTGGGGTCCGTCGCCGATCATCCACGCCGACGGCGACGCGACGCCGAGCGCGCGCGTCACCGCAAGCACGCTGTCGGGCGCCGGCTTGAGCGGCCCGTCACCTGCGCCCCACACCGCTGCGAAGGACTCCCGCAGCCCGAGCGCATCGAGCAGCGCCAGCGCGATGTCACGCGGCTTGTTGGTCACGAGCGCGCAGGGTAGGCCGGCCCGTGCCGCGGTCTCGAGGATCTCGCGCGCGCCCGCCAGGAGGACCGTGTGCTCGCACGGGTGCGCGAGGTAGTGCGCCTGGAACGTGGCGAGCACCGGGCCGACCGCCGCGTCGGCTTCGAAAACACCAAGGGCCCGGGCCACCAGTGCCCGAGCCCCGTCACCCACCATCGGAAGGATCCGTCGGAGCGGCAGCGCCGCCCGTCCGTGCGCCTCGAGCGCCGCATTGCAGCTCGCGGCGATGTCGCCGCGCGAGTCCACGAGAGTCCCGTCCAGATCGAACAGCAGCGCCGCGGGGGCCGGCGGAGGAGCTCCGGTCACGCCGCCCGCGTGTACTCGACGACGTCGTCCTTCTCGAGGAGCGTGCGGAGCCGCGTCCGAGCCCGATGCAGCCGCGACCGGACGGCGCTCTCGGTGATCGCGAGCTTGTCGGCGATCTCCTGGAGCCCGAGGTCGAGGTGGTAGTGGGCGACGACGACGTCGCGGTAGTCCTCGGGCAGCTCCTTGAGCGCCTCGCGGACCCGGGCGTCACGCTCGCGGTGCTCGACGCCGACGTCGACCTGCGTGACCTCGTTGTCGTTCATGCTGGGGAGCGTGGCGAGCTCCTCCCAGTCGAGGCCCTCCACCACGCGCGCCCGGTGACGGCGCCGCGAGCGCATCAGCATGAGCGCCTCGTTGGCGGTCACGCGGAAGAGCCAGGTCGAGAAGCTCGACTCGGCTCGGAAGGAGCCGAGGCGACGCACGATCTGCATGAGCGTCGCCTGGAGGAGGTCGCGGCGGTCCTCGTCGCTGACCGGGTAACGCAGGAGCTGACGCTCGACGTGCGGGCGGATCATGCGGAGGACGTGATCGAGGGCAGCAGGGTCGCCGCTGACGGCGTTGTCGAGGATCTCGGTGGCGATGGCGAAGGCCATGGTGTCCGTCCTTGGGAGGAGGTGGACCGGCGAAGGGCTTCGCCAGGTGAGGGCTGCCTATGCGGGTTCCGTGCCGGAGCGGAGGGCTCGCGATCTGCCGGTGATTCCTGCGTCGTCCGCACAGGTTTCGCGCACTTCGCGACGCGCTGCGGCGACGGGACGTGTAGCCGATCCGACAGATGCCCGTCCGGCTACCATCCATCCCGACAGCGGCGCGGTCGGGGCGCCCCGAGCTTGGACGCTCGTGGCGGGCAGGTGGTTGCAGCTCACGGGGGTGGGTGTGAACAGCGAGCGACACGCTGCCGGGAAGGGCCTCCGGCGCGGGCGCGACAATGTCTCCTTGGAGAGCCGGAGCGGCGGGGGCTAGTCTTCGAACCGTATGGCGGCCACGCTCGCCCGATCGACGCGCGCTGCGGCGCGCGGAACCGACTCCGGGAGCTCTCTGCTCAAGGTCGGCGATCTCCTCGCGGGCAAATACCGGGTGGAGCGCATCCTCGGCGAGGGCGGGATGGGCGTCGTCGTCGCCGCGCACCACGAGCTGCTCGATCAGCACGTGGCGGTGAAGCTCCTCTACCAGGACGTGGCCGATCGCGAGGCGCAGTCACGCCTCCTGCTCGAGGCGCGTGCGTGCGCGAAGCTCCAGTCGGAGCACGTGGCGCGCGTCGTCGACGTGGACACGGGGGCCGACGGGCTTCCCTTCATCGTCATGGAGCTCCTCGAGGGCGCCGACCTCTGTCAGATCGCCGACGCCCGCGGAGCGCTCCCCCGGTGGCTCGTCGTCGACTACGTCCTGCAGGCGCTCGAGGGGCTCGCCCACGCGCACTCGCGCGGCATCGTTCATCGCGATCTGAAGCCCTCGAACCTGTTCCTCGCGAACCGTCCCGACGGCACGCAGATCATCAAGATCCTCGACTTCGGGATCTCCAAGTCGACCGATCCCGCGCTCGACGGCCCGACCACCGATCGGAAGCGGATCCTGCAGCTCACCGGCGGCCGGGCCGTGCTCGGGTCGCCGCCGTACATGTCGCCCGAGCAGGTGCGCAGCCCGAAGACCGTCGATTCGCGGACCGACATCTGGTCGATGGGCATCGTCATGTACGAGCTGCTCACGAACTCGATGCCGTTCGGCGGCGACGAGATGAACGAGACCTTCGCGCAGATCCTCGAGAAGGACCCGCAGCCGATCCGGCAGATCGTGAGCGGCGTTCCCGAGGATCTCGAGCGGCTCGTGATGAGGTGCCTCGCCAAGAAGCGCGAGGACCGCTTCAACGACGTCGCCGAGCTCGCGCGCGCGCTCGTGCCGTTCGGCTCCGGGACGTGGATGCACTCGGCGGACCGCGTCGCCGCCACGATGGCGCGCATCCAGGAAGAGGCGGCGAGCGGCCCGCGCCTCCGGAATGCCGCCCCGAGCGGCGAACGCGCGATCATCCCGTCGTCGCCCGGCCGCCGCCACGACTCCGAGCTGCACGGGACGGCCAGCACCGTGGGCGGCGCGTTCGGTGCGATGCGCGGGATGGGGTCGCGGGCGCGGCTCCTCCTCGGGCTGACCGCGCTCATCACGATGGCGGCGCTCGTCGTGATCGGCGGGGTCGTGCTGAAGCGCTCGGCGCGAACGAGCGACGGCGAGCCGACCGCGACGGCGGCGCTGACCGCCGAGCCCATGCCGCCCGAGCCCACCTCGGCGATCCTTCCGCCTCCGGCGAGCGCGCATGCCAAAACCGAGGGCGAGAGCGCCGGCGCCGCGCCGCAGGCCTCGTCGTCCGCCGCGGCCGCTTCCGTCCAGAGCGGGTCGTCACCGGCCGGGGGCGCCCGTCACCCGAGCGGGTCGAAGCCGGCGCCGGTCCGGAAACCCGGGCCCGCGTCGACGGGGTTGCCGGTCGGGTTGCCACGCAGCCGCGATGGGAAGTAGACGTACGTCCGCTGCATGGTGAACCGGAGCGTGAGAGGGCGGCTTCGCGGCGCGGCCGCTGCGTTCCTCGTGCTCGTGAGCGCCGCCGCCAGCCGCGAGGCTCACGCGCAGAGCCGCGAGGCCGACGCGGAGCGCCTCTTCCGCGAGGGCCAGAAGCTCATGGAGGAGCGCCGCTTCGGCGAGGCGTGCCCCAAGTTCGAGGCCGCCTACCGGAAGGACGCGGCGCTGGGCACGCTCCTCAACCTCGCCTTCTGTCACAAGGAGCAGGGCGCGACCTGGTACGCGTGGCTCGAGTTCCGCGAGGCCGAGGTGAAGGCCACCGAGCTCGGGCGCGGCGACCGTCGCGACTTCGCGCATGCGCGGCTCGTGGAGCTCGAGAAGAGCCTCCACAAGGTGGTCATCGACAACCCACGCAAGGTCCCGCTCACCGACGTGCTCGTCGAGGACCGCAAGGTGTGGGAGGCGGAGCACGGCGCGGTGTTCGCCACGGAGAGCGGGAGCCGCAAGCTCACGTTCCGCGCGAAGGGGAAGCGCGTCACCTCGAAGCTCGTCGAGCTGCAGACGGGAAGCCGCGTGCAGCACGTCACCGTGCCCGAGATGGCCGATCTCACCGAGGAGGATCTTCCGCCGCCGCCCGCCGCGCTCGTGCCTGCGCCGGCACCGGCGCCGCCCGCGGTGGCGCCGCCCGTCGCACCGCTGCCCGCGAGCAGCCCGCTGCGTACGCTCGGCTGGGTGAGCATCGGCGTCGGTGCGGGCGCCGCGGCGCTCGGCATCACGACCGGCGCGATCTCCACGTTCGGTCCGTGCGGTCATGCGGCGTGCACGACCGCGCAGCGCGATTCGGCGTCGACCACGGCGGCCATTTCGACCGGCTCGTTCATCGCGGCCGGCGCGCTCGTCGTCACCGGGATCGTGCTCCTCGTGACGGCGCCCTCCGGGGCTCCGGCCACCCGGAGCGCGAGCCTGCCGCGTGCCTGGTGGAGCGTCGCGGCCCGCGAGGCTCCGCTCGGGCTCTCCTTCTGACGAGCCGACAAGCGTTTGACGGAGCGTCGCCCGCGTGCGACTCGTTCCGCGGTGGACCGCGTGATCGCCAGCTCCCTCGAGCACCCGCTGCCGGCGGGCATGCGCGACCTCCTCCCGGAAGAGGCCGCGGCGCGCCGCTCGCTCGGCCGGACCGTCCTCGAGCGCTTCGCGCTCTTCGGCTATCGCCTGGTGACGCCTCCCGCGTTCGAGCTCGCCAGCGTCCTCGAGCGTGGCCTCGGCGGTAGCGCGTCGGCGGACGTGCTGCGGTTCATCGAGCCCGAGTCGGGCGAGGTCGCGGTGCTCCGCCCCGACATGACCCCGCAGATCGCGCGGATCGTCGCGACGCGCATGCGGGACCACGCGCCGCCCTACCGGATCGCGTACGAGGGCACGGTCATCCGCCGGCGCGCCGGCCGCGCCAAGAAGCACCGCCAGATCCCGCAGGTCGGCGTCGAGCTGTGCGGCGTCGGCTCGGCGGACGCCGATCTCGAGCTGCTCGAGCTCGCGGCCGACGCGCTCGAGGCGGCGGGCCTCGGCAGCACCACGTTCGACCTCAGCGACGCGGGCATCGTGCGCGGGCTGCTCGAGGGCGTCGCTCCCGGCCGCGCCGAGGAGATCACGCGCGCGCTCGCCGCGAAGGACGAGACGCTGCTCGCCGACGCGGTGCGCGGCCTCGCGACGGCGACCCCGCTCCTCGCGCTCCCGCGCCTCCACGGCGGCCGCGCGATGCTCGAGGAGGCGGTGCGCGTCCTGCACGGCACGGGCGCCGCGCCGGCGAGCGAACGGCTCCTCGCGCTCTTCGACGCCGCCTCGGCGCGCGGGATCGCCGGCAGCGGCCGGGCGCTCACCGCGGATGCCGGCGAGGTGCGCGGCTTCGCCTACTACACGGGGACCATCTTCTCGATCTACGCCGAGGGCCCGGGCGAGCCGATCGGCGCGGGCGGCCGGTACGACGAGCTCCTCGCGCGGTTCGGGGCGCCGATGCCGGCGGTCGGGTTCGGCCTCGACCTCGATGCGCTCGCCTGGGCGCTGCGTGCCGCCGGCGCCGCGACGCCCGCGTGCGAGGGCGTCGTGTACGTGGGCTCCGCCGACGACGGGCGCATCGCGGCGCTCCGTCGCCGCGGCATCGCGGCGGTCGCGATAGCTCACCACGACGCGGCGCTCGCGCATGCGCGGTCGTGGGGCCATGCGCTCGTGTGGAGCGGCGCGACGCTGTTCGACGTGGCGAGCGGCGCAGCCACGAAGCTCGACGTGGGCGAGGCCGCGGATGCCGATCGCGACGCGGCCCTCGTCGCCCGCGTGCTAGAGACGTCCCCGAGCCAAGGAGCCTAGCCAATGCCGGCCATCGTGATCGTAGGGGCGCAGTGGGGTGACGAGGGCAAGGGGAAGATCGTCGACATCTACACCGAGCGCGCCGACATGGTCGTGCGCTTCGGCGGCGGTCCCAACGCGGGCCACACGCTCGTCGTCGGCAAGGACAAGCTCGTCGTTCGCCTCGTGCCGAGCGGCATTCTGCGCGCCGACACCACCTGCGTCCTCGCGCAGGGGATGGTCATCGATCCGCGCAGCCTCGTCACCGAGCTCGACGAGCTCGAAGGTCGCGGCATCGTCACGAAGGGACGCCTGCTCGTCTCCGACCGCGCGCACGTCATCCTGCCCTACCACGTGCTCGTCGATGGCCTCCGCGAGGGGAAGAAGAACGCCATCGGCACGACGAAGCGCGGCGTCGGCCCCTGCTACGAGGACAAGGTGGCGCGCCGCGGCGTGCCGCTCGGCGCCTTCCGCGACGTGACGCGGCTGCGCGAGCTCATCGGCCGCGCCATCGCCGACTGGACGCCGGTCATCGAGGCGCTCGGCGGCGACAAGGCACCGTCGGTCGACGAGATCCTCGCGGCCATCGAGCCGACGCGCGCGCGCATCCTGCCGATGCTCGTGGACTCGCAGGCGCTCGTCGAGGCCGCGGTCCGCGGCAAGAAGAAGGTCGTCCTCGAGGGCGCGCAGGGGACGCTCCTCGACGTCGATCACGGCACGTACCCGTTCGTCACGTCCTCGACGCCCACCGCGGGCGGCGCGTGCGTGGGCGCCGGCATCGGACCGACGCGCATCGACGAGGTCGTCGGGCTCGTGAAGGCCTACACGACGCGCGTGGGCGGCGGCCCGTTCCCGACCGAGCTCCACGACGCGGTGGGCGAGCAGATCCGGAAGGTCGGCGCCGAGTTCGGCTCCGTCACCGGACGCCCTCGCCGTACCGGCTGGCTCGACCTTCCCGCCCTCCGCTACGCGGTGCGGGTCAACGGGCTCGACGCGCTCGCGATCACGAAGCTCGACGTCCTCACCGGGCTCGACGAGGTGAAGGTCTGCGTCGCGTACGAGACGAAGCACGGCCGCACCACGAGCCTTCCGATGGACGAGCTCGACACGGTCACGCCGGTGTACCGCGCCTTCCCGGGATGGAAGCAGAACCTCGCCTCGGCGCGGGCGATGGGGGATCTCCCCGCCGAGGCGCGCGCCTACCTCGAGTTCGTCGAGAAGGAGGCCGAGTGCCCCTTCATCCTCGTCAGCGTCGGGCCCGGCCGCGACGAGACGATCGTGCTCCGCGACCCGTTCGTCTCCTGAGTCCGGTGTGCGCTACGATGGCGGCGTGCTCTCCGGCGCCGTCCTCGCGCTCGTCCTGTACGGCCAGCTCGGTCCGCTGACGGGCGGCGCGCGTCCGGCAGAGTGCGGGCTCCAGGACGGCTTCCGCGCCGCCAACAAGTGGGAGCGCGCCAAGGAGCCGAACCTCCAGGCGTACTGCGCGCTCCTCGCGAGCGGGACCGCGAAGCTCGTGGGGGGCGGCGGGCTCGCGCGCGAGGTGCCGGCGCTCGCCGACGAGGCCGACAAGCTCCTCCCGGGCCGCGCCGCGCCGGGCGTCCTCAAGGGCCGTGCGCTGCTCCGCCTCGGGAAGGCTTCCGAGGCGCTCGCGGTGCTGCAGGCGGCGCGCGCGCGAGACGATCGCGCGCTCGACGATCCGGCGGCGCTCCTCGCGTGGGCACGGGCGAATGCGCGCACCGGGCACCTCGACGAGGCGGCGCAGGCGTACCGCGCGGCGCTTCCGCGGACGGGCGCGCTCGCCGTCGCGGAGCGAAGCGCCGCGTCGTTCGAGGCGGGCATGGTCGTGATGTCCCTCGGGCCACGCGCGGTGGACGACGCGGTCGCGATGCTCCGGCAGGCGCGGCGCGAGGCGCAGGACTCGCTGCAGGTCGCGTCGGTGGTCGCGCTGGCGCTCGCGCTCGACCGCGCCGGCCAGAAGGACGAGGCGCGCGCGGTGCTCGCCGAGCGCGTGCGCTCGGACGCCAAGGCCTCGCTCGCGGACGCGCGGGTGCAGGAGGCGCTCGCCGATGCCGGCGCCTCGACCGAGAGCGAGGCGCTCCTCGCGACGGCGCTCGAGCCGACCGATCCGGCGGGCGCGCGCGACGCCTGGAGGAAGTACCTCGAAGGGCCGGCCGGGAAGGGCCCGTGGGCCGAGCACGCGCGCACGCGCGACGTTCCCCGGCGGGCCGACGTCCGGCCGAAGGGGACGCCGTGAGCCCCGGCCGGCTCCTCGGGACGGCGGCGCTCGCGCTGGCCTGCGTCTTCGCAAGAGGCGCCGGCGAGGCGCGCGCCGACACGCCGCCATCGGTGTGGGACCGCGCGAAGGACCCGACGCTCTCCGATACGTACCGCATCCATCTCGAGGTGGAGCGGCGGCTCGCCATGCAGGAGCGGCTCGCTCGCTTCGAGATCAGCGACTCGCAGCTGCGCACGGTGCGCGCGTTCCTCGAGCGGTACAACGCCGCCGAGAGCAAGGACGCCCGCCTCCGCTTCGACCTCGCCAAGGTCCACGCGCTCCTGCAGGACTACGACAAGGCCGCGAAACTCTACACCGCGACGCTCGAGGCGTTCCCCGACGACCCCACCGCGGAGTCCGCGTGGAACGAGCTCGCGCAGGCGTGCGGTCACCTCGCGGACCACGCGTGCGAACGCAAAGCGTACGCGGAGGTGCTGCGGCGCGAGACCGAGGACATCCACCGGGCGGTCCCGACGCTGAACCTCGCCGAGACCGAGATGCACTTCGCGAACCTCCGCGAGGCCATCGACGGCTACCGCGAGGCGCTTCGACTCTCCGGGCGCGTCCCGCAGAACGACGTCGGCGCGATGGCGGTGTGGGGGATGGCGGTCGCGCTCGACCGCTCCGGCGACTCGGTGACCGCCGCGAAGGAGGCTCGCTTCGCGGTGGAGCTCGAACGCTCGATGAACCGCGTCGGGCTCCTCCACTCGCGCGGCGTCTTCTTCACGCCGGCCTGGGAGATCCACTGGTACGACGGCCTCGGCGCGAGCGCGTCGGCGCGCACCGTGACCGATCCGCGCGAGGCCCTGCGCCTGTGGCGGGCCGCCGAGCAGTCCTTCACGAGCTACGTTCGCTTCGGTGAGCCGGCGAGCGACCGCTGGGTGCCGCTCGCGAAGCTGCGCCTCGCCGCGATCAAGACCGAGCGCGAGAAGGCCGAGAAGCGCGTCCAGCGCGAGCCGCCGCGCGAGGCCGACCCGCAGGAGGGGAGCTTCACGTTTTGACGCGGGTAGCGGCGCGCGGATCCCGGGCCGAGGCCGCGGCCGCCCGTGACGCGGCGGTGAAGGCGGCGCTCGACGTCGTCCGCGGTCGCGAGGACCTCGCGGCGCGCCGCAGCGCCGATCCCGTGGAGTTCGTGCACCGCCACGAGCGGGAGGACGACCGCGAGCTCGTCGCGCTCCTCGCCGCGAGCTGCGCGTTCGGGAACGTGAAGGCGATCCGCCAGAAGCTGCACGAGGCCCTCGACCGGATCGGGCCTCACCCGGCGGAGGCCGCCGACGATCCCGAGGAGCTCACGAGGAATCTCCGCGGATTCGTGCACCGGGTCTTCCGCGGCGAGGATCTCGCGCGACTCCTCGTGGGGGCGCGGCGCGTCCAGCGCGCGTCGGGCTCGCTCGGCAAGGCCTTCGCCAGGCACCTCGCGGACGTGGACCTCGCCGAGGCCTCCGCCGAGCCCGAGGTCCGCATGCGCGAGGCCCTGGCGCGGTTCTGCGACGACGTGCGCGCCGCGGGCGGGCTCCCGAAGCCCGGCGAGCCGGACCCGAGCGGCCGGCGCGGCCCCTCGCACCTCCTTTCCGACGTCCGTGCCGGCAGCGGCGCGAAGCGGCTCATGCTCTTCCTGAGGTGGATGGTCCGGCCGGCAGACGGGATCGACCTCGGGCTCTGGCCCGTGCCCCCGCAGCGGCTGCTGGTGCCGGTCGACGTGCACATCCACACGCTGGCCCGGAATCTCGGCCTCACGCGGCGGAACGACCTCTCGTGGCGGACCTCGGTCGAGATCACGCGGGCGCTGGCGCGCTTCGATGCGGCCGATCCGACGCGTTACGACTTCTCGCTGTGCCACATGGGCATGGTCCAGCGCTGCCCCTCTCGCGCCGACGAAGCGCGCTGCGCCGGCTGCGGGGTGAGGCCCGTGTGCGTGCGCTGGCCGGCGAAGACGCGAGAAGACGCGAAAAGACGCGAAAGTCGGCAATGACGCGAAGGAATAGCGGGAAAAGCGCGTGACTCGGACGGGCCTTTCGTGACACGTTTGTAGGCGCCTTCGATGGCCGCCCCGACGAAAAACTTTCCGCTCGACGCGCTCCGTACCGACGGCTGGTTCGAGCGCATCGGTGAGGGGATCGGCAGCTTCCAGGCGCTCTGCGAGATCGTCGGCGAGCGCTTCTTCGCGTTCTCCATCATCGTGGGCGCGCGGATCACCGCGCTCACCATCGATCGCCGCAGCCCCGACCAGACGCTCGTCGACTTCGTGGTCGGCTCGGCGGAGAGCGAAGGAGATCTCGAGCCGCAGCGCCTCACGCTCGCCGACTTCCGCCGCCGCCTCGTCGGTGCGCTGCTCGTCGAGGAAGAGAAGATCGCGCCGGCGCCCGAGCGCGACACCGACGTCGAGGCCATCCAGCTCTACATCGGCGTCCGCTACCTGCTGCTCGCGCCGCTCTACGGCTACTCGCTCACGACCCTCACGATGACCGCCGACGCGGGCCGTCGCGGGGCCGACGACGGCGAGCTCGCCGCGCTCCACGACGGCATCGAGGAGACGTACGACCTCGAGACGTTCCGCCTGCGCATCCGCTCGCACGTCCGCGAGGAGCTCGAGCGCGTCGCGACCGGCGCGCGCTCGGCCATCGATCTGTCGAAGGTCGCCGAGGCCGAGGCGTGCGCGCTCAAGAAGGAGTGGCCGAAGGTCATCGCGCTCCTCGGGACGTGGCCGGCGCCGCTCGCCATCTTCCTCCGCACCCCGGAAGGGCAGATGCTCGCCCCCGAGGCGCGCGGGCTCATCGCCAAGGGCCTCGGGCTCCTCGGCTCGGCGTGCGTGCATCTCGGCGAGATCGAGCAGGCCGAAGAGGTCTTCCGCATCGGCATCCAGTACGCGCAGGAGGGCCTGGCGGCCGCCGAGCTGTTCCGCCGTCTCGGCGAGGCGCTGCTCGTCAACGATCGTCCGGGCGAGGCCATCGGTCCGCTGCGCCGCGCGCTCGCCTTCGGTGGTCTGCCCGAGGAGGTCTATCCGCCCCTCGCGCGCGCGCTGTGGAAGCGCGGTCGTTACGTCGCCGCGTTCGCCTGCCTGAAGGACGCGCTCGCGGCCGGGGCGCCCGAGAGCGAGCTCGCCGACGACCTCCGCGAGGTCGAGGCCAAGCTGGGCCCCGCCCTCACGGCGTGGAAGGCGTTGATGCTCACGTCGGAGAAGGCGGGCTAGCTTGAGCGCCGCTGGGTCGGACGGCGCCGCGCCGGCCGGACCTGCGCGCAAGAGTGGGTGGGGCGTCGCGCTCCGCGCGGTGGCGGCCCTCGCGCTCCTCGTCGTCGTGTTCACGCGCGTGCCGCTCCGTGATCTCGGCGCCCGCTTCGCGAGCATGCACGCGACCGACGTGCTGCTGATGATCGGCGTCGCGCTCGTGCAGTGGACGATCGCCACCACGCGCTGGTGGCGGCTGCTCGCGCGGCTCCGCGATCCCGCCCCGCTGCGCGCCATCTACGGCGATCTCCTGGTGGGCGCGCTCTTCAACACGTTCCTGCCCACGAACGTCGGCGGGGACGTGGTCCGCGCTCTCCGCGCCAGCCGCCGGATCGAGCACGGCTACCATGCGTGGTCGTCGTCGCTCTTCGAGCGTCTCGTCGGCATGCTCACGCTCGCCATCGCGGGGTCGACGGCGGCGGTGTTCGTCATCGGCGACGTGCTCCCCCCGCGCGTGCGCATCGTGGCGGTCGTGATCGCCATCGCCATCGCGCTCGGGCTCCTCTTCGTCGCGGCGCCGCTGCGGCTCCTCGTGCGGGTTCTCGAGAAGCGGCTCTCGGCGGCGGTGGTGTCCGATCTGCGCGGCGTGGTCTCCGATCTCGAGGGTCCGCTCGCCACCGCCGGCGCACGGATCGAGACGTTCGCGTGGTCGCTCGCCGGGTTCCTGGTCGGGCTCGTGCTGATGAGCATCGCGGCGCGCTCGATGAACGCGCCCGGGCACGGGCTCGCGATCCTGGTCGGGATCCCGATCATCTCGGTCCTGTCGCTCGCGCCCGTGAGCCTCGGCGGCCACGGCCTCCGCGAGGGGCTCTTCGTGGTCATCCTCGGGATGCTCGGCGTGCCGAAGGACGTGGCGCTCGGCCTCGCCCTCGTGGCGCTCGCCTACAACGTGCTCTTCGCGCTGCTCGGCGGGATCGTCGCGCTCGTCGATCCCACGCCGGCGTCAGCGCCGCGCGCGAGCTAGCGCCGAGAGGACGGTCGCCTGGCCGAAGGGCGTGGTCATGTCCTTCTTCTCGACCACGAGCGCCTCGAGCCCGCAGGAGGCGAAGAGCGCCCGGAGCGAGCTCTCGTCGAAGAAGTTGAGGTGCTCGTGCATCTTCACGAAGCCGAGCGGCGGCACGACGTCGTAGCGCACGCGGAAGAGCGTCGAGTAGAGGTCGACCGCGGTGAGTGCCGGCGCGATGCGTCCGAGGCCCTCGAGGTAGCGCGAGTAACGCTCCGACGAGCCGAGGAAGCGGAGGGCGGTGCGCTCGAAGGGCAGCTCCACGTAGAGCGTCGCGCCTTCGCCCCGCAGCAGCGGCGCCACCTCGCGGAGGACCTTCTGCGGATCGGAGCAGTGCTCGAGGACGTGGCAGAGCAGCACGAGGTCGAACGAGCGACCCGCCAGGTCCGCGGCGCTGGCGATGTTGCCCACGCCCGCCACCGGCGTGAGCCCGGAGATCTCGTAGACGAAGCGGCGCTGGCCCACCGGGGGAATGAGCTGGCCGCGGTCGCCGCCGTAGTCGAGCACGTCACCGATCGTCGACACGTCGAGGTGCTGGCGCAGGAAGCCGTCGACCATGTCGCGCCGCGCCGCGAGCAGCTCCGGGCTGTCGCCGATCGCGTCGTTGACCTTGCGCGTGTACCAGGGCTCGGCGCGATGACGGGCCGCGAAGTAGCGCTCGCCGCGGTAGCCGGCGTAGAGCCGCTCGGCCTCGGCGTCGGTGAGGCGGTCCTCGAACCAGCGGAAGCCGCAGCCGTCGCACTCGCGCAGCGTGGTCGTCCTCGGTCCGCCCTCGAGCGCGTACGCGCGGAGAAACGGCGCGACGACCGCCGGGTACGTCCGCGCCGACGTCCCGTTGCAGCAGAGACACTGCCGCGCGAGGTACGTCATGACGGCGGCGCGAGCCGGATGGAGGGCGGCGCCTTCGCCGGCACGAGCGGCGGCGGTGGCGCGCAGGGCCGGGCCAGCGAGGCCATGCGGTTCTCCGGGAAGTTGATGCGCTCGCGCTCCACCACGAGCGGCAGGCGGCGCACGTGCGTCTGGATGCTCGAGACGTACTCGCCGAGCACCCCGACGAAGAAGAGCAGCGCGCTCGACATCAGGAAGATGCCGATGACCGCCGGCGCCAGCCCGAGCTGGAACTGGTTCCAGAAGACGAGCTTCGCGACGAGATAGGCAAGGCCCGCGAACGCGCTCACCGCCGAGAGCACGAAGCCCGACATCGACGCGAGCCGCATCGGGATGCGCGAGTGCGTCGTGAGGCCGAGCAGCGCCATGTCGTAGAGCACGTAGAAGTTCGTCTTCGTCTCGCCCTTCGTGCGGAGCGGCTGCTTGAACGGCACGCGCGCGATGTCGAAGCCGATCTCGCTGATGAGACCGCGCATGTACGGGTAGGGGTCCTCGATGGTGCGGAGCACCTCGATGACGCGCTTGTCGTAGAGGCCGAAGCCGGTGAAGTGCTGGATCAGCTCCACCGAGGCGAGGCGCGTGACGAGCCGGTAATAGATGGATCGGAAGAAGTACATGACCGACGACTCGGCGGCGCCCGTCTTCACCGCGGCCACGATCTTGTAGCCCTCTTCCCACTTCTTCACGAACTCGGTGATGAGCGCCGGCGGGTCCTGGAGGTCCGAGGCCATCGCCACCGTCACGTCGCCCTCACCCTGGAGGAGCGCGTAGTACGGCGAGCGGATGTGGCCGAAGTTCCGCGCATTGACGATGACGCGCACGCGCGGGTCCTGCTCCACGAGCTCGCGGAGACGCGCCACGGTGGCGTCCGTCGAGGCGTTGTCGATGAAGAGCAGCTCGAACGTGTAGCCGCCGGGAAGGGCCTCGATGACGTCACGAACCTGCTCGTACAGGTCCCTGACGTTGCCCTCCTCGTTGAAGCACCCGGTGACGACGCTGATGTGCGGCATCGATCAGCTCACGCGGACGGCTTCGAGGAACGTCTTCGCCAGCGACTCGAGCATCTCGTCGGTGAGCCCCGGGTAGACGCCGAGGAAGAGCCCGCCGTTCATGATGTCCTCGCAGTGCGGGAGCGTGCCGATCACGCGGTGCTCGATGTTCTTGTAGGCGGGCTGCTTCAGCAGGTTGCCGCCGAAGAGGCGACGGTGGCCGACCTTGCGCTCGTCGAGGAAGCGGCAGATGCGCGTGAGGCGCGCGTGATCGGGCTCGTGCATCACCATGAGGAAGCCGAACCAGCTCGGCTCGCTGTTGGCGGTCGCCTCGGGGAAGCGGAACTGATCCCTGGCCGGGGCGAGGAGCTCGTACAGCTTCGCCCAGTTCTTCCGGCGCGCCGCGGTGAAGCCGTCGAGCCGGCGCAGCTGCACGCGGCCGATCGCGGCCTGGATGTCGGTCGGCTTCAGGTTGTAGCCGATGTGACTGTAGACGTACTTGTGGTCGTAGCCCTCGGGCAGCGACTCCCACTTCCACTCGAAGCGCTTGGCGCAGGTGTTGTCCTTGCCGGACGCGCACCAGCAGTCGCGGCCCCAGTCGCGAAGGCTCTCGAGGATGGTCCGGTACTTCGCCTCGCGCGTGTAGATCGCGCCGCCTTCGCCCATCGTGATGTGGTGCGGCGGGTAGAAGCTCGACGTGGCGAGGGTGCCGAACGTGCCGGTCATCTTGCCGTCGTACAGCGAGCCGAGCGCGTCGCAGTTGTCTTCCACGAGGAAGAGCTTGTGCTTCTTGCAGAACGCGGTGACCGCGGCGACGTCGAACGGGTTGCCGAGCGTGTGCGCGATCATGACGGCGCGCGTGCGGTCGCTCTTCGCCTCCTCGAGCTGCGTGACGTCGATGTTCGCGGTGCACGGATCGACGTCGAGGAACACCGGCACGCAGCGCGCCTGGAGGATCGGGTTCACGGTGGTCGGGAACGACGCGCCGACGGTGATCACCTCGTCGCCGGGGACGATCGGGTTCTCGAGCGTCGGGCTGGTCAGCGCCATGAACGCGAGGAGGTTCGCGCTCGACCCGGAGTTGACGAGGACGGCGTGCTTCAGGCCGAGCACCTTGGCGAGCTCCTTCTCGAAGGCCTCGCCCTCGGGGCCGAGCGTGAGCCAGAAGTCGAGGCTCGCCTTGACCGCCGCCGTGACCTCCTCGTGATCGAACACGCGGCCCGAGTAGGGGATGGGCGTCGTGCCGGGCATGAAGAGCGCGCGCTTGCTGGAGCGCCGCTTCTGGAGCTCGCGGGTCAGGTCGAGGATCTGCGCCTCGAGCTCGGCATCGGTCGCGGCGCTGCTCGTCTTCGTGGAGTCGCTACTCATTGCTCAGCCTCGCCACGTGGAGGTGCCGGGAAGCTTCCCCGAAGGGTCCTTGATCCACGGCGGGTGTCCGTCCTTCCAGAGAGCCTCGAGGCGCTCCCAGTCGCGGAAGGTGTCCATGCACTGCCAGAAGCCCTTGTGCTCGAAGACGACGAGCTCCTCGTCCTTCACCGCGCCCTCGAGCGCGGCGTGCTCGAGGATGCACGACGGGTCCTCCGAGAGGTACTTCAGGAAGGCGTGCTCGAAGAAGAAGAACCCGCCGTTGATGAGCCCGGCGCCGACCTGCGGTTTCTCGTTGAACGACTGGACGACGCCGCCGTTGTGCTCGATCTCGCCGAAGCGGCTCGGCGGACGCACGCCGGTCACAGTGGCCACGCGGCCGTGCGCCTTGTGGAACGCGAGCACCTGCTCGAGCGGCACGTCGGCGACGCCGTCGCCGTAGGTGACCGCGAAGGTCTCGCCGGGCGTCAGGTACTTCGCGGCGCGGGCGAGCCGGCCGCCGGTCATCGTGCTGGCGCCGGTCTCGACGAGCGTGACCTTCCAGCTCGGGCCGCCCTCGGTGACGCCGTGGTACTCGACCGACCCGGGCTTGCCGAGCTCGACGGTGAAGTCGCGGTTGTTCGCCTCGTAGTTGAGGAAGTACTCGCGGACCGCGTGCCCGAGGTAGCCGAGGCACAGGATGAAGTCGGTCATGCCGGCCGCCGCGTACATCTGCATGATGTGCACGACGATGGGCACGCCGCCGACGCGCACCATCGGCTTGGGGACGCTCTCCGTGTACTCGCGGAGCCGCGTGCCCATCCCGCCGCACAGAATCACGACCTTCATGCTGCTCGGTCCTCCGGCTGCGCCCATGGCAGCCGCGCAGCGCGCGCGTCGGCCTCGTACGCTGCGATCTGCTTCATCGTCTCGTCACGTCCGCTGCTGCCCCCGCGGACCGCGTGGTACCAGCGCATCGTCTCGTCGACGGCGCGCTCGATGCGCCACACCGGCGACCAGCGGAGGCGCTGCTGGGCCTTGTCGATCGACAGCGTGAGCGTCGCCATCTCGTGCTTGGCGGGGTCCGCGTCGCCGATGGCGATCGGGCGCGGCGTCTCGGTGAGCACCTTCGAGGCGCGGGTCGCCAGGTCGAGCACGGTGCGGAAGTCGTCGGCCGCGGGGCCGAAGTTCCAGCCGCCCGCGAAGCGCTCGCCGCCCTCGCCCGCGAGCTGTGCCGCCAGCCAGAGGTAACCCGAGAGCGGCTCCAGCACGTGCTGCCACGGCCGGACCGCGCCTGGATGACGGAGCGTCAGGGCGTCGCCGGCCTGGATGGCGCGCACGAGGTCGGGCACGAGCCGGTCGGGCGCGAAGTCTCCGCCGCCGATGACGTTCCCGGCGCGGGCCGAGGCGACGCGGACGCCGCTGCCGGCCCCGAAGAAGCTCCGCGCGTAGGACGACGTCACGATCTCGGCGGCGGCCTTGCTCGCGCTGTAGGGATCGTAGCCGCCGAGCGGGTCGGTCTCGCGGCACGCATACGCGCCGTGCGTGTCCTCGTAGACCTTGTCCGTCGTGACGACCACCACCGTGCACGGGCGCCCGGCGAGACGCACCTGCTCGAGCACGTTCGCGGTGCCCATCACGTTGGTGGCGAAGGTGTCGACCGGCGCGTCGTACGAGGCGCGGACGAGCGGCTGCGCGGCGAGGTGGAAGACGATCTCGGGCCTCGCCTCGGCGAAGCGCCGCGCGAGCGCCGCTGGGTCCCGAACGTCGCCGCGGCCGTCGTTCACGACCTCGGCGACCCGCGCCAGGCCGAAGAGGTCGGGCGTCGTCGCCGGGTCGAGCGCGTACCCGAACACCTCGGCGCCGAGCTCGGCCAGCCAGAGCGACAGCCAGCTCCCCTTGAACCCGGTGTGCCCGGTGACGAGCACCCGCCGGCCCTGGAAGTGAGACCGCATCGCGGCGGCACGCTAGCACAAGCCCGAGGAGGGGAAGAGGCCCACAATCGTGGTAGAAAGCCCGCGTGACGGGCTCTCCCAGGACCGGCTCCGCAGCCACTGCGCAGGCGGGCACGCTCGCGGGCGACGGCGGCCTCTCGGCGCGCGATCGGCGCGCGATGCTCGACGGCGCGCGCGACGTGTTCCGCGACCTCCGCGGCGCGCGCGTCTTCCTGACCGGCGGCACCGGGTTCTACGGCGTGTGGCTCCTCGCGTCGCTCGCCGAGGCGCGGCGCGAGCTCGGCGCCGAGATTTCCATCACGCTGCTCACGCGGAGCGCGGAGCGGACGCGCGCCCGGCACGGGGCGCTGCTCGAGGCGACGGGCGCCGAGCTCGTCGAGGGCGACGCGCGGACGTTCACGATGCCGGACGGCGCGTTCAGCCACGTCGTGCACGGGGCGACCGCGGCGAGCGCTGCGCTGAACGAGGGCGCGCCGTTCGAGATGCTGGACGTCATCGTCGCCGGCACCCAGCGCGTCGTCGAGGCCGCCACGGGCGCCGGGGCGAGCCGCTTCCTCCTCACGAGCTCGGGTGCGGTCTACGGGACGCAGCCGCCCGAGCTCACCCACGTGCCCGAGTCCTTCCGCGGTGGCCCCGATCCGCTCGACGTGCGGAACGCCTACGCCGAGGGCAAGCGCGCCAGCGAGCTCGTCGCGGCCATCGGAGCGCAGCGTGCGGGCTACGAGCTCGTCGTGGCGCGCGGCTTCGCCTTCTGCGGGCCGCACCTGCCGCTCGACGTTCACTTCGCGATCGGTAACTTCCTGCGCGACGGCCTCGCCGGCGGACCGGTCCGGGTGCTCGGCGACGGCACGCCGTATCGCTCGTACCTCTACGGCACCGACCTCGCGGTCTGGCTGTGGACGATGCTCGCGCGGGGCCGCGCCGGGGCCGCGTACAACCTCGGATCCGAGGACGGCCGGCCGCTCCGCGAGATCGCCGCTCGCGTCGCTGCCGCGACGGGCACCACGCTCTCGGTGGCCAAGGAGCCGCCGCCCGGGGTCCTGCCGGCGCGCTACGTGCCGAGCACCGAGCGCGCGCGCGCCGACCTCGGGCTCGAGGTGACGGTCGATCTCGACGACGCGATCGGCCGTACCATCGCGTTCCACCGCGGCTCGTAGTAGCTTCCGCGCCGGCCATGTCGAACGACGCCCGCGCCGAGCTCGAGGCGCTCCTCTCGGAGACGGTCCCTGATGCCCGCGCCCGCGCCGCGGCCGCCTTCGACGTCGTCGCGGGCAGCCCCGACGCGCCCATCGTCCTCTTCGGGGCCGGAGGGCTCGGGCGGCGCGTCGCCGACGGCCTCGCGAGGGCAGGGCGGCCGGCGGTGGCCTTCGCCGACAACGACCCGGCGCGCGCCGGGACGACGCACGCGGGGCTGCCGGTGCTCGCGACCGCCGACGCGATCGCGAGGCACCCGGACGCGGTGTTCGTCGTCGCCGTGTGGCGCAGCCCGGCCAGCGAGCGCATGTCGGATCGCATCGCGCGGCTCGAGCAGGCCGGGGCGAAGCGCGTGACGTCGTTCGTGACGCTCGGCTGGAAGTACCCGGAGGCGCTCCTCCCTTACTACTCCATGGATCTGCCGCACCGGGTGCTCGAGGCGCGCGACGACGTGCTCCGCGCCTTCGATCTGCTCGCCGACGAGCCCTCGCGCCGCGAGTACGTGGCGCACGTCCGCCTGCGCCTGCACCTCGACTTCGCCGGCCTCGGGACCCCGGCGACCGAGACCGAGTACTTCGCCCCGGACGTCTTCCGCCTCGCGCCCGACGAGCGCTTCGTCGACTGCGGCGCGTACGACGGCGACACGATGCGGTCGTTCCTCTCGGTCGTGCCGGGCGGCGCGGCGTTCGGCGGCCGGGCGATCGCCTTCGAGCCGGACCGCACGAGCTTCGATCGCCTCGCCACGTGGCGCGCTTCGCTGGACGAGCCCCTCCGCGAACGCGTCGAGGTCGTCCGTGCGGGCGTCGGGGCGGGGCGCGAGACGCTGACGTTCCAGGACGGCGGCGGCACCGGCTCGTCGTTCGCGGGCGGCGCCGGCAGCGCGAGCGCCGCGGTGCAGATCGAGATCGTCCCGCTCGACGAGGCGGCGCTCCCCATGCGCCCGACGCTGCTCAAGGTCGACGTCGAGGGCTTCGAGCCTGACGTCCTCGAGGGCGCGCGCCAGCTCGTCAGCACGCTCGCGCCGACCATGGCGCTCTGCGTGTACCACCGCCAGGATCATCCCTGGCGCATCCCGCTGCTGGTCGCCGCGATGCACCCCGGCTACCGCTTCACGCTGCGCAGCTACTGTCTCGACGGGTGGGATCTCGTCCTGTACTGCGTGCCCGAATCCCGCCGCATCTGAACATCGAGGTCGAACGTGAGCACGAAGGTCCGAGTCTCTGATTTCATCGCGCGGACGCTCGTGGAGAGCGGCGTCACCCAGATCTTCCTCGTGACCGGCGGCGGCGCCATGCACCTGAACGATGCGTTCGGTCGCGCCGCCGGCATGCGCTACGTCGCGTGTCACCACGAGCAGGCCTGCGCCATCGCCGCCGAGGGCTACGCGCGCGCCTCGGGCAAGATGGCCGCCGTCAACGTGACCACCGGCCCGGGCGGCACGAACGCCATCACCGGCGTGTGGGGCGCGTACGTCGACTCGGTGCCGATGATCGTCGTCTCGGGGCAGGTGAAGTTCGAGACCGTCGTGCGCTCGACGGATCTGCCGCTCCGCCAGCTCGGCGATCAGGAGGTCGACATCGCGCGCATGGTCGAGTCCTGCACCAAGTACGCGGTGATGGTCACCGACCCGCTCCGCATCCGCTACCACCTCGAGCGCGCGCTGCATCTCGCGACCTCGGGCCGTCCCGGCCCCGTCTGGCTCGACATCCCGATGAACGTGCAGGGCGCGCTGGTCGATCCCGCGGAGCTCGTCGGGTACGACCCCGCCGAGGACCGCGCCGAGGAGCCGAGCACGGACGTGACGCAGGCGGCGCGCGAGGTGCTCGCCCGCGTGGCCCGCGCCGAGCGCCCGGTCATCCTCGTCGGCCAGGGCGTCCGCGCGTCGGGCGCGCACGCGTCCTTCCTCGAGCTTGCGGAGCGCCTCGGCATCCCGGTGGCGGTGAGCTTCAACGCGCTCGACGTCGTGTGGGACGATCACCCGCTCTTCGTCGGTCGCCAGGGCACGATCGGCGATCGCGCCGGCAACTTCGCGGTCCAGAACGCCGACCTCCTGCTCGTCCTCGGCGCGCGGCTCAACATTCGCCAGATCTCCTACGCGTGGGAGCACTTCGCGCGCGCCGCGTTCAAGATCATGGTCGACGTCGACGCGGCGGAGCTGAAGAAGCCGACGCTCACCATCGACATGCCCGTGCACGCCGACCTCGCCTCGTTCGTGACGAGCGCGCTGGGCGGCGAGTACGCGCCGTCCGCCGAGCAGGCGAAGAAGCACGCGGCGTGGCTCTCCTGGTGCCTCGAGCGCCGCCGGACGTACCCGGTCGTGCTGCCCGAATACTGGGCGAACACCACGTCGGTGAACCCGTACTGCTTCATGGACGCCCTGTTCGAGGCGCTGCCCCCGGGATCGATCGTGGCCTCCGGCGACGGCACCGCGTCGGTGACCTCCTTCCAGGCGGCGCGCCTCAAGAAGGGCTCGCGCCTCTTCCACAACAGCGGCAGCGCGCCGATGGGCTTCGACCTGCCGGCCGCGATCGGCGCGGCGGTGGCGAGCGGCGGCGACGTCATCTGCCTCGCCGGCGACGGCTCGATCCAGATGAACCTGCAGGAGCTCCAGACGATCGCGACGCAGAAGCTGCCCGTGAAGATCTTCGTCCTCAACAACCGCGGCTACCACTCGATCCGGCAGACGCAGCAGAACTACTTCCCCGACAACGTCGTGGGCTGCGGGACCGAGAGCGGGCTCGGCTTCCCGGACATGGCGAAGATCGCCGACGTCTACGGGTTTCCGTACTTCCGCGCGAGCACCCACGCCGATCTGCGCGAGGCCATCACGAAGACCCTCGCCACCGCGGGCGGCGCGGTGTGCGAGGTGATGCTCGATCTCGAGCAGGTCTTCGCGCCGAAGCTGTCCTCGCGCCGCCTCGACGACGGCCGCATGATCTCGTCGCCGCTCGAGGACCTCGCGCCGTTCCTCCCGCGCGAGGAGCTCGCCGCCAACATGATCATCCCGATGATCAAGGACGGGTGAGCTACTCGGCGGCCTTGGGCGGGGTCGGGTCGAGGCCCCGCTCGTAGATCGTCTTCTTCAGGCTCTGGTTGCCGGAGTACGGCGAGTCAATGACGTCGATCGTGATCGCCTCGTGCTGCTTCACGGGCTTCAGGAGGACCTCGCCGCTCATGATCTCGCGGCACGAGATCTGGCCCTTCTGCAGCGGCACCGCGAGGTAGACGTCGTCGGCGAGGTCGGCGTGCTGGATGACGTGGCCCGCCGGCAGATCGCGCCGCGCGTAGACGCCGCGGACGAGCGCGTCGAGGTAGCTCACCTCGCGCTCCGACGGGATGCGCTTGCTCCGGCCGCTGCCGCCGCACATCTCCTGCGCCTTGTGCCAGGCCTTGAACCACACGTCGACCTGCTCGGGCAGCGAGTTGTACGGAGACACGGGGACGCCGTCGTACTCGATGTCGATGTGGCGCTCGAAGGTGCGTGCGCCCTTCGCGTAGGCCATCATGATCGACCATTCCCAGTTGTGGTACTCGTGCGACGAGAGCCCGATGACGTGGTCGGGATACCGATTGCGCAGGTAGTCGATCTGGTTCAGCTCGAGCTCGCGGTCCTCGGACGGGTACAGCGACACGCAGTGGTTGATCGCCAGCGGGATCTTCCGGTTGTCGAAGAACTTCACGAGGTCGTCGAGGTCCTTCAGCGAGCTGCCGCCGGTCGAGACGATGCAGGGCTTCCGCGTCTTGGCCATCGCCTCGAGGAGGGGCCAGTCGTTGAGGTCGCTGCTCGCGATCTTGATGATCGGGATGCCGAGCTCGACGCACAGCTCGACGGAGGCCTCGTCGAACGCGGTGGCCATCGGGATGCAGCCGCCCTTCTTCACCGCGTCGACCATCGTGCGGTGGAAGTCCTTCGACACCTGCGTGTCGATCGTCTTCTTGATGTAGCGGATGTCCTTCCGGTCCCGGAAGTCCTTGTGCACGAAGCTGTCGACGTCGCGGAACTGCAGCTTGATGGCCGCCTTGACGTTGTTGAAGCGAACGATGCGCGAGTAGTCGGTGACGATCTTCAACCCGCGATCGAGCTTGCCGAGGTGGTTGTTGGCGAGCTCGAGCACGAAGAGGTCTTCGAAGATTTCGTTCATCAGTCGCTCCTTGCCGCGGGACTCTGTCGCGGCTGGTCCGTCCGGTCAAGCGCTGGTGCGGAGCGCGCCCGCGAGCGCCGCCACGGTGTGCGCGATCCGGGTGGCGCCGGCGGCGGCGAGGGTGGCCTCGTCGTCCTGCCCCCACGTGACGCCGATCGCCCGGGCGCCCGCCTGGCGCGCCGCCGCCATGTCACCTGCGGTGTCCCCGACGAGCACGCGCACCTCGGGGCCGAGCCACCGCAGCATGTCGACCTTCGTGCCGGGCGCGGTGCCGTCGTCGGGGCTCACGGCGTCGACGCACGCGATCTTGGCGAAGCGGTCCGGCAGCCAGCGCTGCACGATGGCGAGGGTCGGGGCGCGGCGCTTGTTGGTCGCGAGCGCGAGCGTCTCGCCGGCCGCGACAAGGTTCGCCAGCAGCTCGGGGATGCCGGGGAAGGGCCGCGTCGCCGAGAAATCGCTCGCGTCGTACTGAGCGCGGAACGCCGCGACGATGGCGGCCCGGGTCGCGAGGTCGAGCTCGGGGGCGAGCCGCGCGATCATCGCCGGGAGCGGCGGGCCGACGTAGAAGCGCTCGCGCGGGTAGGGGAGCGCCGGGACCACCGCGCGCCACGCGTGCTCCATGGCGGCGCCGATCTCGGCCGCCGAGTCGACGAGGGTGCCGTCGAGGTCGAACGCGATCATCGGTCCCGGTACACGGTGAAGTAGCGCGTCTCGAGGAGCTTCCGGTCGGGCGGCGCGACGATGTCGTCGATGACGCCGGCGCCGTAGCCCCTCACCTTGATGACGAGCCCCTTGCCGTGCGGGTAGTGCTGCCAGTGCGGGAGGAGCGTCTCCTGGCCGGCGTGCGGCACCTCCCAGACGCAGGCCGCGCCGGGGCGCATCTTCGTGAACAGGTACGCGCCGGAAGTCTCGTAGAGGAACATCACGCGGCCGCCCTTCTGCTCGTAGCGCCGGAAGACGTCGAGCAGCTCGTGGGCAGCGTCGACGCGGTCCTTCGTGGTGTGGATGCCCTTGAACGGCCCCGCGTCCATGAGCGCCGTCTCGTCGTCCAGCGGGGCGTCGCGGTAGACGAAGTCGTAGAAGCGGGTGAGGAACAGCATCGACAGCGCGAGCGCCGGCGCCATCGCCGCGACCGGCTCGCGGGTGGCGTCCTCGAGGATGCGCGCGGCGAGCAGCGCGAACAGCACGACGCCTGCCGCCATCCCGATGAACCCCGAGACCGCGCCGTTCGTGCTCAGCACCGCGGCGGCGACCGCGGCGACGTACGCCGGCACCATGACGAGCACGACGCCGCGCACGAGGCGCGCGTCCGGCCGCGCGATCGGGAGGAGAAGCGGCGCGATCGCCCCGCAGTAGATCGCGGTGAGCCCGGTGGTGGTCACGGCCGCCGACTGGGTCCGGTAGAGGAGCAGCATCGCCGCGGTCGTCCCGATGGCGACGAGCGCCTTCAGCCAGCGGGCCCGCGAGATCCACGCCATGACGGTGCCCGCCACCGCGTACGGGTAGAAGGCGGGCAGCGTGCTCCACAGCTCGCTCAGCACCTGCTCGGCCTTGGCGAGCCCGTGCGTCTGCTGCGTGTGGATGCCCCAGCCGAGCGAGCGCTTCACGCCCGCGACGCCGCCCCACGCGAGCGACGGCAGCAGGAGGAGCGCCGCCGTGAAGCCGCCTGCCGCGAACGCGAGCACCGCGCGCAGCCGCCGGTCGGGCGCGCAGGCGAACAGGAGCGGCACGGTGACCAGCGTCGCGAGGGCGCACGACTGGTAGGCGAAGATCATGACCGCCTCGAGCGCGCCGGCGAGGAAGAGCAGCCGGTCACGCCGCCGCGCGTCCTGCTCGCCGACCGCCGCGGCGACGAGGAACGTGCCGCCCGCGAGGAACGCCATCCCCATCGCGTTGTAGCCGGCGTTGGGGATCGAGTACGGGACGATGGTGAAGAGCACCAGCGTCACCGCGAGCGCCGACGACGGGTAGCGCAGCCAGCGCCTCGCGGCGGCGTGGATCCCGAGCGCCCCGACGCCCTTGATGACGACGAAGTGGACGCCGCGCATGAAGAGCACGAGGCCGGTCGACCCGCCCGTCACCTTCGTGAAGAGCCATACGATCGGCCACATCACGATGGCCGAGAGCTGCTGGATGCTGATCTCGTCGACGAAGGGACGGTCTCCGAGCGCGAAGCGGTAGGGCAGGGCGATCGAGAAGCCCTCGTCCGACGAGTCGGCGCCGAACCGGCAGCGATGGGCGAGGGCGAGCGCGATCCCGACCGCCGCCGCGAGCGCGAGGAGCATGGGCAGCCGCTGGCGGCCACGAGGAATCATCCGCCGGCGGGCCTAGACCTTGAAGGCGACCGCTTGCGACGTGACGAGGTGGAGGAGGGGCTCCTTCTTGTCCGCGAAGAACGCGTCGGCGGTGATCTTGGCGCCAGGGCAGCTCGTGAACCCGTAGTCGTCGAACACCATGACGCCCCCCGGCACGAGCCGCGGGTAGAAGAACTCGCAGCACGCCTTGATGCTGGCCGAGATGTCGGCGTCGATGTGCACGAGGGAGAACCGCTCGTTCTCCACGGGGCCCGCGGTGCCGGGGAACTCGCCCTGGTGGAACACGGGAGACGTGCTGCCCGAGAGGAAGCGCTTCACCTCGCCGAGCGACGTGTTCGCGAAGTCGCCCGCGGCGAGGAGATCCTGGTCAACGCTCGTCTCGGGCATGCCGGCGAACGTGTCGAAGAGGTGCAGCTTCTTGCCCGCGCCGTCCGCCACGTCGGCGAGGATGCTCGCGGTGCCGCCGCGGTAGACGCCGATCTCCGCGAACTGCCCCTCGAGGCCGGCCGCGTGACGGGCGAGCTGGTAGAGCATGTGCGCGCGCGGCTCGTCGACCAGCGTGCGCTTGCTCGCCTCCGGCCAGAGGCGCGGGAACGCCGCGACGTCCTGCCAGCGGAGCCGCGGCGAGATGAGCTTCGAGTAGAGGACCACCCGCTGCCAGAGGCGCTTCGGATCACGGAGCCGCGAGATGTCCTGGAGCCGCATGGCCGCGTTTAAGACGGCAGCTCCGGCGCGGGGTCAAGCCCGTGCTATTCCATGGCTGCTTCACCGGGGGGAGGAAACCATGCGGCTGACTCGAGTTTCCGACATCGCGACGATGTCGTCGGTCTGCCTGATTGTTCTTGCTGGCTGCTCGTCGTCGACGACGCCCGAACCGGGCAGCACCTCGCCTGAAGCGGGCGCCGCTGGGGCTGTGCAGGACGCTTCTTCGGCTTGTCCAATCGCGTTCCCCGAGGTCTCGTCTTCTCGCGTCGGCGCCGATGCGTGGGACGGCACGTGCGCCCCTGGCTGCAGCTCGGCCCAGTCGACGCAGCTCGATCGCGCCTCCGGGTGCGTGTCGCGCGCGCTGCTTTGCTTCGATTCGGAGGTCGGTGGCGGAGGCGTTCGCGACGAGTGTTTCGAGAACGTCGCCGACCACCGCGTCGTTCTCGCCCCGGAATGGGTCCTTTCGGGCCGTCCAGGCTGGGTCGTGTGCGAACCGTCCGAGAAGAAGGCCATCGAGGAGGGCTGCTAGGGCCCGTCGCCTACGCGCCGTGCTTCGCGACCAGCGCTCTGGCGCGGGCCACGAACGCTTCCTTCTGGTAGCGGTCGAACTCGGCCCACGTCGCGAGCGAGCGCGTGTCCTCGACGCGGTCGAGGAAGACCTTGCCGTCGAGATGGTCGACCTCGTGCTGGAACGTGCCCGCGCTGAGCCCCTTCACCTCGTAGTCGAGCGGCGCCCCCGTGCGGTCCCACGCCTGCACGCGCATGCCCGTGAAGCGCCGGACGTCGCCGCGGAGGTTCGGGACGCTGAGGCACCCCTCGTTGTTGAGGAACGTCTCTTCCGTGGTCGGCGTGAGCACCGGGTTCACGAGGACGGTCAGCGGGATGTTCGGCTTGTACGGATAGCGCGGGTTGTCGCGGACGTGGATGGCGCAGATCCGGATGGGCTCGTGCACCTGGTTGGCGGCGAGGCCGGCGCCGTTCGCGTCGTGCATCGTCGCGACGAGATCGTCGATGAAGGCCTGGATGCGCGGGGACGCGAGCTCCTCCCGGGTGAGCTCGCGCGCCCGCTCACGGAGGACGGGGTGCCCGACGGTGGCGATCTTGAGGATCGGCATGGTTCTGGCGAGCCTAGCATGCGCCGCCGTTGACTTCGGTGCCCCCCTGGCACTAGATCGCAAGGCTAACTGGCTGGCAAGTGCCGCAAACTCATGCCTTTTGGGGCTCGATGATCACGCAATACGCGCCGATGTTCCTGATGGTGATGGTGGCGAGCGTCGTCGCCGGGCTCTTCTT
Source organism: Labilithrix sp. (assembly GCA_028287035.1). The sequence continues at coordinate 3,826 of JAQBQL010000218.1, read as the reverse complement.
CATCGGGGCCACGTTCCTCGGCGGGAAGGTCAACAAGACCCGCGAGAAGATGCTGCCGTTCGAGTGCGGTAGCGAGAGCTCGGGTGGTCGCCACCTCAAGCTCTCCGTGAAGTTCTACCTGACCGCGATCCTGTTCGTGGTCTTCGACATCGAGTCGGTCTTCATCTACCCCTGGGCCATCCAGTTCAAGAACCTCGGGTGGAATGGCCTCTTCTCGATGTTCGGTTTCCTCGCGGTGGTCATCGTGGCCCTCGTCTATGTCGTGAAGAAGGGAGCGCTCGAATGGGAGACGTGAGGCACGTCACGCTCGACGCGAGCGAGAGCTCCGGGTTCGCGACGACGAAGCTCGACGCGCTGCTCGGCTGGGCACGCAAGTGGTCGCTGTTCAAGTACCCGTTCGTCACCGCGTGTTGCGGCATGGAATTCATGTCGCTCACGAGCCCGCGGTTCGACGGCTCCGCGCGCTTCGGCGCCGAGGCCCCGCGGTTCTCGCCCCGCCAGAGCGACCTCCTGTGGGTCGTCGGCACCATCTCGCAGCGCCAGGCCCCCGTCCTGAAGCGCATCTACGAGCAGATGATGGAGCCGAAGTGGGTCATGGCCTTCGGCACCTGCGCGAGCTGCGGCGGGTTCTACGACAACTACACGACCGTTCCGGGCATCGACAAGATCATCCCCTGCGACGTCTACGTGCCCGGCTGCCCTCCTCGCCCCGAGGCGGTCATCGACGGGCTCATGCTGCTCCAGGACAAGATCCAGCGCGGCGACAAGACCCCGGGCATCGTGAAGCCCCGCGAGGATCCGGCGGCGCTCGTGCAGGCCCACCAGAAGGACCTCGTGAAGCTGCGGCGTGGAAAGGACGAAGCATGAGCGAGCGTGTTCTCATCGCGTTGAAGGAGCGCTTCGGCGCGGCCATCCTCGAGACGCACTCGCAGCACGGCGACGACACCGCGGTCGTGGATCCGGCGCGCTGGCAGGAGATCTGCCGGTTCCTCCGTGACGACCCGTCGATGGCGTTCGACATGTTCACCGACCTCTGCGGCGTCGACTACCCGAACCGCGAGCCGCGCTTCGAGGTGGTGGTCCACCTCTATTCGATCGCCCGGCGCCATCGCGTTCGCATGAAGGCGCGCGTCGGCGACAGCGAGGGCGACAACGCCGTGATCGACACGCTCACCGACCTCTGGCCCGGCGCGAGCTGGTTCGAGCGCGAGTGCTTCGACATGATGGGCGTGACCTTCCGCGGTCACCCCGACCTCCGGCGCATCCTCATGTACCCCGAGTTCGAGGGGCACCCGCTCCGCAAGGACTACCCGGCGGACCGCACCCAGCCGCTCGTGCCCTACCGCACCGAGTCCGAGGCCGGTCTCCCGCTCGAGAAGATGGCGCCGTTCGGCCCGTCCGAGGGCATGCCGTTCCCGCGCCGGCTCATCGCGCCGAGCCCGAATTCGCTGCACGCCGAGCGCGCCGCCCCCGACGGGCGCCTCGTGCCCCCCGCCACGCACAAAGAAGGCTGAGACATGGAGCCGATCGACCTCGATCTGGACGAGAACGAGCTGGAGCTCCCGTCGGAGCCGATGCACCTCAACATGGGGCCCTCGCACCCCGCGATGCACGGCACCGTCCGCATCGTCCTCGAGCTGTCCGGCGAGACCATTCTCAAGAGCGACGTGCAGATCGGGTATCTGCACCGTGGCAAGGAGAAGATGGCCGAGCGCGGGACCTGGGCGCAGGTCTTCCCGTACGTCGACCGCCTGAACTACGTCTCGCCGATGCTCAACAACGTGGGCTACGCGCTCGCCGTCGAGAAGATGTGCGAGATCCAGGTCCCGGAGCGTTGCCAGTGGTACCGGATGATCCTGGGCGAGCTCGCCCGCATCTCGGACCACCTCACGTGCACGGGCGCGATGGCCATGGAGCTCGGCGCCTTCACGCCGTTCCTCTGGTTCATCAAGGCTCGCGAGATGATCTGGGACATCCTCGAAGAGGAGACCGGCGCGCGCCTCACGCACTCGTTCGGGCGCATCGGCGGCATGGCGAACCCGCCCACGCCGGCGCTGAAGGAGATGTGCCGCGGCGCCATCAAGTCGGTGCTCGATCTCGTCCACGAGGGCGAGGCGATGCTGCTCAAGAACCGCATCTTCCTCGACCGCCTCGAGGGCGTCGGCATCATCTCTGGCGCGGACGCGGTCGCCCTCTCGTGGACCGGCCCGTGCCTCCGCGCGAGCGGCGTCGCGTACGACGTCCGGCGCGCGCACCCGTACCTGAAGTACGACGAGGTGGAGTTCGAGGTGCCGGTCGGCACGCGCGGCGACACGCTCGACCGCTTCCTCATCCGCCTTGCCGAGCTCCGCCAGAGCGCGAAGATCATCCTCCAGTGCTGTGACCGCATGGCCGACGAGGGCCCCGTCAACTGCGAGGACCCGCGCGTCATGCTCCCGCCGAAGCACGAGGTCTACACGACCATCGAGAGCACCATCCAGCACTTCAAGCTGATCATGGAGGGCGCGAAGGTGCCCGCCGGCGAGTCGTACTCGTACACCGAAGGCGGCAACGGCGAGCTCGGCTTCTACATGGTGTCGGACGGGTCGGGCACGCCGTACCGCTGGCGCGTGCGCCCGCCGTGCTTCCCGATCACGAGCGGCCTGTCGAAGCTGATCAACGGCCGCATGCTGAGCGACATCGTCCCGACGTTCGGCTCGCTGAACATGATCGGCGGCGAGTGCGATCACTGACCTGAGCGGTCACACCCGATCGACGTGGCGGCGCGAGACGCTGAGGAAGCGCCACAGCAGCGCGACCGCCACGACGGCCAGCCCCGCGAGGAGCCCGTACCAGAGGCCGCGCGGGCCGTAGCCGAGTCCGAAGCCGAAGAGCAGCGCGAGCGGCAGGCCGACCAGCCAGTGCGCGCCGACGTTCGCGAGGAACGAGAAGCGGACGTCGCCCGCCCCGCGGAGGGCGCCGGCGCTGACGCCCTGCACGCCGTCGAAGAGCTGGAACATCGCGGCGACGCCGAGGAGGCTCGCGGCGAGCTCGGCGATCGCTGGATCGTCGGTGAACAGGCCGACGAGCGGCCCCGGCATCAGGACGAAGACGAGGCCGGTGACCACCATGAAGGCCGCCCCGAGAGCGATGCCGAGGAGGCCCGGGAGCCGCGCCGAGGCGCCGCTGCCTACCGCATTCCCGACGCGGACCGCGGTGGCGCCGCTGATGCCGAGCACGCCCATGAACGTGAAGCTCGCGAGGCCGATCGCGATCTGGTGACCGCTCACCGCGACCTTGCCGAGGCGGCCGGCGAGGACGGCGACGAGCGAGAAGACGCCGATCTCGGCGAGCATCTGCAGGCCGATCGGCGTGCCCAGCCGGAGCACACGCCACACGCTGACCGGCGACGCGGCGCGGCCCGCGGCCTCGCGCGGCCGCATCTTCAGCATGAAGGGCAAGAGGCCGGCGACGAGGAGAACGCTCGCGATCGAGCTCGCGAGCCCCGCCCCGAATGCGCCGAGGGGCCGCGTGCCAAGGGCAACGCGCCCGAGGGGGCCGAGGGAGAGCTCGCCGCGGACGAGCACGTTGCAGATGACGAGGTTCGCGACGTTGGCAGCGATGGCCGAGGCGAGCGCGGGCCAGGTGCGGCCGTGCGCCTGGAGGAAGGTCTTCGCGGCGAGGAAGAGCGGGAAGAGCAGCATCGTCGGGCTCTGCGCGATCACGAACGCGCGGGCCGGGCCGATGAGCTCCGCCTCGACGCCGAGCGGACCGAGCAGCCACGTCGAGGCGATCACCACGATCGTGCAGGGGATCCACAGGACGACGCAGGCCCGCGCGGTGGCGG
>JAQBQL010000192.1 GCA_028287035.1 Labilithrix sp. | reverse complement strand
GCGGCCGATGCCGCGGTCGCGGCCTCGCCGGACGACGCCAGCGCGCTGCGCGCCCGGATCGACGCGCTCCGGATCACGGGCGACCGCGAAGGCGCGCGCGCCCTCGTCGGCAAGGTGAACGCCCCCTCGGCGGAGACCGCCTACGTGCTCGCCGCGCTCGATCTCGCCGAGGAAGCGCCGCTGTGGTCGACGGTCACCGAGCGGCTGCGCCTCGCCGCGAACGCCGAGTCCGGGCCGGGCCGCGGCCGCGCCGCGCTGGTCTATGCGCTCGCCCGCTCCGGCGATGCGGCCGGCGCCAGGGCCGAGGTGGAGCGGCTCGCGTCGCTCCCGCGTCCGCACCCGCTCCTCCCGCTCCTGCGTGCCTACGCCGCTGCGGCCGGCCCCGCCGTCGCGGCGGACCTCGACGGTGGCGCAGCGGACGCCGGCCCGGGCGGCAAGGACAAGAAGGGGCGGGGGAAGATGCCGACCGATCCGCGCCAGCTCGTCGTCCTGGGCGACGCCGCGCGCGTGCGGGGTGACTATCCGCGGGCGCAGGCCCTCTTCACGTCCGCCGTCGAGAAGAACCCGAACGATACGGAAGCGCTCAGCGGCCTCGCCGCGGTCGCGCACGCGAGGCGCGACCTGAATGGGGCCCGGGCGTCCTACAAGCGTGTAGTCTCGATCAATCCGAGCTACGTGCCCGCGCTCGTCGGCCTGGCCGACGTGGAGTGGGAGTCGGGCGACCGAGCCTCCGCGATGAAGAGCTACAAGGACATCGTCGACCGCTTCCCCGACGGGACGTACCCCGCGCGGGTGAAGCAGCGGGTCGACGGCGGGGGCGGGAGGCCGAAGCCCGCCGAGCCGGTCGACGCACCCGACCCGACGGGCACGCCGACGGCCTCGCCGCCCGATCTCGGAGGCGGCGGATGACCACTCCTTCCAGGACGAGGACCTCGATGAGAATGCTGCGCCGCCTGGCGAGCGCCGCGGCGCTCCTTGCCCTCGTCACGACCGCGGCCTGCGAGGGCCGTCCGAGCCCGAACGCCGATGGGACCCCCGGCGAGGAGCGGCCGCGCAAGACGGGGCCGGCCATCGCCGTCATCGACCTGTCGAGCGGCGCTCCCGAGCAGGAGGCGGCGAGCCTCTTCGGGCCGGTGGGACGTCGCCGCAGCTTCGACGAGCTCCTCCGCGTGATCGACGAGCAGGCCGGCGAGTCGCGCAAGGGCACGGTCGCGGTCCTCGTGAAGTTCGGCAGCGCCGGCATCGGAGCGGCGCGCGCCTCCGAGATCGGCGAGCGCCTCGAGGCCCTCAAGGCGAAGAAGAAGGTCTACTGCCAGGGCGACGACTTCTCGAACGCGACGTTCATGGCGGCCGCGCGCGGCTGCTCGAAGATCTACGTATCGCCGGCGGGCGGCGTGGAGACGGTCGGCATCGCGGCGCAGATCCTCTACATGCACCGCCTGCTCGCCGACGAGCTGAAGCTCTCGATTGACATCCTGCAGGTCGGCAAGTTCAAGGGCGCGGAGGAGCCGCTCACGCGTGACGGTCCGAGCCCGGAGGCGCGCGCCTCGCTCACCGGCGTGCTCGTCGACTTCCGCAGCGCGTGGCTCGACGCGATCACGAAGGCGCGTCCCCGCCCGAACATGGCGGACATCCTCGAGGACGGTCCGTATTCGCCGAACCGCGCCAAGGAGCTCGGGCTCACCGACGAGGTCGGCTACGCGATCGACGCCCTCGGCGCGGTGAAGAAGGAGTCGGGGGCCGTCCGGGAGGAGGTCGTCTTCGGCCCCGGCGCCGAGGAGAAGGACGGCGATCTCGAGGAGCTCGTGCGCGCCCTCGCCGGCGAGTCCGGCGACAGCGGCCCGATCGCGCTGCTCCGGCTCACCGGCAGCATCGCGATGACCACGGGCGGCGGCATTCTCGGGAGCCGTAGCGGCATCGCCGAGAAGGACGTCGACCGCACGCTGCGCCAGCTCGAGAAGGACGACGACGTGAAGGCGGTCGTCATCCGGATCGACTCGCCTGGCGGCAGCGCGCTCGCGAGCGATCTCATCTGGCACCACCTGATGCGCGTCCGGAAGAAGAAGCCGCTCGTCTTCAGCGTCGGTGACATGGCGGCGTCCGGCGGCATGTACCTGGCGAGCGCCGGCGACTTCATCTTCGCCGAGCCGATGAGCATGGTCGGTTCCATCGGCGTGGTCGGCGGCAAGGTGTCGGTCGGCGACGCGCTCGAGCGCTTCGGCATCCACGCCGAGACGTTCGCGGCGAACACGCAGAGGGAAGGCGCCGGCGCGCGCGCCGCGCACGAGTCGCTCTTCTCGAAGTGGGACGAGCCCACGAGGCAGCGCATGCGCGAGGGCATGACCAGCGTCTACGAGCTCTTCCTCGCGCGCGTGTCCGAGGGCCGGAGCACGCGCGGCCGCACCATCAGCCGCGAGAAGGTCGCCGAGAGCGCCGAGGGCAAGGTGTTCGGCGGACTCGAGGGCAAGAAGCGCGGCCTCGTCGACGAGATCGGCGGGCTCACCGCGGCCATCGCGAAGGCGCGCGAGCTCGCGAAGCTCCCGGACGCGGCGCGCGTCGCGGTCATCGGGCAGAAGCCCACGCTGCTCGAGGCGCTCGAGCCCGGCGGCGGTCAGGCGCCGGAGTCGCGCGTCCAGGCAGCCGCGCTGCCCTCGCCGATGACGGTGCTGGAGCGTCTCGCGCCCGACGCGGTGCCGTTCGTCTCCAGCATGGCGCCGCTCGTCGACTCGCCGCGGGAGCGCGTGCTCGTCGCGGTACCCTTCGCCGTCACGGTGAAATGAGCGCGTCGGGCACGAACGGGAGCGGCCACGGCGCGGGGACCGGCCTCGGCGAGGGGGCCGGCCACCGTTCGCTGCCGCCCGACGCGCCCTTGCCCCTGCGCGTCCGGTCGATGACGTTCGCGAGCCCTCCGCTCGCCCGCCGCGCCGGGCGCGTCGCCGAGGAGGCCCAGCTCCGCGCCCGGCTCGAGCTCGCGCGCATTCTCGGTGACCCCGTCGAGGAGCAGACCTTCGGACGCGAGCTCGCGGAGCGGCTCGCGGCGCGCGACGTCGAGATGGATGCGGCGGTCGAGCTGGCGTTCCGGACGCTCGCCGCCGCCGACGATCCCGAGCTCCGTCACGCGCTCGTCGGGTGGCTGGAGGGGCTGGGCGAGCACGGGCTGGCGGCCTCCGAGCTCCGCAAGCTGCCGCGTCCCGAGAGCGCCGCGCGCGCCGCCGCGGTCCTCCTCCGGATCGCGCTCCTCCACGCGCGGTCGGGCGACGACTACGGCGCGCAGGAGGCGCTCGGCGAGGCCGCGGAGCTCGACCCGTCCGACGCCCTGCCGCTCGAGCTGCTCGGCGCGCTCGGCGCGGGGAACCCGGACGACGCGGCGGCTGCCCGCACGCGCGCCGACGCGTACGTGCACGCCGCGCGGCGCCGCGCTGCGGCCGGGGATGCTTCGGCGGAGTCCGAGGACCTGCTCCGCGCCTTCGAGATCGATCCGACGAGCCCGCTCGCGACTGCGGCGCTCGTCGCCGCGCTCCAGGGTGAGGACCGCGCGTCGGCCGCCGACGAGGTCCTCCGCGCGCATGCGGTGGCGCTCGGCAAGGTGGACGCGGCGCAGGCCCTCGAGGTCCACGCACGTCGACGCGCCGCCGCCCTGGAGACGGGGGACGTCGCGCGTGCGCTCGCGGCGGCGCTCGACGAGGGGCTCGACGCATCGACCGAGGAGCCGGGGCGGACCGCCTTCGAGGATCTCCTCGCGCGTAGCTCGGCGTTCGAGCCGCTCGCCGTTCATCTCGAGCTCCGCGCCGAGCGGGCCGAGGGCCAGGCCGAGGCGGCGCGTCACTGGGCCGAGCTCGGGCGCCTGCTCTCGGGGCCGCTCGCCTCGCCGGAGCGCGCCGTCGCGGCCTACGCCCGCAGTGTCGCCGCGGATCCGACGAACGCCGACGCGCTCCATGCGCTGCGCGCGCAAACCGCGAGCAGCGTGTGGCTCGTCGAGGCGCTCGTGCGTGCCGCGCTCGGGGATGCCGCCTACGGCGCGACCACCGACCGCGCGGCGCGGCTGGCCGCGGCGCGCGCGCTGGCCGATCACGCCGAGGGCAGCGGCGACGCTCCGCTCGGGCACTGGGCGAGCGAGCTCGTCGGCATGCTCGACCGGGACGACGAGCACGCACGCTCGCTGGCAGCACGCTTCGAGGACGGCGCGCGCGCGCACGAGCGGACCATCCGTGAAGCGTTCGCGGCGCTCGAGGGGGCGAGCGGCCCCGACCGCGAGGACGCGCTCACCACGCTCGTCCGGCTCCTCCGCAGCACGCCGGCGCGCTCGCGTGAGCTCGCGGTCGTCCTCGTCGAGCTCGCGCTGCTGCGCGCCGACGCGTCGGACGACGGAGGGGCGACGGTCGCGGAGGCGCTGCGGGTCGCGGAGCGCGTCTGTGACTTCGACGCGGTGAAGCGCCTCTGCGCGCAGCGCTCGTCGGGCGACGTGACGCTCCGGGAGCGGCTCGGGATGACCGCCGCCCTGCGGCGTGCCGGGGACCTCTCCGCGGCGTCACGGCTCGCGTCGCGCGGGCTCGCCGGCGGCACGCCCTGGGCAGCGGCGGTCGCCTGGATCACCGCCGCTGCGGCCCACGACGAGGCGGCGCACGGCCTGGCGCTCGCGGCGGTGGCGCCCTCGTTCCCGCGTGCCACGGCGGCGGCGCTCGCCACCGTCGCGTCGGAGCGCCTGCGAGCCTTCGACGTGGCCGCGTCGCGGCGAGCCGCCGAGCAGGCGTGCCGCGAGGGCGAGGGGGACGCGCGCGCGCTCCGGGCGCTCGCTGCCTCGCTCTCGGGCGACGGCGCGGAGCTGCCCCACGACAGCCGGCACATGGCGATCACCGCGCTGGATCGCGCGGCGAGCGTCGCCGGACCGACGCCTGCACTATGCATGCATCTGTCGCGGCTCCTCGAGGAGGCCGGGGGCGCGGCGGCGGCGCTCGCGTGGGCA
>JAQBQL010000285.1 GCA_028287035.1 Labilithrix sp. | reverse complement strand
TGGATAAATCTTGCCCGGCCCGACCGTTCCTGGATAAGGCTTGCCGAAGATCTGAATCAACTGGTTCCGATACGACAAGTCTTCCTGGAATGTGGCGTTGCGGAATTCTGTCTCGCTGTTGCCAAGCTGGCGCAGCATGTTGCGCGACTCGTTTGCATTGTCCCAAATGGCCTGGGCGTTCTCCAGCATCTTAAGTGAGCGCTCGTAGATCTGGTCAAAATGGAGCAGACCCTGGACCGCGCGTGTTCCAATTTGCGCCGTGGAGCCGACTTCCAAGAATGTCGGATCAATGTCGAAGACCAGCGCATTGCGTGACAGGCCCAGCGGATTCTGCCCGCGATTCGAATTGTCCATCGTGGTCTGAATGGCAGAGAGGTTCGCGGAGATGACCGCGATGTCCGAGTTGTTCTCCCGATCCACTTTGCGGACGCCTTCCAACGTTGTGTTCGGATGCTCGCTTGGAAGCAGCGCATTCGCCGTGATCCAGTCGAAGTAAGCTCCCTGGCCGGCGCGGCGTGACCATTCGTCCACGCCCCAGGCCCGGTCAGCATTCGTGTCCGTGTAACCCTGCCACTGCGCTTCCGGACTTTCGACGAACTTGTCCCGATAAGTCAGATTCACAATTTCCGCGCCTGCCTTTGCCTTCGCAGCAGCAGTGGAGGCAAATTTACGTTCATCAAGGAAGTCGACCGTGATGGTGATGTCCTGCAGGTTGTAAGACTCAGCGCGTGACACCCAGTTGAAATAGGGCTGGCGCAGCAAATTGTACTGATACTTCAATGCCGTCAGATAGTGACCCCAGGCATCTCCATGGCCCATGGGATAAAGCTTCATGGCGTCGGCCTCATTGATGAATCCATCCTGATTGACGTCGCTGATGTTGTAGTTCATGGCGTAAGCCGCCTCCCCTTCTCCCTTGGTGAAATTCCAAAACAGGCGGTTGTAAACTGGACGTGCAAAGTAGTCGTCCACACCATGAAGCAGACTCAGTTCTTCACTGATCAAATCAGGCTGCTGGTTTTCAAATGCGAACACCGCAGGTGCGAGGCTGCCATAGTCCACACTGTCGCTGCCGAAACCAATCGTTGGATCCTGGGCATCTGTGTAAGCCTCATTTCCCAGCAGGGTGTAGAAGTCGGCAAGCCTTGTGGAGGCAAGCTGCAGGGCATTGCTGATGGCAGGCGTGGAAACCGGTTGTGACAGGTCAATGCTCAGGCTCTTGCCACGATTCAAGATCGTTTCGTAGAGTTCAATCAATCCGACATTTTCGATCACATCCTTGGCCGGATTCAGCGCCACCGGCCCCTCATAACGAGGGCCGAATTGGGAAATCATGCTGCTGATGGTCGCGGGATTTTCACCTTCGAAATTGCGGATGCGCGCTTCATACGGATTCACCGCATCAAGCACCCGCTTGATCCAGCCGGAGGACAACTGGGCGCGATAGTCCAGCACGCCATCCAAGTCGAAGTCATGCAGCGGATCAGAATTTCCAGCGCCAGCCCAGTCATACTTTTTCGTGCCTGTGGGAGCGGTGTTGTTTGGCAGCCAGTTCGTGCCGCTGGCGACATCATTCTTGTGACGATAACGGACAAACCACCAAGAGTCTGCGAGCAAGGTTTCAGGAGCGTTCGGATTTCCCTTCAATGTGATTTCATACCTGCCGAGGCCCTGCCTGCCGGTGGGATCGGGAAACAGTTTCCATGGATTCGTGGTGCCAGGCTTGAGGAGATCCGGAGGTGGGACGTTCAGGCTGCCATCATCAGGACGGTAGTACCATTCGAAGTAGAGATCGCCGGCCTTGGTTCCGAAATCGCCGGTGTGACGAAGCACGACATTTTCGTCGAACACATTGTCGGACAAAATTGTTTTGATGGAGCCGCGATAACGCTGCGTGCGATCCACCTTGATGATGTGTGGAGTGATGGGAGATCCATCCAGTGACAGATCGTTGTTCTCGACCACAGTGATCCAGCTTTCTGCCGGGATGGGAGTCACGCCATCGGCGAGTTTGCCAGTTGGGTTGAGCAATCCGTCATTGGGAACCAAGGCCAGACCGGGACCGAAAGATCTTGCGGGAACGCCGTTGGTTCCCCTTGCCGCAAGGCCCACAGCATATGGGATGGCTGCGTTGTTGAGACCATTGGGATCTTTGCTGGCTGCCGCGAGGCTGTCGATCGCCGCAATCCATGCGGTGCTTCCAGTCGCCAGACTTTTCAGGGCAGCGACGTCATCTGCGTTCAAAATGTTTGGCTCCAGAACATAGACCGCGGAAGGAGCAGCAGTGAGCGTGTTGTCCCCGATTGCCTTGTCATTCACAAAGCCAGAGAACTCCAATTTCTGTGAAAGTGGATCATACCGGAAGCGCTTCTGAAGAGAAGCCGGAAGGTCGTTAAAGACATATTTGCCTTGGCTGACTCTTGTCTTGCCAGTGGCTGGTGCGAGCGTGCTCGGGAAGCTGCCGATGGCAAATGTCACGCTTCTGACATCAAGCGCCTGCACCACGCGGCCAGTGTAATAACTGGTCCAGTTCGAG
>JAQBQL010000295.1 GCA_028287035.1 Labilithrix sp. | reverse complement strand
ACTTCAAACTCCGTGAAAACGAAGCCGTCGGCGTGAAAGTGACCCTCCGCGGTCGCATCATGTATGAATTTCTTGAGCGCCTGGTGAAGATCGCGATCCCTGTGATTCGTGACTTCCGCGGTGTCAGCCCACGTGCCTTTGACGGCCGTGGCAACTACACTCTCGGCATCACTGACCAATCCATCTTCCCTGAAATCAAAATTGACGAAGTGAAGCGCCAGCTGGGTTTTGATGTTTGCATCATCACCTCTGCCAAGACAGACGACCATGGCCGCGAGCTCCTTCGTGCCATTGGAATGCCCTTCCGTGACAGTCGTTCCACCGCCCAAAAGGAAAGCGACGCCGCTGCTGCAAAAGAAGCCGCCGCTGCTGCTGCCAACTAACAACTGCCACCCTTTCTAAAAGCAGACAAAACTCAATTTTATGGCCGTTCTTACCGATCCAATCTCTGACTTTCTGACCCGCTGGAAAAACGCCAGCCGTGCCAAGAAGCAAGACTTCATCGCCCCCTACAGCAAGCTGAAGGCGGAAATCGCCCGTGTTCTTCAAGAAGAAGGATACATCTGGGGATTCGAAGTTGAAACCACCGGCGCTCACCCTGTTCTCAAGGTGAAAGCCAAATACAACGGTGCCACACCGGTCCTCAACGACCTGAAACGCATGTCCAGCCCAGGTATGCGCCAATACGTTGGCTCCGGCGAGATCCCCAAGGTTCTCAATGGCCTCGGCATCTCCATTCTCAGCACCCCGAAGGGTGTCATGACAGGCGCTCAAGCCCGCAAGCAAAACGTTGGCGGAGAACTCCTCGCCATCGTTTGGTAAACCCCAATTTTTCACCCCAGCGCACCCATCCATCATGTCCCGCGTAGGAAATAAAACCATCTCCGTTCCCGCACAGGTAACGCTCAAAGCTGACGGCCCCCTGATCAAGGTTGAAGGACCCAAGGGCAAACTCAGCCACACCCTGCCTGAAGGAATCTCCTTCACCCAGGAAGGCAGCACGGTCACCATCAGCCGCAAGAACGACGAGCGCCGCATCAAGGCTCTCCACGGCACAAGCCAGCGTTTGATCTCCAATATGATCATTGGAGTCAGCGAAGGCTTCAAAAAGAACCTTGAAATCCATGGCGTCGGTTTTCGTGCCGCCGTCAAAGAAGACAAGCTCGACCTCAGCCTCGGTTACAGCCACCCATTGCTGCACCCGATCCCAACCGACATCAAGGTGACTGTCACAGACAACACCAAGATTCAGGTTGAAGGCATCGACAAACAGCGCGTCGGCCAGCTCGCCGCAGACGTTCGCAGCTACTACCCGCCAGAACCCTACAAAGGAAAAGGCGTCCGTTACGTTGGCGAAGTCATCCGCCGCAAGGAAGGCAAGAAATCCAAGTAATCTGGTTTCCCTTCTTCAATCCATTTTCAAACACCAATTTTTCCCATGCAAATTAAACGCAAAGAAATCCGCCTGCGCATTCACAAGCGCGTTCGGCGCAAGATCAGCGGCACCGCCGAGCGTCCGCGTCTGGCTGTCTATTTTTCCAATCGCAATGTGACTGCCCAAGTCATTGATGACGTCGCCGGCCACACCATCGCGGCAGCAACCACAGTCAAAAAGGGCAGCAATGCCCTCGCAAATATCGCCACAGCCCAAACCATTGGGAAAGCGATTGCAGACAAGGCGAAAGCCGCCAACATCACCACCGTCGTGTTTGACCGTGGAGGCCATCAATACCACGGCAAGGTCAAGGCGCTCGCCGATGCCGCCCGTGAAGCCGGACTCCAATTCTAACACTCCCTATTTATGGCATACGAAAAAGGTAACAGAAACTCCGGCGGCGATGATCGCGGCAACAGCGAGTACATCGAAAAAGTCGTCTCCATCAATCGCTGCGCCAAAGTGGTGAAGGGTGGTCGCCGCTTCAGCTTCTCTGCTCTCGTCATCACTGGTGACAAGCAAGGCAGCATCGGAATCGGATTCGGCAAAGCCAATGAAGTTTCAGACGCGATCAAGAAGGCCAGTGAGGCTTCCCGTCGCCGCTTCATCAAAATCAATCTCCGCGAAGCAACCATTCCGCATGAAATCATCGGCAGCTTCGGCGGCGGACGTGTCATGCTGAAGCCAGCTGGTCCGGGAACAGGCATCATCGCCGGCGGCGGTGTGCGTCCTGTTTGCGAAGCCGCAGGCATCAAGGATGTGATCGCCAAAAACCTTGGTTCCAAAAACGCCACGAACGTTGTGAAAGCAACCATCGAAGCGCTTCTGGGCCTCCGCACACGGGAACAGCTGATGACGGCCCGTGGCAAAAAACTGCCTGAGAAAAAGGCCCTCTAATTTTAGAATCCACTTACTTACTTTTCCATCATGAGACTGAACACACTCGCACCGCGTCCCGGTGCCAAGCACCGCGTCAAGCGTCTCGGTTGCGGCGAAAGCTCCGGCCACGGCAAGACGAGCGGCAAGGGCCACAAAGGCCAGAATGCCCGCTCCGGCGGCAGCATCCGCATCGGATTCGAAGGCGGTCAGATGCCAATGCACCGTCGTCTCCCCAAGAAGGGCTTCAACAATTCCGCCTTCGCATACCGCTGGGCTGAAGTGAATGTGAGCGCACTTGAAGAAGTCTTCGAAGAGGGTGCTACCATCAATGAAGAATCCCTCCGCGAAACCAAGCTCGTCAAGGGCGGTCGCTGGGATGGCATCAAAATCCTCGGCAATGGTGATCTGACCAAGAAATTCACTGTTGTTGCAGACCGCGTCAGCGCATCTGCCAAAGAAAAGATCGAAAAGGCTGGCGGCACTTACACCGCAAAGCCTAAGAAGACGGCCGCTCAAGCCTGATGCGACCTCTTCGGCGTCCTTAATTTATCGGCAAGGCAGACAATTTGCGTCTGCCTTGCCGCTTTTCTGTTCGCCATCCCCCGCTTTTGACATTTCCTTAACTTACCGTTTCCTCCAGCATGTTATCTGCCTTTGCCAATATGTTCAAAATCCCCGAGCTTCGCTCGCGGGTTCTCTTCACCCTGGCGATGATCGCCATCATTCGGATCGGTGCTTCGATCACACTTCCAGGTGTGAATCCAGTCTCCGTTCAGGGATGGCTTAAGGAGAGCGGTCGGACCGCCGGTGACGCGCTCACCAGCCTGCTGACTGTCTTCAGTGGTGGAGGCATGAAAAATTGTGCTGTCCTTGCTTTGGGCATCATGCCCTACATCAGCGCCAGCATCATGATTCAGTTGCTGACCGCCGTGGTTCCCAAGATGAGCAAGCTGGCTCGTGAAACTGGAGGACGTCAAAAAATCAGCCAGTATACACGCTACGTCACAATCGTGCTTTGTATCATTCAAGGTTACCTGCTCGCCAAGGGCTTGGTCAATCAGAAGGACAATCCAATGCTGCCGGGTCTGCATGACTATGTGGTCAAGACGGGTGGTAAACTTGTTCCAGAACCCGGATTCGGTTTCTTCTTCCTGGCGATCACCATCATGACTGCCGGCACCATGTTCACAATGTGGCTGGGTGAGCAAATCACGGAACGCGGCATCGGAAATGGAACGTCCCTGATCATTTCCGTTAATATTTTGAGTGAACTGCCCGGTGCATTGGTGACGGTGTGGAAAACCTACATCACTTCTGCTTCAGCGAACCCTGTGAACGCCATCATCGTGGTGCTGTTCCTCGTGTTCTTTATCTTCACGATCATGGCGATCATTTCGCTGACCCAGGCTACTCGTAAGATTCCTGTCCAGTACGCAAAGCGCATGGTCGGTCGCAAAGTTTTCGGTGGCCAGTCAACCCACCTCCCATTGCGTCTGAACTATTCAGGCGTCATGCCAATCATTTTCGCCAGCGCCATCATTTCTTTCCCTCCAATGATCGCCCGTTATGCGTTCCCGAACAGTGAGTGGGCAAACAGCCTGTATCGGATCCTCAGCGACAATGGACCATGGCATTGGGCCATCTACGCAGTGCTGATTTTCTTCTTCGCTTATTTCTGGGTGGCCACCATGTTCCAGCCAACGCAGATCTCGGAAGACTTAAAATCCAATGGCGGCTATATTCCGGGCATTCGCCCAGGAAAACCTACAGCGGACTTTTTGGATTACACCATGAGCCGGCTCACTTTCGCCGGGGCTATCTTCCTTACGGCGGTAGCCATTGTTCCTCAGATCATGACTTATATCTGGCAGATTCCGCCGAATACAGCTCAATTTTTCGGAGGCACCAGTATTCTGATTAT